>CAZHOX010000156.1:0-7316 GCA_964534345.1 uncultured Anaerolinea sp.
AATGGCACTAACCGTAGCAGACCTCATGTCCAAAATGCCCGGAGCATTCATCCCCGAAAAAGCCGCAGGCCTGGATGCCACAATTCAATTCAAGTTCACAGGCGCAGAACCTGGTGAATGGTACGCCACGATCAAAGATGGCAAAGTGGAAGTTTCTCAAGGCTCCCACGCTTCCCCCAAAATGACACTCACCGCTGACTCTGCTGATTATGTAAAAATTTTTACTGGTGAGCTTGATGGAATGCAAGCCTTCATGGCCGGTAAGTTGAAACTCGCAGGCGACTTGAACCTCGCGATGAAACTAACGCAAATGTTCAAGATAAAATAGTAGAAATGCAAAACTCGAAAGCCAAAGCTTTCGAGTTTTTTATACTCAAATATCAAGATTGCCATTAAAATCAGGAAATCTTTTTTCAGGAGTATTACAAATGCTTTCACATTTTGATTGGATTACAGACCCTGCCGGGTGGGTAGCCCTTCTCACACTTGTTGCGCTGGAGTTGGTGCTCGGCGTGGATAACGTGATCTTTATTTCCATTCTTGCCGGTAAATTACCGCATGAAGATCAACAACGAGCCCGCACAACTGGCATTATGCTGGCTGTCATCACCCGTGTTTTGTTGCTGCTGTCCCTTTCATGGGTAATCAGCCTGGAAGAGGCCCTGTTTACCCTGCCTTTCGTCAACATCGGTATTTCAGGCCGCGATTTGATCTTGCTTATAGGTGGCATGTTCCTTATCTGGAAAAGCACGCACGAAATTCATGACAAATTGGAAGGCAAGGAGGGTCAGGCCTCTGCAAAGGTGGCTGCAAACTTTGTCAGCGTCATTATTCAGATCATGTTGCTTGATATTGTCTTCTCGCTGGATTCGGTAATTACCGCGGTTGGCATGGTGGACGAGTTGGCGATCATGATCATTGCAGTTATCGTGGCTGCGGGAGTTATGATCTTTACCTCAGGCCCCCTTGGCGAGTTTGTGGAAAAACATCCGACCATCAAGATCCTTGCCTTGAGCTTCCTGCTTTTGATCGGCTTTACGCTAATTGTAGAAGGCCTGCATCAGCACATTCCAAAGGGATATGTGTATTTTGCAATGGGCTTCTCTGTATTTGTAGAAATGCTCAACCTGCGCGTGCGTGACAACCATGTAAAACCTGTCAACTTGCGCGAGCCATACAAAGCTGAGACCTTGGAACTTCAACCCGCTGAAGCCTCAGTAAAAGTAACACCTGTTAAAAAAGCTGCTCCTGCCAAGAAAGCGGTCAAGCCAAAACCGAAAGCCAAAAAATAAATAGAAATAAAAAGCAAACTGCCGACCAAAATCTGGTCGGCAGTTTTATATTCGGTGAACACCGGTGCAGGATGGCTTTGTGATGATCTCTCTTGTTTCAATTCCCCGCTCCTGAAATACCTGGGCAATCTCCTTTTTGGCTTGTTCAGCATTTTCAGGAGAAACAAAATTTATGATCGACGGCCCCGCGCCAGAAAGCGCCGCAGCCCCAAATTGTTTTGCAACTTTATAAGCTGCCATACCGCCTGAAATATGCCGCAACCGATAAGGTTGATGAATGCGGTCATCCATCACTTTTTGAAGTAAATTAAGGTCGCCATTTCGTAAGGCTTCAACTACCAGAGTGGTACGCCCAATATTATGAATTGCATCAGCGCGAGATACAGATTTTGGTAATACGGCCCGAGCAGTTTTCGTCAGCCATTCCACAATCGGCTTTACGACCACAACAGTTAATTCTGGCACCTCATACTGCTTCGTGATGATCTCTTCGCGAGCCATCACCGAAATGACCAGTCCGCCCATCAAGGCAGGAGCAACATTATCTGGGTGGCCTTCCATGTCAGTGGCAAGCTTCAAAAGTTCCACTTCATTAAGTGGCTTGCCTAGCATTTCATTTGCTCCGAATAGTCCTGCCACAATGGCAGCTGCACTAGAACCAAGCCCGCTGCTCATTAAGATTTCATTATGAGCGCAAATCTGAGTACCGCCCATCTTATGCCCGCAAACTTCAAACACCAATGCATAGGCCTTTGTCAATAAATTCTTGGTGCCTTTGTTCAATTTCTCCGCGCCCTCACCGGTAACAGTGTAGGATAGTTTCTCAGCCGTCTCGAAGGAAACCTCATTCCAGACATTTAAAGCGAGGCCCAGACAATCAAAGCCTGGACCTAAATTAGCAGATGTAGCGGGGACTCGGATTTTTATCATGTGGACATTATAATCGCCTCATTCTTAACTTTGGAGTTGATATGACATACCAGGGCTTGATCCATCGCTACGGGCAGTATCTCGACCTACCAGCCCACACCAAAAACATTTCCCTGCTTGAAGGGAACACCCCATTGATTCCCATGCCTCGTTTGAGCAGGGAACTTGGTTGTGAATTATTCATCAAATTTGAGGGACTGAATCCTACAGGATCCTTCAAGGATCGCGGCATGACCGCCGCCATTAGTGAAGCTGTGGGGCGCGGGGCAAAGACGGTAATATGTGCCTCTACGGGCAACACAGCGGCCTCTGCGGCGGCGTATGCGGCTCGTGCAGGCCTGCGCTCGATTGTGTTGATTCCTGAGGGCAAGGTGGCCGTAGGGAAGCTTGCTGGGGCCATTGCGTATGGGGCTGAGGTGATTCAGGTCCAAGGCTCGTTCGACGATGCGCTCACACTTGTTGTGGAGATCACCCAAAAGACACCGATTGCTTTGGTCAATTCTATAAATCCATTTCGTATCGAAGGGCAGAAAACTGGAGCCTTTGAAATCTGTGATGACCTCGGCTCTGCGCCCGATTGGCTGTGCTTGCCAGTTGGCAACGCTGGGAATATTACATCGTATTGGGCCGGCTTCAAGCAATATCAAAAGGGATTGCCGCAGGTGTTGGGTGTTCAGGCGGCTGGGGCAGCGCCGCTCGTTTTGGGGCATCCTGTTGAGAAGCCAGAGACAGTTGCTACAGCCATTCGTATAGGCAAGCCGGCTCGCGGAGAGCAGGCGTTGCAGGCCGCGGAAGAATCGAAAGGCAGGATTATTGCTGTCTCAGACGAGCAGATACTGTCCACACAGAAAATACTGGCATCGGAAGGGGTTTGGGTCGAGCCGGCATCTGCTGCGGGGTTGGCTGGCCTATTGGCAGAATCAACTGTCGGGAAGTTTGATGCGAAGGGAAAGCGTGTTGTAGTGGTGTGTACAGGGCATGGGATGAAAGATCCATCCATCATCACTGAATCGTTCCAATCTCCCAAGATTATTCCCGCCAGTTATGATGCTTTGATCGAGGTAATTGGTGTTTAATTGCCATTAAAAAGTAAAAAGTGAACTTAAGAAAATATTGTGGTTTGCCTGTTAAGAAAGTTACAAAGAAGGCTTTTGAGAAGAAGAGATAATACAATAAAATAGATTTTAGACACCAATTTATACAGGCGGTTTGATGCAGCAATGGCAAGAGAGAAAAGCATGATCAACCTTGATGTTTTGAAAAGGTCTTCATTATTTGCACCTTTTTCAGAAAAACAACTGATGTTAATTGCTGATGCTGCATCAAGTATTTTTGTGCAGGCGAATTCGGTTATTTTTCGCCAGGGGGAACACTCATCCACGATGTATTTTATTGTCAGTGGTAGAGTTGAGATCGGGCGGATGGATGAAAATGGGGAAAAGGACAAACTGGGTGAGTATGCAAGTTATGAAGTTTTTAATGAGGCTGGCCTACTGAGCAATGAGCCTCATCAGGTGACGGCTACAGCTTTGGAGGATTGTGAATTACTCGCTGTTGACCGCGAGTTATTGCTTGAGATTGTTCGTGTTTCAACGCCGGAAGAGATCTTGAAGGTTTTCTTGACGATGAGCGAACAGATGCATATAGCAAATGAGCGTGAATTTTCACGAATTCTTGAGAAGCGTACTCTTGCTGCTCAAATGGAGGCGGAAAAACAACGTGCCCTCACTGAGATGGTCGCCGGAGTTGCCCATGAGATTAATACACCTTTGGGGATTATTAATACAGCTGTGAGCATTATGGCGCGCGAGCTGGCTGCCCCAAAAGAGGTGACTATTCAGCGTGCAGCAGATATTGCCGAGTCGCTTGAAGTGATGCAGCGTAATGTGGAACGCGCTCACAAGTTGGTACAGGATTTTCAGAAAATATCTGTCAGCCAATTGATGGAAGAGAAGGAATTGTTTGATATTTCTTTGGCGGTGGAAGAAACTGTCAGTTTAGTGTTGGTCAATTTGAAGCGGAAGCAGATCGCGGTGAATTTTATCAACCGGTTGGCTTTTGAGCAAAAAAGCTGGGTGGGATATCGCGGTGTGTTATCTCAGATCCTGATCAATTTATTGACGAATGCTGAGCGGCATGCTTACCCAAATGGAATTGGGGGCGAGGTAGATGTAAGCATAGAATTGGCAGATGATAAACACTATTGCCTTACAGTTCAGGATTACGGCAAAGGAGTTCCCAAAGAAAACCAATCTCGTATTTTTGAACCTTTCTTCACCACGGCTCGCGCCATTGGCGGGACCGGACTTGGCCTGGCAATTGTTCATAATCTGGTGGTGAATGTTTTAAAAGGAAAAATTTTCTTACAGCCAGACCTGTCAAATGGTGCGGCGTTTCGGGTAATTATTCCAAGAGTCTTGGTTGATTAATGCATTGTATAATGAGCAAATATTTTAGCAAACTGATTAAAGAGGAGAGTTTATAAATGGACAACAAAGTATTGCAGGTGATTGTTGCACTTTTCATTCCGCCGCTTGCTGTTTACATGAAAACAGGTAAGATCGACGGCACATTTTGGTTGAACATTCTGCTGACCCTTATGTTTGATCTGCCTGGAGTTATTCACGCCTTATATATTGTTTTGAAATAACCTGACTCCCAGCGGAATGCCAGGCTGTTGTGGCGCTTAATCTCCTACTTGACAGTCGCTCCAATTATCCAGATAATTGGAGCGACTGTCACATAAATTCAACTATATTTGAGAATGCCGAAACCCTTCCATGAGTGAAACCCCTCTTGTTATTGAAAACCTGTCGTTTAAATATCGTACCCGCCCTGAGCTTGCAATTGAAAATATTTCATTTGAGCTCAAACAGGGCGAGTTACTTTTAATTGCCGGTTCAAGCGGATGCGGCAAAACCACTCTGGCGCGCAGCATCAATGGCTTAATTCCGCGTAGCTATCGCGGCGAGCGCAGTGGAAAAGTCCTGCTTCATGGAAAAGAAGTGGCGGAGATGAAAATCTCCGAAATGGCACAAGTTGTTGGCACACTTTTACAAGACCCAGAGCGCCAAATTGTTGCCAGTAATGTATATAACGAGGTTGCGTTTGGCCCGGAAAACCTTGGCCTTCCTCACGAAGAGATCGAAAAACGGGTAGAGCAAGCACTCAAACGCTTGAAGATCGAGTATTTGCGCGAGCGTGAGACTTTCAATCTATCTGGTGGGGAAAAGCAAAAAGTTGCATTGGCTGGTTTGCTTTCCATGAACCCATCAATTTTATTGTTGGATGAACCTCTTGCTTCACTGGACCCTGCCTCTGCGCATGAAGCCCTTGAGATTTTCCGCAGCCTGGCAGATGAAGGCAAGACCATTATTTTGGTCGAGCACCGCGTAGAAGATGCCATTGAAATCAAACCAGACCGCCTCTTGTACATGGAAAATGGCCGTGTGAAATATTTAGGTTCGATCAAAAGCCTGCCGCCGGTTATTGACCATACACAGGTAAAACTGCCGGCGCAATGGGTAGTACAAAGAGTCAAAGAGCAGAGTATCCCAGTTGCGGCGCCGCATATCCACAAAGCTGAGGAAAGCGGTGAACCTCTTGTGGTCTTTGAAGACGTTAGCTTCCGGTACGATGAAGAATACCCTCTGATTCTCGAAAATGTCAATTTAAAGATCAACCGCGGCGATTTGATCGCCGTCCTTGGCCCGAATGGAGCTGGTAAGTCTACATTGGTTAAACATGCCATCGGCTTGCTCAAGCCCACCTCAGGTCGTGTGCTTGTACAAGGTGAAGACACACGAAAGATGAGCGTTGCACAAATTGCACGTGTGCTTGGCTATGTATTCCAAAGCCCAACCCATATGCTGTTTGCTCCCACAGTGCGTGAAGAACTTGAGTTTGGCCCCAAAAACCTTGGCTTTGAAAAAGAGCCAATGGATAAAGCCGTAATGGAAAGCCTGGCCACTGTAAACCTAAGCGGCTTTGCCGACTACCCACCATTAGGATTATCATTTGGCCAGCAAAAACGCACAACGATTGCTGCCGTACTTGCCATGCAATCAAAGATCATGGTGATGGATGAGCCGACTGCCGGACAGGACTTTGCCAACTACACACGCTTTATGGATGCATTGTGCAGTGCCGCTGATGATAGGCGCTCGATCCTCTCTGCAAATTTTGAATCCACCTTGTTTATCACCCACGACCTCGACCTCGCCGTTACCTACGCAAACCGCGTTCTTCTTTTTGGTGATAAGCACATCGTGGCGGATGGGAAGCCTGAAGATGTACTAAGCGATGTCAACTTGTTGTCGAGATATCGTGTTCGCCCTACCTCGCTTCTTCATCTAAACTTGGAACTGATCGAAAAAACAAAGAGATTTTTACCCGCCGAATCATTGGCTGAGTTTTCTTCGTGATTTCCCCTGTAACGCGTACGCGCTCTCAGGGTTAATTAAATAGGGTCAGCTTGCGTCCAATTTCTAAATTAAAAGGAGAGAATATC
Source organism: uncultured Anaerolinea sp. (assembly GCA_964534345.1). GTDB lineage: Bacteria > Chloroflexota > Anaerolineae > Anaerolineales > Villigracilaceae > Villigracilis. The sequence continues at coordinate 6,733 of CAZHOX010000156.1, forward strand.
ATGAATGACAAGAGTACTTGGGAATTTGGAACCCGACAGGTCGTATATGGCGCGATCGGCGCAGCACTATACGGTGTGTTTTCATGGGCTACCAATATCTTCCCTTTGCCCGCTGCCGGTAACGTAACCTTTCGTCCTGCAGTTGCTGTGTTGATCTTTTTCGCTTCCGCTTATGGCCCCTGGGTTGGTTTGCTCGCCGGTTTCATTGGCAACACCCTCGGTGATGCATTAAGTGGTTGGGGCTTTTACTGGAACTGGAGTCTGGGCAGTGGTTTGATGGGCCTGGTCGCTGGTTTGGTAATGGGCGCCATCAAAGATTTCCGTGCACGTGGCGACATTATGAAGGCTGTAGGATACGGTATTGCCGGCATTGTAGTAGGCATGTTGTTTGCATCCGTCACTGAAAAATTCATTGGTGGATTGGATTGGAACACAGCCTTGGTTGGTTACTTTACCCCGGCATTCCTCGGTAACACAGTCGTCGTTGTCATCCTGTTGCCTGTGTTGATGATCGCTTTTGCTGCTGTAGCATCCCGCAGAGGTCGCTAGTAAATTATGTTGGTCACCTGGAAGTACCGCCTTCG
>CAZHOX010000157.1:0-7215 GCA_964534345.1 uncultured Anaerolinea sp.
TTTAATCAAAAGTCTTTACGGACTCGACTGATTGTGAGAGACTTCCAGCCACCAAAAGGAGACGTTTATTCATGGCTGAATCATTTTCCACTCTTCGCATCAATTCTGACCGTATGCTTGATTCGTTTAACCAATTGGCATTGATCGGCGCTACAGGCGATGGCGGCGTGAACCGCACCACTTTCAGTGAAGCGCACCTTGCTGCACGCAAATGGTTTCGTGAACAGATCGAAGACTCTGGTTTCGAGTTCCGCACAGATGGAGCAGGGAATCATTCTGCTTTTCTCTCATGCGGCAATGCGGATGCGCCAACCCTTCTCTTTGGGTCACATCTTGATTCTGTGCCGAAAGGCGGGCGGTTTGATGGCGCTCTTGGTGTGATGGCGGCTTTCGAGGCGTTGAGAACTGTCAAAGAAAACAGGATCAACTTGAAGTTAAATCTTGAAGCGATCGATTTCACAGATGAAGAAGGCACGCATTTGAGTCTGTTTGGGAGCAGTGCTCTGTCTGGTCATCTTCATCCAGAAGATTTGCAAAACCCGTACAGCGGACGTGAAAATTTTATGGCGGGACTGGCTCGTGCAGGTTTGACGGAAGCAGGTTTGTTGCAGGCAAAGCGCCCGAAGGAAACTGTGGCTGGCTATTTGGAGCTGCATATTGAGCAAGGCAAACGGCTGGAGCGTGCGGGCATTGATATTGGTGTGGTCTCTGCGATTGTTGGCTATGGTTCGTATCGCATGAGCTACGTTGGGCGGGCAGACCATGCAGGGTCAACAGCCATGGAAGACCGCCTTGATGCGGGGCAGGGGGTGGCGGCGTTTATTCTGGCGGCGCGTGAAACTGTGATGCAGGATTTTCCAAATTGTGTTGCGAATGTTGGCAAGCTAGAGTTTGCTCCCGGGGCTTCAAATATTGTGCCAGCCCGAGCAGACTTTTTGTTGGAGTTCCGTTCACCAGATGCTGAGCAACTTTCAAAATTGGATACGGTATTAATGCAGCTTGCCAAACAAAAAGCTGAGCAATTCGGTTTGCAGTTGAGTGCAGAGCCGCTTGGCAAGCATGTTCCAAATTTAATGAGCGCAGAAATTCAACAGGCGTTTCAGAGATCGTGTGAGGGAGTGGGGCTTTCCAGTACCGTACTTGCATCAGGTGCGATTCATGATGCGCAATCTCTGGTGGATGTTTGCCCGATAGGGATGATCTTTGTCCCTTCGGTGGATGGTGCCAGCCATGCGCCGCGTGAATTTACAAAATGGGAAGATTGCGTGAATGGCGCGAATGTGCTGTTACAGACGGTGTTGCAATTGGCGGCAGGGTAAAATGTAACCACAGATAAATAGGATAAACACAGATCAAAAATCTTTTTATTTGTGTTCATCTGTGTTTATCCGCGGTTAATTAATTCTGGACAGGTTTCTCATGAAAAATTTTGACCCGAAATATAACAGTATCCCGAAGACCGAAATCCATTGCCATCTCGAAGGCGCAATTCGCACACAGACGATCATTGACATTGCACGCGAATTCAATTTGCAGTTGCCTTCCTTTGAAACTGCCGAATTAGATGGGCATGTCAAAGTCTATAATCAAATGAGCGACCTGCAATCTGTGTTGGATGCGTTTGCGATTTTTCAAAATAGCATCACCTCTCCTGCTGTTTTTGAGCGTATTGCATGGGAATTATTTGAAGATTGCGCGAAACAAAATATTAAATTATTTGAGGTTCGCTTCTCGCCGGATTGGGCGTTCCACGGCCATAACGTAAATTGGGATGCCGGCCTCGAGGGCCTGCTCCGTGCACAGGAACGAGCTGAAAATGAATTCGATATGGCAATTGGAATTATCGCCATTACATCTCGTGGCATGGGCGCGGAGTCATGTGTCAAAACCACCGATTGGGCTATTCGCCACAAAGAACATATTCAGGCTGTAGACCTTGCTGATGGCGAGATGTTTTTTCCCGCAAAAGATTTCATCAAGCCAATTCTCAAAGCCAAAGATGCAGGCCTGAAAGTGACCATCCATACCGGTGAAGATACGCCAGCTTCGTATGTTGTTGACACCATTCATAATTTTCAGCCTGACCGCATCGGCCATGGCATCCACAGTATTGAAGATATGCAAGCCGTGGACTTGATTAAGGAGCGGGGGATAACTCTGGAAGTGAATCCCTGGTCAAATTACCTGACCAACTCTGTCCCGAAGATCGAGGCGCATCCGCTCAAAAAGCTGTTCGACCTTGGCGTGCGCGTAACCATTAATTCGGACGATCCTGAAGTCCTCGAAACGAATGTCAATAATGAATACCGTATTGCTCATGAAATCCTTGGCATGAGTATGGAAGACATTGCCCTGTGCAACCGCTTCGCTTTTGAGTCTTCCTTTATTGAAGAGTCTAAAAAGCAAAGAATATGGGATAAGTACTTTAAAGAGGCATTGAATCCAAATTGACCGAATCAAAGTCCTTGAGGTATAATTTTGCGCCTCTAACTGACAAGCCAACTCCCTGATATGGGGATTGCAATCATCTAATAAGAAGGAAGTATTTCGAATGGTAAAAAGAACATACCAACCCAAGATCCGCCGCCGCGTGCGTGTACACGGTTTCCGAAAACGTATGGCCTCGGCTGATGGTCGCAATGTGCTCAAGCGCCGCCGCCTTAAGGGCCGCTACAAGCTAACAGTCAAGTCCAACGAGCATGTTAAGAAGACTCGTTGGTAGGTCTCTTCGCGTTTAGGCGCGGAGATCTCCATTGAGGTACGGGTGCAGAGAAGATTTCGACTGTCCCGATCCGAAGATTTCAAGCGGGTGCGGCGAACAGGCAAGTCCTATGCCCATCCGCTTGTTGTGTTAGTAACACAAGCCAGCGGCAAAACAGCCCCACACGTTCGGGTAGGGGTAGCTGCAGGGAAAACAACAGGGACGGCTGTCCATCGTAATCGTGCCAAGCGACTTTTACGAGAAGCCATGCGCCCGCTGATTCCCTCACTCGCTTCAGGCTGGGACTTGATCTTGATCGCCAGACCTGCGCTTGTTACTGCCACTCTGACAGATACCCGCTCCGCACTTCTTAATCTCCTCCAACGTGCAAGAATCCTCCCTGCGGACGAGTCCTCCGGATGAATCCTCAAAATCAATTCCATCTCCATGATTACTCTCATGAGCCGCGTTTGCGCGATATGCCGCGTAACCTGGCAAACTGGCCGCGCATTGCTGTGCTGGCCTTGATTCGTTTATATCAAATGGTGGTATCACCGGGCTTGCCCGCAAATACCTGCCGTTTTTATCCATCCTGTTCACATTATGGTTATCAAGCAGTTTATAAGTATGGCGCACTAAAAGGCTCATTAATGGCGGTCTGGCGTGTATTGCGCTGCAACCCCTTCAACCCTGGTGGGTACGACCCTGTTAAATAAATAATTATCGTCATGTGTATGGCGGTTACAACATGTAAGGAGTAATTCAAATTTGAAAACAAAACGATTTTCGTTATTTTTTTTGTTGGCTCTAGGAGCAATCATTCTCAGCGCGTGCAGCGGCGGGCGGACACTTTCCAACAACTGGCCCGGATTAGCCGCAGATGCAGAACATGCCTATATTTCTAGCGGCTCCTTCATCTACGCAGTGGATGTGAAAAATGGCAACGAAATCTGGCGCTACCCTGCAGAAGCAGATAGCAAAATCCTTTTCTATGCCAACCCCGTTCTCACAGAAGATGGGCAGTTATTAATTGGAAGCGCGGGTACGAACCACCCCTTCCTCAGTCTTAACCCTGCAACCGGAAAAGAGAACTGGACAGAAAACTTCACAGGCGCCAAAGGCGCATGGATGGCTTCTCCACTTGTATTAAACGAAACCATTTACGCCCCAAATACAGACGGCTTTCTCTATGTTCTTGATTTGAGCGGCAAGCAAGTCGCAGACCCAATTCAATTGGGCGGCGCATTGTGGGCAACGCCATCCACAGACGGTTCTCTTCTTTTCGTAACTTCACTGGATCATCATTTGCATATCATTGATCCTGCCAGCGGTGCGGTCAACGAGACCATAGACTTGGGAGGCGCAGCTCCTGGCAGCCCAGCTGTTGGAACAAAAGGCGCTTATATCGGTTCCTTTGCCTCCACTGTGGAGTTCATCCAATCCAATGGGCAGCATGAAGCCATTGCCACTGCGAATAATTGGATATGGGGTACTCCCACTCTTGATGGCGAAACACTTTATTATGCTGATCTGGACGGCGTTATTTACTCGCTCGACCTTTCAAGCGGCAGCCAAAACTGGGATGCCGTTCAACCCGATGGCCCCATCGTAGCGAGTCCGCTTGTAGTGGGGGACCAGATATATGTTGCGACCGAATCGGGTTCTTTCTTCGCTCTGGATCGTGATGGAAAGATTATCTGGGAAAAGACTCCCGGTGGAAAAATTTACACATCGCCCGTCGTTTCTGGCGATCTGATCCTCGTGGCGCCCTATCAGGCTGAATTCTCCCTCGTTGCTTTTGATGCAGAAGGAAAACAAGCCTGGACGTTTACGCCCGAGAAATAAGGATAAGGATACTTACCCATGTGGCAAACTCTTATTATTCAACCCATGACCAATCTTTTACTGTGGATTTATGACACTCTTGGTCATGGCCCGCACATGTTTGGTCTTGCGATCATTTTATTCACCATTCTTATCAAACTGTTGACATGGCCGCTAAACGCTTCGCAGGTCAAAGGTGCGCAAGCCATGCAGGAATTACAGAACGACAAGGAATGGATCGAAATTCAAAAGAAATATGCAAAAGACCGCGAAAAACTTGCGCAGGAACAAATGCGCATTTATAAAGATCGCGGCATCAATCCTTTCGCATCCTGCCTGCCGACACTGGTGCAATTCCCCATCATCATCGGCTTATACCAAAGTATCACCCGCGCTCTTTCTGCAACTCCGTTTGACATGTTGCAGCTTGCCCGCACCGTGTATCCATTCCAAAATGTTGAGAACATCATCCCCCTCAACAGCACCTTCTTATGGATGGATCTTGGCCGCCCTGAATCCATCCAGATACTTGGCTTTGCCCTCCCCACACTTGCCATCGTTGTGGCGCTAACCACCTGGGTTCAATCCAAACTCACCATGCCTGCTTCAAGCAACCCCAACGATCAAAGCGCTCAGATGACAAAGATGATGAGCATTTACATGCCTCTGATGCTCGGCTGGTTCGCATTGAACTTCGCATCTGGCATTGCGGTTTATTTCATCGTCAGTAACCTTCTCGGCGTGGTTCAATACGCCGCTACTGGCCGTGCCAATTGGAGCAATCTTTTTGGCGGCGGCAGCAAAACAATCACCACTACAAAAAAGTAGGGAGGCAACATGAGCGAGCGCACTACGCTTGAGATCATCGCCCCAACAGTTGAAGAAGCCCTGCAACAAGGGCTTTCTCAACTTGGCCTAACAGCAGACGCTGTTTCCATTGAAGTTTTAGATTCAGGCACAAAAGGTTTATTTGGGCTTGGCGGCCGTCAGGTGCGCGTACGCCTGACTGTGAATCCGCCGCCTGTAGAATACAAACCTGTTGTGGATGTGCCCACCGAAGAGGTGAAGGAAAAACCAAAAGCCGCGCCTCGCGCCGACCGTAAGCCTGCATCTTCCCCGAAAGGGACTCCTGCCAAAAAAGCAGAATCTGCCACCAAACAAAAAGAACAAAAACCCCGCCACGCAGACAAGAAGCCTGCACCTGTTGCTCCTGCCAAAAAAATAGAGCGCGCAGACCACGACCAGCTCTTGGATACTGCCGAAGAGGTTGTCTCCAAATTAATTAATCATCTTGGTATGAAGGCACAAGTCTCAGCCAATTATGACGATGCCAGCACCGATGACCGCCGTAGCATTCAGGTGGATGTGCGCGGAGAAGATCTAAGTGCGCTTATTGGGCGTCATGCCGAAACATTAGCCGCCTTCCAGCACATTGCTTCTTTGATCGTTGGCAAACAGTCTCAGCAATGGGTGCAGTTGACCGTGGATGTGGAAGGCTACCGCTCCCGCCGCGAAAAGCAGATTCGTCAGCTTGCTAACCGCATGGCTGACCAGGTGACCAAAACTGGCCGAAAAGTGACCATGGAACCAATGACCGCCAACGAACGCCGTGTGGTACACATTGAACTACGTGGACATCCCGCTGTCACTACAGAAAGTACGGGGGAAGATCCACACCGTAAAGTGGTAATTTTGCCGAAAGAATAAATTCAAGAAGATCGCCGAAAGGCGGTCTTCTTTTTTTCTTTCCTTTTTTGAGGCTAAAAAACGGAAAGAAGAAAGATTTCCCTACGGTATAATTCAACGCATGTCAGAAATTGCCCCTCTTCAGCCAGTGGAATATCTTGTGTTGGGACATGTCGCAGTGGATTTGACTCCATCAGGTGTACAGCTCGGTGGGACGGTTTCATATTCAGCTTTGACGGCGCGTGCAATGGGGATGAGCGTGGGTATTGTCACCTCAGTGGGGGAGGATGCGCCCATACAGCCGTTGGATGGCATTCAGATCGTCAATATCCCAACAGAGCGCAGCACGATTTTTGAAAATGTTTATACAGAACATGGACGCAAGCAAACACTGCACCATCGAGCTGCACAGATCGAGTATGAGCATGTTCCGCACGCGTGGCGGAATGCTCCTATTGTGCATCTTGCACCCATAGCGCAGGAATTGGATGGCGGGTTGGCAGAACGATTTCCTGCTTCTTTGGTTGGTGTCACTCCGCAGGGATGGATGCGCGGCTGGGATGAAAATGGCAAGGTGTTTGCCACTGCCTGGGAAAACAGCGAGCAGGTTCTCGGTCGGGCGGGAGGCGTGGTAATGAGTATCGAGGATATCAATCGCGATCTGGAACTTGCCGAATCAATGGCGCACCAGACACGAGTCCTTTGTCTCACCGAAGCAGAGGCGGGCTCGGTTCTGCATTGGAATGGAGATCGCCGCCGTTTTCGTGCTCCTGTTGTTAAAGAAGTGGATGCGACGGGCGCAGGCGATATTTTTGCGGCTGCCTTTTTTGTGCGTTTGAATCAAACACGCGACCCTTGGGAGGCCGCTCGTTTTGCAACCTGCCTTGCATCTCATTCTGTGACCCGTGTTGGTTTGCATGGAATTCCAACCCGTGAAGAAGTTGAAAGCTGTTTGATGGAGGTTTTATCTTGACGAAGATCTATACGTTGGTGAATCAAAAAGG
>CAZHOX010000158.1:0-7189 GCA_964534345.1 uncultured Anaerolinea sp.
AAAAAATCTTCCTCGAAACATATAAAGCGATGGCATTTCAACAAGCCTTTGTGCGCTTTGTGGTTCCGGGGCTGGCAGTCATTTTTGCGGCATTAGCGCACACCGCTTACATGAACGGGCCAAAATTTACGCAACCAAGCATTACGATCACCTTATCTGCTCTTGGCTGGCTTCTTGTAATCGTTGGCGCAACCCTGTGGATTCGCGCCGTTTTCGCTTTCGGCCTTGACTACCTCACCATGCTCTACGTTTATTTCCCCGCAGAAAGCCGCATCGTCAACACAAGTATCTACAGCGTGCTTCGCCATCCCGTCTACGCTGGCGCATTGCGAATAGGAATTGGGCTGGCTTGCTTGAACATGGGAATTTACGCCCTCTCGTTTGCAGTTCTACTGCCGCTTGGTCTCACAGGTTGGATTCGGCTTGTAGAAGAAAAAGAGCTTCTGGAACGCTTCCCTGACTATGCAGAATATCGCAGGAACACTCCTGCCTTCTGGCCGCGCATTAACAAGCTGCCGACATTCTTCAAATTTTTGTTCACAGGGAGATAACCTATGCAGGGTCTAGAGAAACGCCCGAGCGCACTGCTAAAGTTTTTCTTCAAAACGCCACTTCTCATGCACAAACTCGGCTTCGGCGGTTGGGAGCGGCTGATCGGCGCCCAATGGATGCTCATCACCACCATTGGACGAAAAACAGGCAAACGCCGCGAGACCATGGTGGATGTGATGGACTACAACGAGGCAAACGACACCTATTACATCGAAGCCGCCTACGGTACGCGCGCCGATTGGTACAAGAACATACAAAGCAACCCAATATTTGAAGCGCAGGTTGGGCGCAGAAAATTCAAAGCCCGTGCGGGGGCACTCACCACCGAGGGCGCAGCAGAATTGCTAGTCCGCTTCTATCGACAAAAGCCCGCCTACACACGCTCCGTCATGGCGATGGCTGGGATGAAATTCAAAGATGAAAATGAATTACGAGAGATGGGGAAAAACCTGACTTTGCTGGCGGTCAAACCTGAAAAAGAGTAAACCAATGTCAACAATTTTGATTCTGGGCGGGTACGGATACACGGGTAAATTCCTTGTCAAACACCTGCTTGCACAAACAGATGCAAGGATTGTCATCGCTGGGCGCAGTTTGGAAAAAGCTCAAGCCTTCGCAGATGAACTAAGCAATTCGCATGTGACGGTGAGACAAGCAGATGCTTCCAGTTTGGACAGCCTCACCCGTGCGCTTCACGACATAAGCCTGTGCTTGGTTGCCGCCCCAACCACTCACCACGCTGAAACAGTGATCCGCGCCTGCATCAACGCCCGTGTAGATTATTTGGATGTGCAACTCTCATCAAAAAAGCTAAATGCATTGTTCGCCGTGCGAAATGAGATCAAACAAGCCGGGCTTTGCTTCATCACAGAAGCTGGCTTTCACCCAGGTCTGCCCGCAGCCATGATCCGCTACGCCGCCACAAAATTGGAAAGCATCGAATCCGCCGTCACAGCCGGATACCTCAACATGAAAAACATCCCATACACCGAAGCCGTGGATGAACTCATGGAAGGCTTTCTCGATTATCAAGCCCAGGTTTACAAAAAAGGCGCATGGACAAAACCCACCGAGTGGGATTCGCGTCCCTTCAATTTTGGAGGCGAGTTCGGCAAACGCACCGCGTACTCGATGTTCTTCGATGAATTGCGCGATATTCCAAGTATGTATCCCACACTCAAAGAAACTGGGTTTTATATTGCTGGTTCCAACTGGTTTTCAGACCTCATCATCACCCCCATCGTTTTCATTGGCCTCAAGCTCGCGCCGAAGCGAGGCATCCGCCCGCTTGGCAAATTAATGTGGTGGGCTATGGGGAAATCCAAACCGCCTTACATGGTGATCCTCAAGGTGGAAGCCAAAGGCCTATGGAACGGCAGGCAGGCAGAGGCGCAAGTACGAATCGCGCACCCAGATGGATACGAACTCACTGCCATTCCCGTCGTCGCTTACCTGCTTCAATATCTTGATGGCACCGCACGCAAAGCAGGAGTCCACATGATGGGACACATTGCCGAACCTGTCAGGCTATTTCAGGATATGAAAAAAATGGGAGCCGAGGTTACTGAATCTCTCGATCATTCTTCCACGTAACAGATCGTACAGAGGCAGATTCGTTCAACAACTTAGGCAAGACCGATTCGACGATTTTCACATCCCCCGAAGTAAAGATTTGGATATTGCTTTCTGCTCCTGAAAGATTCACCACCCCACCCGCCTCAAGCAGACGTTTGGCTTGTTTCGCCACCGAAGGAGCCGGGTCTATCACCCGAACATTCTCTCCCACGATCTGCTCAATAAGCGGAATCACATACGGATAGTGTGTACAGCCAAGCACTACCGTGTCGATATTCTTTCTCAACATAGGCAGTAAAGCATCTTCGAGGATCGCACGGGTCTTCGGGGTATCCAATTCTCCCAATTCAATTTGGCTCACCAACCCAGGGCAAGTATGCTGAAATAACTCTACACCCGTACCAAAACGCTCCACCACAGAAGCATATAAAGCACCCTGAAATGTGGCAGGCGTTGCCAGCACACCTACCTTGCCTGTCTTTGTCTTCTCTGCCGCTGGTTTTACGGCAGGCTCCATACCCACAAATTGAATGCCAGAAAAGGTCTCACGCAAATATTTCAACGCTGCGGCAGAGGCCGTGTTGCAAGCCACTACAATGATCTTTGCGTTTTGATCGAGCAGAAATCGAGTGATACCTTCCGAGAAATTCTGTATCTGTTCCATTGAACGAGGGCCATAAGGAACATGCCCCTGATCGCCAAAATAGATCACCCCTTCGTTCGGCATTTGTTCGCGAATAGAACGCAAAACAGACAGTCCCCCCACACCAGAATCAAATATGCCAATGGGATTATTGGATTTTATCATTTGGGAATCATACTCTGCAATTCAAACTGACTTTTTTTCCTGCGGACATATAGCAGCTTCTCAACATGAGCCACAACTTCCCCTTGTTCACCGAGAACATCCACTGAAAAAGTCGGCTCAATCTTTTCATTCTGATTTGCATCCAGGCGAATTTGTTCCACCCGCTCTGCTGGAATATGAAAATGCGCCTTTACCTTTCCGCGCCCAGGTCGTTTGAATTGAATACTTGCAGCCTTATCCCAGACGATGTAATCTGTTCCGAGCAGCCGCATTAAGATCAACATAAACCACGGATCGCACATGGCGTACAGAGAGCCTCCAAAATGCACACCAACCACATTGCGATTGAACATGGTCAAGTTCATTTCAACATCCACTGTGCGTTCATCAATGGAGCGGGAACGGATCCCCGCTCCAACAAGCGGCGGATAGATGTTAATAAATTTTTCAAGCAGGCGTTCGCGCAGATTCATTTGCAAGAATTTTATTTTATCGAAGCATCGACAAAGGATTTGAATAGTCTCTGCATGGCAGGCTGATCTGTCAACCATTCGGGATGCCATTGCACAGCCACAGCGTATGGATGATCTGGAATCTCAACAACTTCAACCAATCCATCAGGAGCATGACCTGCAACCTTCAGACCTGGGGCAATATCCTTCAAACCTTGATGATGCAAGCTGTTGACATTTAAAAGTGTCTCACCGAAGATCTCTGCAGAGCGTGTGGTCTCATCCACATTCACAGGGTGGACAAGGGTTCGGCGTAAATCACCCGGGTAAGCATGGTCAAGCGCTCCCTTGAATTGATCATAAATATGCGTGTACAGCGTGCCACCTAAAGCCACATTCATCACCTGAGCGCCACGGCAAATCCCTAAAATTGGCTTGCCATCATTGACAGCGGTGCGCATTAAAGTGATCTCGGTAGTATCCCGCGATTCGTCCACCTCACCAATTCTCGGGTGGTCAGAGCCGCTAAAATATTCCAAAGAGACATCCCCGCCGCCAGAGAAGAGAATGCCATTAAGTCGGGAATATAAATCGAGGAAATCTTCCTCCGATAAAATATTGGGTATCATAACGGGAATGCCGCCCGCTTGCATAATAGACCGAAGATATGAATGTTGAAGCGAAGTTATTGGGTGTCCATCGCTGTCTTTGTTGTTGCGGGTTGTAATTCCAATAAGTGGTTTGGTCATATTTTCTCCAAAAAGAAAAACCCTAAAGGCTTTGAAGACCTTTAGGGTTTTATCCTGTAGGGCTTTTCAGAAACCCTGTGGGTTGAGTATTTGACTAGTCGAACTTTTCTTTGAGGCGAGCGCTCTTGCCTGTGCGTTCGCGCATGAAGTAAAGCTGTGCACGGCGAACCTTGCCATGGCGTTCGACAACGATCTTGTCAATGCGCGGTGAGCGAAGGAGAAAAGTACGTTCCACGCCGATACCATTGGAGGCCATGCGGCGAACTGTGACACTGGCATCGTTGCCACTCTTGCGCAAACGAATCACAATGCCCTTGAACTCCTGAATACGTTCGCGGTCACCTTCTTTGATCTTGACATGCACACTGACGGTATCACCAGGGTTCAATTGCGGGATTTTTTCGTTGATTTTGGCCTCAACGGCCTTGATAAGATCTGCCATCTTCGTTCTTCCTTACTTATGATATGGGTTTCCAAAATTCGCGACTGCGGATTATAGCACGCATTTTCTCATATCACAAGCTAAACACTAGCTGTATTTTCTGATCGCCAACACGGCATTATGGCCGCCAAAACCGAAGGCATTGCTGATCGCCAATGAGATATTGGCTTTACGCGCCTTGTTCGGGATGTAATCCAAATCGCATTCAGGATCGGGGGTTTCGTAATGAATGGTGGGAGGCAAAATTCCATCACGAATTGCCTGCACGCAAAAAATGGCTTCGAGAGCACCCGTAGCACCCATCATGTGCCCAGTCATGGATTTTGTGGAAGAGATGGGCAATTTATATGCCAGCTCACCAAAAGCAGATTTTATGGCACGCGTCTCAGCCTGATCGTTCAATAAAGTGCCTGTACCATGCGCATTAATATAGCCTACTTCATCAGTGTTTGCCTTGGCAGAAGATAAAGCCATGAGCATAGCAGCTGAACCTCCTGCACCGTGTTCGTGAGGCGCAGTGACATGGTATGCGTCTGCTGTGGCTCCATAGCCGGCCAACTCTGCCAGAATATTTGCGCCACGAGCCTTGGCATCTGCCTCACGTTCAAGCACCAGTACGGCTCCACCTTCGCCCATCACCAAGCCATCACGATTTTTATCAAAAGGCTGAGGAGTCATGGAGTAATCATCATTCCTGCGAGACATTGCACCCACGCGGTCAAATGCCGCAACACCAGTTGTGGTAATTGTCGTTTCAGCCGCACCAGCCAATGCTGCATCAATCATGCCGGTTCGCAGCATCATTAAAGCAGTACCGATCCCATCAGAACCTGAAGCACAGGCAGAAGCCACCGAAAAGCACGGGCCTTTGATGCCATACTCAATTGCCACCATCCCCGCGCCACCATTTGCCATCAACATCGGAATCAAAAATGGACTGACGCGCTTGGGGCCTTCCTTATGGTTGGTCAATATCGCTTCCTGCAAAGAATGCAGCCCGCCAATAGCAGAGGAAATCATAACGCCGATCCTGCCTGCGTTTTTTTCCGTAACTTCCAAACCCGATTGAGCCAAAGCTTCTTTCGCAGAAGCAACCGCAAACTGCTCAAAGCGGTCACGGCGGCGGGCTTCCTTCGCATCCATAAATTCTTCGGGCTTAAATCCCTTTACTTCTGCGGCAATATGCACCTGCAAATTAGCTGCATGAGAATCGAACAATGTAATAGGCCCAACACCAGAAACACCTTCAATTAAGTTGTTCCAGGTTCCTTGAACATTTAAACCAAGCGGGTTGACGGTCCCCATCCCCGTAATAACAATGCGATCCTGCATTTCTCCTCCAGCGATAATCTTAATAAAATATATTGAAGCTCAATATAAAACCCCATTGGATAAAAATCGTCACGCTGGAAATTAGGTCTGCGCCTCTTTCCCCGCTCGTACTTGAATCTGTTTCAGTCAGTATATCCCCGCCCGATCATGCTCGGCTACTCACCCGGTTTAGGGATGTAATCGCCCTCCACCCATTCTACATGCCCCGGACCAACTTCCTTTTTCCAGACCGGCACAATTTCCTTGAGGCGGTCAATGCCATAGCGAGCAGCATCAAAGACGCCTGTGTCACGATGTGCGGCGGTGCAGGCAATGAGAACCGTTGGAGTCCTTGGGTATAACTTCCCGATCCGCTGGACAATGGCAATGCCCTCAATGACAGGCCACTTTGCGCGAATCTCATCTGCAACCTGTTTCATCTTCGCTTCAGCCATAGGAACATAAGACTCATACTCCAAAAATTCCGTCTCATGAGCAATGCCGCGAGTGGTTACGCCTCTCACCATGCCGGTAAAAATGGCTGCTGCACCTGTGCTAGTGAGCGTGATTTTTTCGAGCAGGTCGTTCAGGTCAATTTCGGATTCAGTGATGGAATAAATAGTTGGCAGGTCTGAAGATTCCATGTTGAAAGTTATCCTCCAGAGACAGGCGGAAACATGCCGATCTCGGCATTGGTTGGGACAATCGCTTCATCAAACGCATATTCGCGGTTGATGGTGATAAGCACAGACTTCATCGAATCTTTCAGGTTCGGATAATCGGTTGAAAGTTTATCTTTCAAGCCTTGGATCGTCATATCCGCAGGGATATCCATTTCCAGAGACTTGGTTCCTGCGCGATCACGTATGGTTGCAAAAAATAAAAGTTTGATATGGTTCATTTTTTCTTATATCCAGACATCATTTGGGGCGGTAAGGTTATCTTTTACATCACCAGTGTTTACAGTGCCAGCAGGTTCGAGCAACAGAATATGGCATTCGTTTTCAGCAACAGGTTTATGCTCCATCCCTTTGGGAACAACGAACATCTCGCCTTCATTCAATGAGACTTTGCCATCGCGAAAAAGAATATCCAGATGACCTTTGACGACAATAAAGACTTCATCTGTTTCAGGGTGATCGTGCCAGACAAATTCTCCCAGCACCTTTGCCAATTTCAGGTGATAGTCATTTAGCTGGGCAATGATCTTTGGCGACCAGTGTTCAGAGAACTTAGAGAGCTTTTCCTGGAGGTTGATTGAGGAATATTCCATTAATACACCTAAAGGTAATTGGTAATT
>CAZHOX010000159.1:0-7160 GCA_964534345.1 uncultured Anaerolinea sp.
GATGTCTTCGATGAATTCGTCGAGATCAAAAACCTCACCTCCATTGATATCAGCTTGAAAGGCTGGAAACTGGATGACGAATTAAACTTTGGTTCAGACCCATTTACACTGCCAGACGTCACCTTGAAACCCGGTCAGCGAGTCGTCTTCTTCGCGTTGGAAACCAATATTCTGCTCAGTGATGGCGGTGACACGGTTCGCCTCATCAGCCCCAACGGAAAAATCTACGACGCCTACACCTACTCCATTGCGAAAGTGGAAGACCAATCCATTTGCCGCCTGCCCGATGGAAATGTCTTCGGCGGCTGGTTTGAAGATTGCATCCCCACCCCCAACCTCACAAACACCCGCGAAGGCGCAGCCCCAACCATACCCGATGTAAATTACGAATCGCCCGTATGTAAACTACCCGATACCCTGCCCGCTGATTTTCTCTTTGCCGAATGTCACGGCTACGGAGCAAATATTTGGGACGCCGACTTCTGGGACCAACCAAAAATCTCAGGAGCGCGTTACATCCCACAAAATACAAGCAAGTGGGAATCCATCATCGAGTAGGTCACGTTCAAAAACGTGACCTGTATTTTATAAGGAAACTTCATGGAAACCTTTTTCAGCTTTTTGGAAAGACGGGTGGATGACTCATCCTCCCTGCTCTGCATTGGACTTGACCCTCACATCCCCGATCTAAAAGAACCAACCGCCGCCTCCGCTCTGGACTTTTGCTTGAATCTGGTCAAGCAGACAGCTCGCTACGCTGCGGCATTCAAACCCAACTCAGCCTTCTTTGAAGTCTTCGGCGCGGAAGGGTGGACCGCCCTCAAACACGTCATCGAAGCCATCAGCGAAGAATCAAGCCGCTTGGGTTCGCGCATCCCCATCATCCTGGATGCGAAGCGCGGAGACATTGCATCCACAGCCGACGCGTATGCCCAATCTGCCTTTGAAACCCTCGGCGCAGATTGCATCACATTAAATCCGTACCTTGGCAAAGACTCCATTGAACCTTTCATCAAAGACCATGAAAAGGGTGTTTTTCTGTTGTGCAAAACATCCAACGCCGGTTCGATGGATTTGCAGAATTTGCTCGTCATGCCCATGGGGTCAGATACGCCCATGCCCTTGTATCTGTATGTGGCAAAACTGGCTGCGCAATGGAATGAGAAAAATAACGTGGGCGTGGTTGTTGGGGCAACACACCCGCAGATCATGGAAATGATCCGTGCTGCTGTGCCAGACCTCTGGTTCCTCGCACCCGGAGTTGGCGCACAGGGCGGCGAGCTGGAAACAACACTAAGGGCAGGGCTGCGCAAAGATGGCAAGGGCGTACTTTTACCTGTCTCTCGCGCCATTGCCCGCGCCGAAAACCCGGGGAAAGCTGCCGCCGAATTACGTGATCAAATTTTAGATTTCAAACGAAGCCTTAAGGAGAACTGACATGGCTAAAGTAATCAAAGCTCCCGCGGACCTTGTGGATGGATTTTTAGTGTTTCTATCTGGCAGTGTTGCAGGGGACGATTGGCGGGCTGCTTTGATGAAAAAGTTGAAAGACAACAACATGATCTTCCTCGACCCGCGGCGCGATGATTGGGACTCTTCCTGGAAGCAAACCAAAGATGACCCGAAATTCAGCGAGCAGGTTGCATGGGAATTGAACGGACTTGAGAAAGCAGATGTGATCGCCCTGTATTTTGACTCTGCCTCAGAGTCTCCCATCTCTCTGCTGGAGTTTGGTTTGTTTGGGCAGAGCGGCAAGATGATCGTGTGCTGCCCCGAAGGCTTCCCACACAAAGGGAATGTGGATATGGTTTGTGCCCGCTATAACATTGAACAGGTCGGGTCTTTAGAGGAGCTTGCAAAAGGCATCCTTTC
This sequence comes from uncultured Anaerolinea sp., assembly GCA_964534345.1. GTDB lineage: Bacteria > Chloroflexota > Anaerolineae > Anaerolineales > Villigracilaceae > Villigracilis. The sequence continues at coordinate 1,873 of CAZHOX010000159.1, forward strand.
CCGAAATTCAAAAAAAGAGAAAAAGGAAAACACATGACGCAACTCGATGCTCGTCTCTCCGCCCTTGCTGATGGTCTTTTGGATGCTGGCTGTATCAAATTCGGCGAATTCACCCTGAAATCTGGACTCAAATCACCCATCTATATTGACTTGCGTCAGATCATCACCTACCCCAAATTGCTTGAACAGATCGGACAGGCATACCTGCCCCTGCTCAACGAGTTGAAATTTGAGCGGCTGGCTGGCTTGCCCTATGCGGCCATTCCCATCGCCACCGCCATCAGCCTCGCTGGCAATTACCCGATGATCTACCCGCGCAAGGAAGCCAAAGCCTACGGCACAAAAGCCGAGATCGAAGGTGAATATCACGCAGGTGAAACCGCCGTCATTATTGATGACCTTGCCACCACTGGCGGAAGCAAATTTGAAGCCATCGAAAAACTGACAGGCGCAGGCTTGCTTGTGAAAGATGTGGTCGTGCTGGTGGATCGTCAATCAGGCGCGAAGGAATCCCTCGAACAGGCAGGCTATGCCATGCACGCGGTGCTGACCATCTCTGCATTACTGGAGTATTGGGAAAGCAACGGCAAAGTAGAGAAAGAAAAGATCGCCGCAACAAGAGAGTTTTTGAAACAAAACAAGTAAGGAATTAATATGGCTGGGTTGGCAGTTAACGTTGCGGTCATTCATGAAAACCAGATCCTGCTAACCCAGCGGGATGATTTTGAGACTTGGATTTTGCCAAGTGGCGGTGTTGAGGACGGGGAGAGTATTGCCCAAGCTGCAATTCGTGAGACAAAAGAGGAAACAGGCATTGATGTAGAGTTGACGAGTCTGGTGGGCATCTATTCCCGCTTGAGCAATATGGCCCCAGTCCATGTGGTGTTGTTCGTAGCAAAACCTGTTGGCGGCGAAATTAAATGTCAGGAAGGCGAAACGATAGCGGTGGAGTGGTTTGCGTTTGACGAGATTCCAAGTCCTCTTTCCGCAGGACAGAAAAGGCGCATCGAAGATGCCATCTCAGGTGTGAGCGGTGTTGCCGTGTTGCAGGAATTCAAATTGCCTGAAATGCCAGAGGGAATCACAAAAAAAGAACTGGTTGCACTTCGCGACAGTTCAGGCTTATCCCGACAGGATTTTTACCTGCGCATGTTTGAAAATGCGGAATTGACCGAAACAACTGAATTGTCAGGAATACAAGATAATGAAAAATAAATATACGTTTATCGCGATCATCCAAAATGCAGGTGGGGCGGCGCGTTTGCAGTCACGCATCCTAAAAACGATAGAAATGTTGAAGAAGGGGATAAAAGGAAAATAATGGAATCATTTTCTCCAAAATGGTTGGAACTTGCCCGCGAGTTATTTTCCATCTCGCAATCCGGGCTGACATATTGCCAAAATGAATATGATCTGGATCGCTACCGCCGCTTGCAGGAAATGTCAGCGGAGATGATCGCAGATAAAACGGGGCTGCAAAAAGAAAAAATCATGCAGGCTTTTTCCATGCAGTCGGGCTATGCCACTCCAAAAATTGATGTGCGCGGCGCCGTCTTTCGTGATGGAAAGATATTGCTCGTGCAGGAGCGCGCAGATAACAATTGGGCCATGCCGGGCGGATGGGCAGATATTGGAGATTTGCCCTCTGCAATGGTGGAGCGCGAAGTGCTTGAAGAAAGCGGTCTGAAAGTCCGCGCTGCGAAGGTGATTGCGGTGTACGACGCCAACCGCGTCGAACCGATGGAATTTTTTCATGCGTACAAGATCATTTTTTTGTGTGAGCTGCTGGGCGGCGAAACAGGTACAAACCATGAAACCCTTGCAGTTGATTTTTTTGACCCTGCCAACCTGCCTCCGCTTTCCATCGCACGAACAGATGAGCACATGATCGCTGAAGCCATTGCCCACTTGCAAGATCCAACCCGCCCCGCTTTTTTTGATTAGCCATGTATAACTTTCTTCGCCCTTACCTTTTTCGTCTCGATCCTGAACAGGCGCACGCACTTACCCTACAAGCATTACGCATCACGGGCAGTGTTCCTCCGCTGCGCTGGCTCATCGCGCAGCAATTCAAAGTGCCATCCAAACCTGTGCATGTGTTCGGTCTCGATTTCAAAAATCCCGTTGGCCTCGCGGCAGGATATGACAAGGATGGAGTTGCTATTAAGGGACTCTCCGCCCTTGGCTTTGGCCATGTGGAAATTGGAACGGTCACGCCTAAACCTCAGGCTGGGAATCCGTCCCCGCGCATTTTCCGCCTGCTGGAAGATGATGCCGTGATCAACCGCATGGGTTTCCCGAGCAAAGGCTCGGAGTTTGTGCAAATGCAATTGAACCCCAGCCTGCGCTCGAATTGGATCGAACGCGTGACGGGCTTTTCTCCACGTAAAAAACAGGCTGCTAAAAAGAATTGGAATACAGTTTTGGGGGTGAATCTTGGCAAGAATAAAGATACGCCGAATGAGGAAGCTGTATTTGATTATCTTGCCCTGCTGCAAAACTTTGCAGGCCTTGCAGATTATTTGACCGTCAATGTCAGCTCGCCGAATACGGTTGGTCTCCGCAATTTACAGGGGCGTGAAGCGTTGGAAAAATTGCTTTCGCAGTTGCATCAGCAGCGTTTGATCGAACAGGCGAATCACAAGAAGCGCATTCCCATTCTTGTAAAACTCGCGCCAGATCTAAGCGAAGCAGAATTGGATGAAGCCATCGAAGCCATCCTCTCTTCAAGAATGGATGGTGTCATTGTTACGAATACGACTCTCGGGCGCGAGGGATTGAGGTCAAACCAAAAGGGAGAATCAGGCGGGTTGAGCGGCAGTCCGCTGACGGTTAAGAGCGAGGCGGTTCTTCATCAAACCTTGAAGCGTGTGAATGGAGAGATCCCTGTGGTGAGTGCGGGCGGCATCATGAATCCAGATGATGCAAAACGCCGCCTCGGTATGGGGGCGGCGCTGGTGCAGGTGTATACAGGATTGATCTATCGTGGGCCTGCGTTGGCGCAGGAAATTGTGAAGGCGCTTTAGGGCTGTGCCGGGCGCAGGACGGGCATGGGCGCATCGGTGCGGGTGAAGAAGCCTTCAGGCAGGGGAATGGGTTCGAGGGTACGCGCCTGGCCGAGGGTGTCGGCAGGGAGATAATACAGGTTGGTTGGGCTTTCGCCGCCGAGCCTGATATCCTGAAATGCAAAAATGACGTAGGTGCCATCGGGGCTGAAGGTTGCATCTCGGTAGCAGCAATTGCCTTCGTATGGAGCTGCTGCTAGAAATTTGTGGGTGGAGGAATTGTAGAACACGAGATCGCCAAAGCCACCGTTGCGGATGTTGCTGTTGATGAAGAAGAGCAGGTCGCCGTCATAATCGTAATTGACGATGTCGTTATCAAAACCGAAGCGGCCATTTGGAAAATCGTCGATGCGATTTGGGGGAATATCACTGCATTTTGAAATATCCATGATGCGCACTGCATCTGCAAACTTTCCATTGACATTGGCAATGTATTTGATCGCAAGCCGTGAGCCATCATCCGACCACTTTGCGGCTTTGACCGCCAGTTCATTATAGAAAAGGCAGCCTTTCAGATCCAGCAGGGCGCTCTTTTTGTTGATGGATTTAAGTATTTCAAGATCAAAGGGTACTACAAATAATTCGCGGTTGATGACGAGCGCTGCCTGAGTGCCATCGGGGGAGACACTAAAGGATTCAAAATATTCAGCAGAGATGAAACTGAAAATGCTTTCTTCACGCAGGGTTTCCACATCCACGGTCTTAACCGTCTTGCCGCTCATGTAAAGAAGCGTATTGCCATCGGGCAGCCATTGCAGGTTGAACTTGGCAACGCCATCGGTGGTGAGCTGCTTCGGGTCACTGGCGTCCATGTTTATCATCCAGATATCGTTTTTCCGAATGAAGGCGATCTTATCTGCACCGCCGATGACGGGGATCGTTGGGCCGGAGGGAGTCTCGGTGGCGGCAATGGGCGCTTCGGTGGCTGTTTCAAGAGTGGATGGGGTTGCCGTGATCTCGATGACAATCGGCACAGATGTGGCTTGCTCTTGGGTTGGTGTTGAAGTGGGCGCTTCTTTCATAAGCGGAAGCAGGGTACTGCTCAATAGATATGCGCCACCCCCAAGCACAGCCAAAACAAACAAGCCCACCGCCACAAATATTGGGCTGCGGTTCTTTTTCTTTGCAACGAATGTTTTTTCTACAACAGGTTTTTCAACAACGGTCTTGTTGAAAGGCGAGATCTTCTGGGTTGGTTTTTCGGCTTTGAGGGTTGCCGGCAATGATTCGCCGCGCAGGAAGGCTTTGATCGTTTCCACCATTTCAACGGCGGTGGAGAAGCGGTCATCCGGACTCTTTGCCATGGCTGTGGATATGACCTTTTCCATCCACACGGGCAGGTTCGGGTTGGCTTGTAAAATACGCGGGACGGGTTCCGTCATGTGTTTGATTGCAACTGCCAGCGGAGTATCTGCTTTGTATGGCTGTTTGCCCGTCACCATTTCATAGAGGATGACACCCAACGCATAAATATCGGCGCGCCCATCCACGGCTTCACCACCGGCTTGTTCTGGAGCCATGTATGCCGGTGTACCGATGATGGCGCTGCCGGTCATGTTGCCGGCTTCCCCTTGTGTGAACTTGGCAATGCCAAAGTCTGAAATTAGCGCTACGTTTTTGTTGGTGAAAAGAATGTTGCCAGGTTTTAAATCTCTATGAACAATGCCTTTGGAATGGGCTTCATCCATACCTGGGGCAATTTGTTCGAGGATTTTCACCGCATCTTCAACACTGAATACCCCTGCTTTGATCCGTTCAGAGAGAGAGCCGCCACCCATGTAGCGCATGACAAAATAGGGCTGTCCGTTTTCCTCGCCCACATCGTACACCGGCACGATGGATGGGTGTTCCAATTGTGCAATGATCTTGGCTTCACGTTCGAAACGCACCCGAAACTGCGGGTCTGAGTGAATAAGCTCTGGCGGCAGGAATTTGATGGCGACTTCCCGTTCAAAGCGCGGGTCATAACCGCGATAGACGGTTGCCATGCCTCCGCGTCCAAGTTCAGCCTTGATTTCGTAGCGTCCGATTTTGTCAAGTTCCATGAGGGCAAGTATACCTATCGTGATGTTGGAGTGCAAGAAAAAACGGTTGCAATATTGTTGAGATACGTTAGCTGTGCTTATTCGTATCTTGTTTACTCAAGCATATACAAACCGCCCGTGGAATCCATCCAGTCTGCAATTTTTTCTACAGCGGCAGAAATGTCATTGTTTGAAATAT
>CAZHOX010000160.1:0-7023 GCA_964534345.1 uncultured Anaerolinea sp.
TTTTTGATACCCGAAGATTCTCTGTCCCAAATTCTCACGAGCGGGGCACCGCCTCGAATGATGATCTTCATGGTCAGTGAGCCAATGTTGATCAGGTCCGGTGTCTTCTCGCGGTCAGTCCGCAATGGGCGGGCTTCGGGTGCGGTTCCGTTGACGGTGATGTTTATGCCATTGGCAGGGTGAAGTGTGACAAGTCCATCTTTGAATTGGAATATGCCGCAAAACGCTTGAGAAAACGTAGGCAGGGAAATCTTATTGGTTTCATCGCTGCCAAAAGAGTTTTTGCCTTCTTCCAGCCAAAATAAACCTGCCAGATTCAACCAGTGCAATGGATCAGCCGCTATCTTTTTGTCTCTCTGAGCCCGAATAAGTTTGATGGATTCTTCATAACCTGTCATTGACTTTACCTTCCCAGCACTTCGAGCATGATATCGGGTCTATCAGTGATGATGCCATCCACACCCCATGCAATGAATTTCTTCATTGTTTCTGCATCGTTAATTGTCCACGGTTCCACGGCGAGGTTGCGTTCGTGAGCGGCTTTTACGAATGCGGGAGTCATGACGGTGATTCCACTGGATTCTTCAGGAACTTGTAACGAAAAAAACTTTGGTGAATAGAAACTGCCAAGGAAGGGCTTGGTCAACAGGACGAATGCAGTTGTCTCATTCTTTGCGCTGGACGTGGCGACCTCTGGGCATGTCTCACGAAATTCTGCCAGCCTTTCATCATGGAAGGAAGCGATCAGTACTTTGTCTTGCATGTCATGCTTGCGGATCAATTCACAGAACGGCTTTGCCATCGAAGCGTTTGTCTTTTTGATCTCGATGGTCATGTGCATGTCTGGAAATGTGGTGAAGACTTCTTCCATGGTTGGGACGGTGACACCTTGCCCACGGAAGGGGAAGGTTGCGCCATCGTCAGTTGACCAATCGTAGCCAGCATCTAATTTTTTGAGTTCTTCCAATGTCATGGATTCGATCTCGCCAGTGCCGTCTGTGGTTCTATCCACGGCTTCGTCGTGCATGAGAACGAGTATGCCATCTTTGGTGATGTGAACGTCCATTTCGAGGACATCTGCGCCAAGGGTAGCAGCATTTTGGAATGCGAACATGGTGTCGCCTGGCCAGAGGCCATCTCCGCCTTGGTGGGCGATGACGAGTGGGTAGTTTAAGTCCGCGGCGTAATAGGGGTGGTCTGCTGAAGGTTTGGATGCTATTCGCAGTACAGCTATAAGTAGAAGAAGGATCACTATGATTTTTTGCCAGGTTCCAAGTTTCATGAATCAGCTCCCAAGTAAGTTGGAGGGTATTTTACCCTTAAGAATTGACATGTCCCATTTTTTCCCTTATAAGTAGAAAAAATACTTTTGGAGGCGGATATGCTTGCATTGCGTTTGTTATCTGAAGGCGGTGAAGGTCCGAATACGGAACTTCAATGGTTTTTGATGCTTGGACTGGCTCTCTTTTTTCTGGTGGTCATTGTCGGTTGGTGGGCAGGCTCGAGAAAACAGGAACAGGTTGAGGCGGTGACTGAGGCGAAAAAGTCAGCACAGAAAAACGCTGATGATTTGACAAAAATCGAAGGGATTGGCCCTAAAGTTGCAAAAGTCCTGAAAGAGGGCGGGATTACAACGTTTGCAGAATTAGCTGATGCTCCGGTGGGTGATTTGCGGAAAAGCCTTGATGCAGCTGGGATGCAAATGATGAGCCCTGAAGGCTGGATCGACCAAGCGAAACTCGCTGCAAAAGGTGATTGGCAGAGCCTGGCAAAGCTGCAAAAGGAATTAAAGGGTGGGAGAAAAGCTAAGTAATCTGTACCATGTTTCGTTAACGAGTGTCACATTTAATGTGTAACTTAAGTCACTGTAAATAATTTCACAAAGTAAATATAATTTTGCCCGCTATTCGATATATATAACAACTGGAGGTATACGATGAAGAAAGTCTTGTTTGCTGTTTTAGTTTTGTCCGCTGTTGTGCTTGCCGCTTGCGGCGGCGGTGCGGATGCAGTTGCCACTTTGGCTCCTGTTCCTGCTGAGTTTGCTGGTCAGACAAATCCCCTTGGTGCAGATGCCGCTGCGGCTGGCGCTGAGGTTTTCAAGACCAATTGTGAATCTTGCCACGGTCCTCAGGGACATGGTGATGGCCCTGCAGGCGCCGCTCTTGACCCAGCCCCGAAGAACCTTGCTGTGCTTCAGGCCACCGCTGGCGATGACTATCTTTATTGGCGCATTAATACCGGTAAAGAAGGCACTGGCATGGTTGCTTGGAAAGGTGTTTTGACCGACGAGCAGATCTGGCAGGCAGTTTCCTTTATCCGCACCTTGAAGTAGTTCAAGATTTTGTAGGTAATCAAATAAAAGACATGCCCCCAAATTTGGGGGCATGTCTTTTATTTGAAAATAACTAAATAAGAAGTTCTTTAATTCTTTCAGCAAGTTCGTCGGGGTGAAACGGCTTGGTAATATAGTCGTTGGCGCCAGCCCCAAATGCTACGGCTCTGCTGTCGCTATCGTCTAGTGCGGTGATGATAATAATGGGGGTAAAAGAAAATTCTGGCGTTTGGCGCAGCATTCTGCAGAGTTTGAAACCATCGGGCTGCGGCATCATCAGATCCAGAAGAAAAAGGTCGGGTCTTACCGATGTTGCAATTTCAATTGCTGTGGAACTGTCGTTCACTGCGATTGTTTCGTAGCCGTCAATTTTTAGCAGTTTTTCCAACAGTTGAGTAACTAGTTTGTCATCATCCACGATCATGATTTTTGTCATTGTTTTTACCAGGCAACTCTTCAATTTTGAATTTTTTCAATCATACAATTAAAGGGATGGTCTGACAAGTTATAAATAGCATTCCCCATCATTTTTGTTAAGTGTTGATTGGGTGAGGTACAATTTGGAAGACTTTTGTACGATCCAAGATAGTTTTATATATTGATTTGTTTTGATTCCTCGTTATTAAGAATAGTTTTAAGGGAGATATATTATGGCGAAACTAATCCCAGCTGCAGAGCGCCTCATCCGCGCCCGACAATTGATACAAAAAGCCCGAGATGTTCCCCTCCCTTCGGAATTGGGTCGAAATGACCTTTCATACATTGCGGCCGTTAGGGATTTTTTGAGACAGGCGCGCGATATGGTTAAATTCATTTCCATGACGCCCAGTGCTACAGTTGAGGTGAAGAAAGAGGTACAGAAGATATTGGAGGAGATTGAGCAAACAGACCGTGAAATATTAGGATGATTTTCCGTTTGCGTCCTTTAAAAGGATGTAAAATGGGTGAGAAAGATTCTCGTAAACTCTACTATCTCAATGGGAGTGTGCCACATGCCAAAAAATAAAATTCGGGAGCTCCTTGAGCAATTGCAGGGAGAGTTGGATCAAGTTGACCCCCAGGATGAAAAGGGGCGCAAGTTGCTGGAAAATATCACAGCAGATATTGATAGCTTCTTGCAGAAATCGGATGCTCAGAGCGATGAATCCATTCTTCAGCGCTTACAGGACACAATCGACCATTTTAATATTGAGCACCCAAAATTGACGATGGCATTATCAGAGATCATGTCTATTCTTAGTAATGCAGGAATTTGAATTGAGTAATACTATTGTGTTGAAGGATAGGTTCCTATGGATAAAAAGCTCTCCTTTATTTGGTCGCTTGCAACAGGTTTGATGTTTGTTATATTAAGCCTTGTGGCATTCTTGCTTGGTTTTGGCGGTGCGAATGCGGATGTTTCGGCCATTGATTATGTGATTATTTTTCTCGCTGGCGTTTTGATCGGCATTGTGCTGATCTATTTTTTGCGCCGGAGCGAACACCCTGCTGTTTATCGGGCTACGGTGGTTGCATTTGTAATTAGCCTGCCGTTTACCATGTTTGGCATGCTTTTTGGCGGCATTTTGGGTGGAATTGGAGTGTTTTTGTTAGGTGTTTCTCCTGCAGTTTTTGTAATTGGCGTAGGTTATTATCTTGGTCGGGCTTTTTCTGGAAAATAGTTAGAACAATTTATTTTGCCGCCAATGTTGAGATTGGTTTTAAGCAAAAAAGACAGGATTTTGCCTGTCTTTTTTGCTTAATGGATTGTTCTGAAATTTAAGGTGTATTTGTTACAACGGGAGTTGCTGCACTTCCAACCATAATGTTGACTGACAGCGTATCTCCAAAAAAGTTTCCGCTTTCGTCTGCCATGCGCCACGAGCCTTGAATTAATCCATTTTGTCCACTTGGAACAACAAGTTGGACTGAAAGTTCACGTTTTGAGCCTGTTTGAATTGCTTCAGTCAATGTGATGGTGTCGCCGCGCATTGCATCTCCACCAACGTGTTGAAATGTGAAACCTGCTCTCCAGGCACATCCGCCAGTGTTTTGAACAAGCCATGTTTTAGTAAATACTTCACCAGGCTTCATTTGTGTGTTGTCAGGAATGGTAACATCTTCAAGATAAAACAGGTTGTAACAGGGATTTGCGGTTGGTGTGCTTTCCAGTGTGGCTGTGCCTTCTTCTGGCGTGAATGTGGGCTCTACTGTCAGCGTGGGAGATGTTGAGGGAACAGCAACTAGTGTTTCGGTTAAGGACGAGGCGAATGTGGATACAGCTTCTGTGCGAGCTGCATTGAGATCCAAATCCACAGGGTTTGTTTGATTTTCAGGATTTGTCCCGCACGAAAACAGCAGGGTGATAAAAATCCCAATTATTAATATGGAAAAGATTCTTATTTTCATGCGTTAAGTATACAACTGTTTTGCCCGCCCTTTTAATCTTTTGTCAGCCATTCCTTTGCTTCCTGCTCGGTGTTGAAGTACATTAATGGCTGGCCGGTGATTCTAGATAGCAGATCGCCAAGGGTGCGTTTGACACCGCTGATGCCAAGTACGGCAGTTTTGCGAACGTGCGATTTTGTCTTGCTGGAGGATTCATTCAACAAGGGCATAAGATTGGCAGTAATTTCAGTGTTTGAGAAATTTGAAAGGATAAGCACTGAATTTTCTGGCTGGCTCATAACAAGATTTTGGACTTCACTTAATTCTTCGATAACAGCTTTTTCGTTAAAAAAATAATTGGAAAAATCCTGATATAAAACTTTTTTGCCGTTATATTCGATCCACTTTGATTTCATGGCAGCCTCTATTTTTTAGCGGTTTCTTTATAGATTGCGATGCCGGTGGCAATTGCGCCTGCGAATTCCCAAATCCCTACGCCAATGAATTTTAATGGGGCTATGCCGAAAATTACGAGAGTTGTGAAAACAATGAATGTAATTGTGCGAAAGGGAACGGTCCAGCGGTAGAAGATCTTAATGTCGTTCATTGCGGCAAATACATAATAGATGCCCATATTGAAAGAAGCCATTGATGATGCTGTCATAAAAACGATGGTGTAATCACTTGCAGCGCGTTGGGCGCGATCGATCACTTCAAAACCAAGGATGGATAAAAGAATTTCTGGGCGAATCAGGCCTACTAGTCCAAGCAAGATTGCAAGAATACCGAATACGAAGATGGTCCAACCTGCTGCGTCGCGAATTTTCATTGTTTGGTCTCCTATACAAATTATACCTGCAATCTCTCGGCATGATAAAATACGAGAACTATGGCAAAACATTTGGTTTTAGTAGCTGGTAACATTGGCGCGGGTAAGACTTCATTGGCAGAACGAATCGGTGCGCGACTCGGTTGGTGGACTGGTTATGAATCTGTGGCGGATAACCCGTATCTCTCCGATTTTTATGGAGATATGCATGCTTGGTCTTTTCATTTACAGGTGTTTTTCCTTGGACATCGAGCTGACCAATATCTTGAAGCATCTCGCGATTCGCGGTCGTCTATTCTGGATAGAAGTATTTATGAAGACGCTCATATTTTTGCGCGCGCTTTGCATCACATGGGAAATTTGGGCGAGCGGGATTACCTAGCCTACCGCAGATTGTTTGAAGTTGTTGTAAATGGATTACCGCGCCCGGATTTGTTGATCTATTTGAAGGCTCCTGTGCCAGTTTTGATGGACAGAATCCGTAGGCGTGCGCGCAATATGGAGACCGGTATCACCCCAGAGTACCTTGCACTTCTTGACTCGTTTTACGATGAGTGGCTCGGCTCATTTGACCTTTGTCCTGTTCTGACCATCCAGACGGATAGCCACGATTATGTGAATCATTCAAGCCATCTTGACCTTGTTGTTGAGCGAATTCAGGATAAGCTTGCCGGTAAGGAAGTTATGGATCTGAGTAAAAAGTAGTTTTTATAAAGTATTGTGGCGCGATAGGGGAATGAGTTCCCGGCTTTATTAGAAAATATAGAGAGACAAGTCATATTATGAGTACCAATCTGCTGTCGAAAATTCCCCTGTTTGCTGGTTTACCTGTTTATGAGTTGGACGAAATCATATCCAGCTTGGATGTGATCGAGCTTAACGACCGCCAAATTCTTTTTCGTGAAGGTGATTTAGGGGAACATTTTTTTGTGGTGCTGAGTGGGACATTGGAAGTGTTGATGGCGGAAGATACGCCAGAAGAATTTTTGATTAATGTCTTGTACGAAGGCGAATATCTTGGGGAAATGAGCCTGCTAATGCCTGGTGGGCATCGCACAGCAAGTGTACGTGCACGCGGAAAATCCACTTTGCTCTCTTTAAGCCGCGGCCAATTTATGAATATTACAAAGAAACACCCAGAACTGGCAATTTCAATGGTGCGGGTATTGAGTCAAAGGCTCGATGCAACGAATACCGCTACATTTCGCGACTTGACCGAGAAGAATCGCCAATTGCAGACAGCCTACGATGAATTGAAAGCCGCTCAGGCTCAATTGATTGAAAAGGAACGCCTCGAACGCGAACTGCAAGTTGCTGCTGATATTCAACTAAGCATTCTTCCCGATGTGCTGCCTCATTTTGAAGAATTTGGTTTTGGCGCACGAATTCTCCCAGCCCGCCAGGTTGGTGGAGATTTTTATGATGTATTCCATCTCAAAGATGGGCGCGTTGGTGTTTTGATCGGAGATGTGGCAGACAAGGGTGTGCCCTC
>CAZHOX010000161.1:0-1277 GCA_964534345.1 uncultured Anaerolinea sp.
ATCCTCCGCTATCGCGGCGGCAAGCTTGGCATTTCCGCAGTGCCTGGGTCAGGAAAGACCTTCACCCTCTCGGCGCTTGCCGCGCAACTCATCACCAGTGGAGCGCTGAACACCGACCAAGATGTGCTCATCGTGACCCTCGTCAACTCGGCAGTGGATAATTTCTCGGCGCGCATCGGCAAGATGATCGAGGCGCGCGGTCTCATTCCGCATCTCGGTTATCGCGTGCGAACCCTGCACGGACTCGCGCATGACATTGTCCGCGAGAAGCCTGCGCTGGCTGGGCTGGAGGAACGCTTTCAAATCGTGGATGAGCGCGAAGCGGAGTTCATCCGCAAGGAAGCGGCGAATGCATGGCTCACGACCTTCCCCAACCATCTCGATGAATATTTTGGCGGCGACCTCGACGACTCAAAACGTGATTGGGTGCGCCGTCAACAACTGCCCGACCTTGCGCACAGCCTCGCGCTTGCGTTCATTCGTTCGTGCAAAAATCTCGCCATCACCCCCGAAGACTTGCGCCAAAGATTGAACAATGCGCCCGCGCCGCTTCCGCTTGCTGAAATGGGCTGGTGGATTTTCGACAAATATCAGCAAGCCCTGCGCTATCGCGGCGCAGTGGACTTTGATGACCTCATCGCGCTCGCCTATAAAATTTTGCAATCCGATCCCGAATATCTTGCGCGCCTGCAATACCGTTTCCCCTTCATCCTCGAAGATGAGGCGCAGGACTCGAGCGAAATTCAGGAAAATATTTTGCGCCTTCTCGCGGGTCACGGCAACTGGGTGCGCGTGGGCGATCCCAACCAAGCCATCTTTGAAACCTTCACCACCGCGAACCCGAAGCTGCTCAAAAATTTTATCGCCAACGAAGCGGACTATAAAAATGAATTGCCTGTCAGCGGACGTTCGCAGCCGCACGTCATTGAGCTGGCAAATTATCTAATTGACTGGACGAACGCCTCACACCCCGCCCGAGCCTGCCGCGACGCCTTGAGCATTCCCCACATCCAAGCGACATCTCCCGAAGACCCGCAGCCCAATCCACCTGCCGACCCTGAAGCGATTCGTCTCATCAGCAAGAAATTCACTCCCGAAGAAGAGACCGAAGCCATTGTCAACTCGATCAAGAAGTGGCTGCCAGATCATCAGGATTCGACGGTTGCAGTGTTAGTCCCACGCAACACCCGCGGATTTGAAGTCATCGAAGCGTTGAAACGGCACAAGATCGACTACGTGGATGTTCTCGCCAGCACGAACAAAACGCGCGTGGCGGC
>CAZHOX010000161.1:1377-6968 GCA_964534345.1 uncultured Anaerolinea sp.
CAGCGGAACTCTTGCGCAAAGTGGGAGAGGCGGAAACTTTTATAGCGCCGAACCAAGATCATGACTGGCTGACAACTCTCAGTGAGTCAGAGGCGGAGGAAGAAGTCATTCAAGAGTTAAGCCTGTTCAAAGTCGCTGTCAATCGCTGGTTGAATGCGGTCACTCTTCCCATTGACCAATTGATCCTGACTCTCGCGCAGGAATTATTCACCGATGCGACAGACCTCGCGTTGGCGCATAAACTTGCGTTGGTGCTTCGCCAAGCTGCCAACGACCATGCGGATTGGCGTCTGCCTGAGTTGACCGCAGAGCTGGGAGTCATCGCCCGCAATGAACGTCGCTTCATCGGTTTCTCGTCGGACGATTCGGGATTCAACCCGGAGGCGCACAAAGGCAAGGTGGTGGTGACGACCATGCACAAAGCCAAGGGGCTGGAGTGGGATCGCGTGTATATGTTGAGCGTGAACAATTATGATTTCCCGTCGCTGCAGCCGTATGACCGTTACATCTCGGAGAAGTGGTTCATACGCAATGGGCTCAACCTCGAAGCCGAAGCGCTCGCGCAACTCAAAGCCTCCCTCTCCACCGGCGAATTCGACTGGTACGAAGAAGGCGCTGCCAGCCTCTCTGCCCGCGAAGATTATTCCCGTGAACGCCTACGGCTGTTATACGTGGGTATCACCCGCGCCAAAAAGGATTTGATCGTCACATGGAATTCAGGCCGCAAAGGGGATGCAACGCCGAATTTGGCGTTGAGTGCGTTGATGAGTTAGCCAAAATTTTGAGTGGAGGTTAATCATGTCGAAAGAAAAAGAAGATCTTTCTGAATCAGTCATTACTCATCTTAGAAATTTTGCAAGCAGCATCGGTGTGATCGGTGCAGCAAGCTACATTGCGGGCTACTTGATCTCAAACTTTTATATCGGAAAGTTCGGCGGTTCTGCGTTCAATCTGGTGCAGTCACGTTATTTTGCTACAGGCGGATTATTCCTCATTCTCACATCGCTAAGCCTGATCGGTCCAGTGGTCACCTTCGCAATCATTGACCGTACTGAAAAAAAAGAAAAACGCGGGGATGTTATCAAAAATATTGTTCTGGTATTTCTTGGCTTTCTTTTATCTGCCCTTACCATCTGGTATGCAGGCAACATCTTAACCTCCTTAAATTCATCTGCAAATTTTGTTTTGAGCGAAGAAGTTCGCCGAACGGGAATTTGGCTTGGGTTGCTGGTTACAAGTATTGCACTACTAAGCCCCATTATTCTTTACTTTGTTTCAAAATGGGCTGCTCAAAAATTGATGAACAAAAGACTACAAAGCTTTCCTGCGTGGTTATCACTGGTATTTGGGAGTTTGGCTATTTTTCTTTTCATCATCAGCTTGTGGCTATTTAGCGAATTCGTTTATCCGTATGTTCCACCAGCCTTTGGTGGGAATGCTCCAACAAAAGTACAGATCATCCTCTCTGATTATTTATCAACTACGGAAAATCTACCCATTCAACTGGCTGGTGGCATCTCCGAAACAGTAACATTGGTCGACCAAACGCCCACATCCATTTTGATTCAAATACCCAGCACTGGCAAGGTGATCGAAATCCCGTATTCAGAAGTTAAAGGGATAATTCGATAAAAATGGATTTGATTTTTAAAAGTAATTCAAGCCGCAAAGGCGATGCGCCTCCGAATTTGGCACTGAGTGCGTTGATGGAGTAATAGAAAAGAGTACGATATAAATATCAAAAGCAGCCTCGTGGATATAATGTCCGCGAGGCCGTTTTATTGTAGAATAATTTATCAAAGTTCATCGAGTATTTCACTTTAGGAGTAGCGTATGAATGAGAATTCGAGAAAGCCAAAAGATAACTGGGCGAACGGGGATATGTATGAACGTTATATCGGTCGCTGGAGCAGGCTTGTGGCGCGTGAGTTTCTAAATTGGCTGGCAATTCCAGCAGGCAGTCAATGGCTGGATGTGGGCTGCGGAACAGGCGTGCTCAGCCAGTCCATTCTTCAATTTGCTGAACCTGCCCAAATCAAGGGAATTGATCGCTCAGAGGGATTTGTCAATTTTGCTAGGGAGCACGTACAAGATAGCCGAGTCTGGTTTGAGGTTGGCGATGCCGAGGCGCTGACAGATCCACCCGAAACATTCGATGCTGTTGTATCAGGTCTTGTGCTCAATTTTATTCCTCACCCTGAGCGAGCACTTGCAGAAATAATCCGGGTCACACAACAGGGCGGTGTAGTAGCAGTTTATGTATGGGATTATGCGGAGGGGATGCAATTGATACGTCATTTCTTCGATGCTGCGATTGCTTTGGATCCCAATGCAATCGAACATGATGAAGGTCCGCGTTTCCCGATCTGCCACCCCAATGAGTTACGTCAGCTTTTTGAATCGTCAGGGCTGCACAATGTGGAGGTCCGTCCCATTGAAGTCCCCACCGTTTTCCGCAACTTTGACGATTATTGGTCTCCGTTTTTGGGAGGTCAGGGGCCGGCCCCAAGTTATGCAATGTCGTTAAGTGAAGAACGTCGCGCTTTGTTACGTGAACGAATCCGCGCAAGTTTGCCTTTTGATTCGGATGGTTCAATTTCACTCATTGCGCGGGCATGGGCGGCACGAGGTGTACGATAAATTGTTGAAATGAAAAACGGCCTCAGACAAAATGTCAACGAGGCCGTTTTGTATTTATTTCTTTCGCTGGTCAATCATTCGCTCTGCGACCCCGCGTATTTGTCCAAATTTATTTAACAATTGGGCGTATGGGCCGGTTTGAAAGGCTTTCAAATCATCTACTGTAACAAATAATCCAGACGTGGTAAGGAAGTAAAATGCCACCTGCCCCACACCTGGCAGAGGATGATCCTGAACTGGTTGGGCTTTTGCTAAAAAGATCTGTCCCATGGCAATGATAGATTTTGCCACTTCTGCCACCCGTGGATCGCCACCTAGACCAAAAAAACCTCCGCCCGGAGTCGGCACAAAAGATGCATCTCCACTGACTAGAGCCATTGTCGAAAGAGCGAACGCCTGATTCATTCGCTGATCGATCATGCCAATATCCATGACCACGCCGTAAACCTTTTTGGGTTCTTTGCTGGCAAATCCAACATTTTCAGCCGTTGTTGAAAAAGCAACTCCGCGCCACTTTTTATAATTTTCACTCAAAATCATTTTTGGTTCTTCTCCCTCTTTGTTGAATGTACCTTTAAACATAACAATGCTTTCTCCTTGTAGTATGATTTGGCGACTCGAACATTCTACAATGCCTAACTTTAATTTTCAATCAGGAAAAAATCAATTTCCACAAATACATGAGCATTGTTATGAACAAAAAAATGGCCTCGGACGTAACGTCTACAAGGCCATTTTTTGATTTTCCATGAAGCTGTTTACTTCACCCGCTCCAACACAATGACAGGGATAACGCGCGTGGTCTTGCGGCGGTACTCGTCAAAGCCGGGCATCACTTCGACCATTTTCTCATACAGGCGGGAACGCTCGGGTTCTTCTGCCACTGTAGCCTTCGCCCGAAAGGTCTCCGTCCCAACTTCAACCGTCACCTGCGGATTGGCAACAATGTTGAAATACCAATCCGGATGCGTTGGTGCGCCAGCTTTGGAAGCGATCACCGCCAACCGATCCCCATCCTTAACACAGGCGACCGGATTAATGCGCTCCTGCTGGCTCTTTGCGCCAGTGGTATGCAACAGAAGCAGCGTCTTGCCTTCAAATGGGCCGCCTACTTTGCCTTCATTTGCTCGAAATTCAGCAATAACTTTCTTGTTCCATTCATTTACTTCGCTCATTATCATCTCCTTTGAAATCCAAATTCACGATGTCATCAAAGGAAATCATCTTACCAACTTGCAATAATTGCCTGCCAACATGAAGAAATCATAGGACAGGAAGTGATAAAATTACAGGCACAAATAATACATCAGGAGGAAAATCAAAATGGAAACCCCAACATCAGATGAAAAGATAATGGCAGCACTTGCCCATGCCTCTGTCTTACTGTCATTCCTTGGGCCAATTGGGCCGACCTTAATTTGGGCCTTCCAACGAACCAAGTCTAAATATGTCCGTTACCATGCACTTCAAGCTATGGGATACCAGTCTCTATTGTTCTGGATATGGATAATAGGAATCTTTGTAGTGGTGTTCGGGGCTGTTTTTCTGATGGTTGTCCTAGAAGTCATTTTTATGGATAGTACCTCCAGTGAAATGCCATTTGCTCCATTCATAATGCAACCTATCATTGTTCTGGGTATGTTCGGTTTATGGGGAGTTTTCTTTATTATTGGAGTCATCGGGGCTGTTTTCTGTATTATGGGCCGCGATTTCAATTATCCGGTCATTGGTACGTGGCTCAAGAAGAAGGTGTTCAGCGACCAGATCACGGAAGCAGAAAGTGAAGAATGGGAATCTGGCTGGGTCGGCGGGGTTTGCCATGCGACTGCCATTCTGCAACTCTGGGGAATATTCACACCATTACTCGTCTGGGTATTACAGAAAGACCGTTCTGAAAAGCTTCGTTTTCAAGCACTCCAGGCAACCATCTATCAATTGATCTCATTCATCGTATATATGGCGGCAATGATGGCCTATATGGCAATCATTTTCATGGCGATTGCTGGCATCTCAATTCTCGGCATGACCGACCCCACGCTCGCGAACGGCGGCGATGCACCACAAGGCATGGGAATTTTCATGATCGTTTTCATTGGCGTCATTATGATATTCTGGACTCTCTTGATGATCGCCACCCCCATTTATTACATTATGGCCGCAATCGCCAGCATCTTTACAATTCGCGGGAAGAATTTTAAATATCCAATTCTGGGCGCACTCCTGACAAAACAAATGAACAAAGCCAAAAAGAACATAGCCCTTACATCATGAACACGCCTCCAAATTTTCCTCCATCGTCAGATGAAAAACTGATGGCCGCGCTCGCTCATCTTTTTGGCCCCATGGTAGCCATTATTGTATGGGCTACCCAAAAAGATAAATCTCGGTTTGTAAAATTTCAGGCACTCCAGGCGCTTTCATTTGATATCGTTCTCATTTCGCTAATGGGAATAATTTTCTTTTGTCTATTTGGTGTAATGTTCATAGGAATCTCGGGATCCGTGTTTGGAGTTCTGTCGAATACCTCCTCCCCAGATGCCGGATTGCAATTTTTTATATTACCTTTTCTATTTCCGTTTATAGTTTTCTCCTGCATATTTCCATTTTCCATATCAATTCTGGTGCTCCGCATCATTGCTGCAATGTCCATACTTAACGGACGAAACTACCAATATCCCATCCTTGGGAAATGGTTGGAAAACTTCTTAAAAGAATAATATTATCCAATTAGTATGCACAAAGAAATAAAACCGGCCTCGGAAAATTCCGAGGCCGGTTATTTTCTACAGCGTTCTCACATACCTAAATTGTTTATACCCGGGCGGGTCGGTATTGAGGGCAGAATCAACCGTCACATGCAGCAATGCCGGTTTACCAGAATCAACTGCTCGTTGGAGAGCGGCGGGCAGTTCTCCCACAGAGTCCACTTTTTCGCCGTAGCATCCCATCCC
>CAZHOX010000162.1:0-6966 GCA_964534345.1 uncultured Anaerolinea sp.
AAGTCTGTGATCTCAGGCAGAGCTTCATGCGTGGCATGCAATAAATGCAGGAGGAAGACAAGCGGATCATTGTCTTCATCATTTACCTGATACCAGACGAGAGGTTGAATCTCCGCTGCGAGTTCGGCGAGTGCGGTACTTTTTCCATAGCCTGCGCCTGCCTGCAAAATGGTGAGGCGGTAATCGAGCGCGTTCCGCAGCAAGTCACTTACGCGGGGACGGGGCAGTGTGCGCGCATTGCGCGGCGGCGGGATGATCTTGGTGCGGAGGATGGATGGGAATGATTTGATCATGGAAAGTCGCCCTATTTTATTGCTTAAAGCTTGAATTTGTCAGGTAGGTAAATACCTGGGCGTTTTCCGGCAAGATACACACTGGATGTGTTCGATCCAATTGTGGAGGATTATTAAATCCCTCTTGAAATTTCTTGAAAACATGCTATGATTGTTTATGAGTGATTGATGAGCGATTATGAGCGAATTTACCCCCACCCCTGAACGCCAAAAACAGATCCTTTCCCTGCTGGTAAAACAGGGCCGATTGAGTGTGAACGAAATCGTTGAACAGTTTTCCATTAGCGTTGCCACTGCGCGTCGCGATTTGGAAACGCTTGCTTCCCAAGGCAAAGCCCAGCGCGTACATGGCGGCGTGATCGCCGTGGAGCAGGCTCCGCCAGAGTTACCCATTCTTCAGCGTGAAGGCGAACAGGCGGATGAAAAAGCAGGCATTGGGCGCGCCGCGGCAGAATTGATCGCCGATGGGGAAACGGTTTTCCTCGGCTCAGGGACAACGGTGCTCGAAGCCGCAAAACATTTGCGAGACCGCAAAAATCTCACGGTCATCACCAACTCTTTACCTGTGTTAAATGCATTGGCCGGAATCAAAGACATCACCGTTGTTTCATTGGGTGGACAGTTACGCGAGAGTGAACTTTCCTTTATCGGTCATATTACAGAGCAGGCGCTTGCAGAGATTCGTGTGGATAAGGTCATCATGGGCGCGCGCGGCCTCAGCCTTGAGCATGGGTTGACAAATGATTATTTGCAGGAGACCTTGACCGATCGTGCTATTTTGAAAATTGGGCGTGAAGTCATTCTCGTTGCTGACCATTCAAAGGTAAACCGTGTGTCTACTGCCTTGTTGGCTCCCTTAAGCAGTATGAATATATTTGTAACGGACTCAAAAGCAGACAAAAAATTTATTCAGGCACTGAAAAAGCAAAATATCAAAGTTGTTATTGCGTAATGGAGAAGCCATGCTGCTTGAAAACTTTCGTCCACAGTCAAAACTGGTAACGAAAACCACGCAAGTAAACAAACCGAAATTCCCTGTGATTGATGCACACGACCATCTCGGCGAACCCTTTGGCGGCGGCTGGGATAAAAAGCCATTGAGCGAATTGCTTGACCTGCTCGATGAAGTAGATGTGACGCATTATGTTGACCTCGATGGCGGTTGGGGAGAAGATATTCTCGATGCCCATCTCAAACACTTCAAAGAAGGCGCGCCCGAACGATTCCAAGTCTTCGGCGGCGTGGATTGGAGCAAATGGCAGGAGCTGGGGAATCAATTTCCAGAGTGGGCAGCGAAGCGTTTGATCGCTCAAAAGGAACGCGGTGCACAGGGACTCAAAATCTGGAAGCCTCTTGGGCTGCATGTCAAAGACCATCAAGGCAAATTAGTGGATGTAGATGATGAACGCCTTGTTCCCATTTGGGAAACCGCGGGCGAGCTTGGTTTTCCTGTTCTTATTCATGTTGCTGACCCAGTTGCGTTTTTTGATCCGATCGATGAAACCAACGAACGCTGGGAAGAAATTGGCGCACATCCCGATTGGGCGTTTACCAGCCCGCCTTTCCCGCCGTTCATGCACATCATGAATTGTTTCAAGAACCTTGTCACTCGCCACTCGTCCACTACCTTTATCGGAGCGCATGTGGGATGCTATGGTGAAAACCTGGGCTGGGTCGGGCAGATGCTCGACGATTGCCCGAACTATTACATTGATTTTTCTGCGCGATTGGGCGAACTTGGACGGCAGCCCTACACTGCGCGGAAATTTTTTATTCAGTACCAAGATCGGATTTTATTCGGGACAGATGCAAGCCCGGATATTGATTCGTATCGTCTGTTTTACCGCTTCCTTGAAACGGATGATGAATATTTCAATTACAACACCAGCGAAGTTCCTGGGCAGGGGCGTTGGTATGTGCATGGCATGTATCTACCAGATGATGTTTTGCAAAAAATCTATCGCAAAAATGCAATGAAAGTTTTGAAAATCAGTGACCAGTAAACAACGAGACTACGAAACTATGGAACCAACAAATTACCACACCTACAACGAAATCAAATCACAGACTCAAGCATGGGCGCAGGCATTGGATATAGTTCGCGCCTCTTCCTCACCGAAAACTGATGACTACGACCAGGTCATTTTCACAGGCTGCGGCTCGACCTACTACCTCTCGCTGGCAGCCGCGGCTTTGTACACCGAGCTGACGGGTCGCTCCGCACATGCCGTCCCTGGCGGCGAGCTATTGCTGAATTCACAGACGGTTTTGACCAATCAGAAAACACTACTGGTCGCTATTAGCCGCTCAGGTACAACAACCGAAACCGTGAAAGCGGTGGAAAAATTCAAGGCAGAAAAGCGTGGTGAGGTTGTCGTCATCAGCAATTACAACGAAGTCCTTTCTCGCATGGCGGACTTTAATTTTGTGATCGATAAGGGACAGGAAGAATCTGTTGCGCAGACTCGTTCCTTTGCTTCGATGTTTGTGGCTGTCAGCGCGTTCTGTGCCAAGCTTGCAGGGCGTGACGATTTGTTAAAAACCATGAGAGGTTTGCCCAAAGCGGGCGAGGCGTTGATAGTGAAGTATGAGCCCTACGCAAAAGAGATCGGCGAAAACCTGAACTTTGACCGCTTTTATTTCCTTGGCTCAGGCATTCGCTACGGACTCGCTTGTGAAGTGAATCTCAAAATGAAAGAGATGACCCTCACCCACAGCGAGCCATTTCACTTTTTGGAATTTCGCCACGGGCCTATGAGTATGGTCAATCAAAATACCGTGGTGGCGGGAATGCTTTCAGATGCGAACCGAGTCCACGAGGCAAAAGTGTTGTCAGAGATGAAAATGCTTGGGGGGACCGTAGCAGCTCTCGGTGAGTCTGACGCGGATGTTTGTTTTGAGTCGAATATTCCAGAAAGTGTACGCGGCGTTTTATATCTTCCTATCCTGCAATTGATGGCATTCTATCGTTCGGTCAAAAAAGGTTTGAATCCCGATCGTCCTGCTAATTTGACGGCGGTCGTGAAATTAGATTTCTAATCAAAAGGAGAGAAGCATGAAAAGACTGTTTTTTGTTCTTGTGATGGCAAGTCTGCTGTTGACAGCGTGCGGCGGTGGAGGAACTGAAGTGCCTGTTGCATCGAATGAACCTGTTGAGATCCGCGTTTGGGGACATCAGGCGCCTGCGTTCAACGAAGCCAATCAGAAAATGTTCGATGACTTCATGGCAGCAAACCCAAATGTGACCATCAAGTACGAGACCTTCCCATGGGATGTGTTCATTCAGACGATTCAGACTTCGCTCCCTGCGGGCAACACTGCTGATGTGATCCTCATCCCTGGCGGCTATACCTGCCGCTATGCCTCTGGCGGACAGCTGCTCGAAGTGCCTGCCGATGTGATGGCCCTCGATGCTGCAAAAGAAGTTTTCTTTGATGCGCCTCTCGGTGGGCAGACCTGTGATGGCAAACTGTATGGTTTCCCTGCTGAATACAACATTGAATATGGCGGCGCGTATGTGAACCCAGCTTTGTTCGAAGCGGCTGGTATTGCCTACCCGCCTGCATGGGAAAACTGGGATGCGGTAATCGCTGATGCAAAGAAGATGACTGTGCTTGGCTCAGACGGCGTGATGACAACCGCGGGAATGCACTACACCAATAGCGATCAGTTGTTCACGTATTTTCTTGCTGGTATTTTAGAGCAAGGTGGCAATTATTTTGCTGAAGATGGCAAACACTTTAATTTTAATTCGCCCGAAGCGGTTGCAACCATTCAAAAGTTGATCGACATGACTCAGAAAGATGGCGTGGTTGACCCGATCATCTTCAATGCCGAAAGTGAATGGGTCGGCGATTCATTTGCACAGGGGCACAACGCCATTGGCGTGCTCGGCTCATGGTATGCGGGCGACGCGAAAATTGGTTACCCCGATCTGAAGTTTGATTACGTTCCCCTGCCGCCGATGATGGGCTCGGAACATAAATTTGTTTCCGTAGGCGGGTGGGGATACGTGGTCGGCAAGAGCACACAGCACCCTGACATTGCCTGGCAACTCGCCGCTTTCCTCGGTGCAAATGAAGCCAATGTTCTGTATTTCAATTCCACCTCCGCCACCATCCCAGCAATGAAGTCGGTTGCTGCCGACGCGAAGTATGTGGAAGCCGTTCCATTTGCTGCCGCCGTTCTGCCGATCTTGGATAAGGGCGCGTATCAAGGAAACCTGACGGACCCCGATCAACTGGCATATGAGATCGTCTACCCGACCATCCTCGATGCGGTTCAAGGGAATCAGACCGCCGAAGAAGCCGCGAACAGCATTCACGAAGCGGCAAATGCCATGGTGGATTCTGCGCAATAGTTAGTTGGTCAAGTAGTCGAATAGTTTGATAGTCGATTCGTAAGCAAGAAAGAGCGGCTTGTGCCGCAACACTGAGCTGCTCTTTCTTGCCTCTTTCTTCTTTCTTTATTCATCCTTCACACTTGCCCAGTACTGCAAGTGCTGGACCATTCATCCCTCATCCTTCCAGAGGTCTCATGGCATTCAACATGCTCTTCAAAAAAGATCCCATCAACGAAGGCGGCAAATTGATGGCGCGGCAACGTCGCTTTGCCTATACCAGCCTTGCCCCCATCCTTCTTTATATGGGGGTGTTCACGTTGTTTCCCATTGTATGGGCGGTGGTGATGAGTTTCTTTGATTACACCCCCATCCGCCAGGGGAGCGGCTTTCTCGGCTTGGGCGGAGCGAATCCGTTCATCCTCATCGACAACTACATTGAGCTTTTCACAGAGAATACTAAACCTGCCGAGGTCTTTCGCCTTGCATTAAAGAACACATTCATTTTTACTGCGCTTGTTTTGCCTCTCAACCTCATCATCACCCTTCCACTCGCTGTTTTGCTTGAATCTATTGGCGATCGTTTTAAGACCTTATTCCGCGCCATTTATTTTCTACCCACCATTTCATCTTCTGTAGCACTTGTCATTATTTGGTCATATGTGTACGCACCAGGCTGGGGCTTGCTCAGCCTAATGTTCAAAGCCATTGGACTCGTCCCGCCGAAATCGTGGCTGCAAGACCCAAGCCTGGTCTACTTCGGTGTGCCACTGGCGATGATCTGTGTGGTCATCGCGCACGTCTGGCAGGACTTTGGCTACAACCTCGTCATCTTCGTCGCCGCTTTGCAGTCCATTCCTAAGACGCTGCGCGAAGCCGCCCGCGTGGATGGCGCCAACGCCTGGCAGGAATTCTGGCTTGTAGTTGTCCCGCTTCTCAGTCGGACCGTTTTGTTGACCAGCGTTCTGACGGTGATCTCTTCGCTGCAAGTGTTCGTCATCTTTCAACTCCTCACACGCGGTGGACCTCAAAACCAGACTCAAACCTTGTTATTGAGTATTTACGAGAACGCCTTCAAATTCGCCAATAATCTGGGCTTATCAGCGGCTATGTCGATGGTCTTGTTCATCATCATCCTGACATTGACCGTGCTTCAATTCCGAATCTTGCGAACGGAATGGGAATATTGAGCAAAGGATGAAGGATGAATTATGAAGGATGAATTTTCCTCACTCTCAATTCTTTATTCCTTTAACTCTCAACATAGCCTTGTCAATCTCCAATCTCTAATTACCTTTTCGGAGACCTCATGACCACCCCTCCCAAAAAACGCCCCTCCTTCGCTTTCGTACTTGGCAAATCAGGCGCATATGCCATTTTGATCGTCGGGTTGATTGGCACCCTCTTGCCGTTCTTCTACATCATTGTCTCATCCCTGAAGACCACCGCCGAATTGCGCCAGACCCCGCCAGACTTTTTCTCAAAGACGCCTTCGCTTAATAATTACACCACCATCCTGAATGACGAAAAAATTCCCCTCGCGCAAAACTTATTCAACAGCATTTTCGTATCTGTCACGCGGGTGGTCATCACTCTCTTCACCAGTTCTTATGCGGGCTATATCTTCGCCAAGTATCATTTCAAAGGCAAGAACCTCGCCTTCGGTGTCATCCTCATCCAGATCATGATTCCATTTCAAGTGGTCATGATTCCCAACTACCTGCTGGTCGTCAAACTCGGACTGATCGACTCGCTCTGGGCGCTCATCATCCCTGCCTTCATCGACGCCTATGGCATTTTCATGATGAAGCAGTTCATCGAAGCACTGCCCTCCGAACTTTTGGACGCCGCCCGCATCGACGGTGCTTCGGAGTTTGGTATTTACTGGCGTATTGTCCTCCCCCAAATGGGACCGCCGCTCGCCTCTCTCGGCATCTTCACCTTCATGTCCACTTGGAACGATTATCTCTGGCCCCTCATTGTGCTCACCTCGCCAGAAAAACGCACCATCCCATTGCTGGTTGTCTGGTTCCAAACCGCACATGTCTCCAATCAAGGTCTCATCCTTGCCGCCTCCATCCTTACCCTGCTTCCTATCTTCGTCGTCTACATCTTCCTGCAACGCTGGATCGTGGATCAGGCAACCTCATCGGCATTCAAATAACATGAAACTTGAAACCTTGAAATTGAAACATCTTTTGACTTTCTTTCTTCTTTCCTCTTTCCTCTTCGGATGTAGCCCCGCTTCTTCCTCACCCGAACCTGATTCTGTTTCTCACACCTACATCTACTCTGATGCTTCCCTCCTCAACCCCGAGCGCGGATTCTTCACCC
>CAZHOX010000163.1:0-1543 GCA_964534345.1 uncultured Anaerolinea sp.
GCACTGTTCGTGCCCTGGTCACCGTAGAACATGACCACCGTCATACCATCGCCAGCTACAGGAGCGAACCCAAGCGACTGGCTGTAGCGCATGTTACCTGTATCCACGTAGAGTGCTTGTCCATCATCAGCAGTGAAACTGATTCCCATGCCGTCGTATGAATTCACCACACCATGGACGGTGACTGCACCAGAGATATTCGCCTGCGGAACCCCGCTTCCCACCTGACCTTGACCTGCTTGCCCAGCCTGACCATTGCCTCCGCTGTTGCCTTGGCCATTACCACCCTGTTCCCCAGTGAAAGCAGCAAGGTGATTGTATGAAGCGTTCATCAAGTTGTTGTACACCAGTTGAATATCGGCGTTGTCGGTTTGTGCAAGGCGAGCCTGCAAATCTGCGATATCGGTCTGCTCAACCAGTGCGCCGACATTGAGAGCATCAGTCAACGAGACGGACCCTTGCGCGATCAGTTGGTCATACAAAGCCTGAAGGTTGGCATCTGTAAATTGACCAGGATCAAGCGCGGGGTCGGCAAGACCGTAGCGATCCAACAGCAGTTTGATCTCGTCGGTATGAGTCTGCTCGCTGGCAGCAATATTCTGAAAGACCGGCTGTCCCCACAACGTGTACAACTGGTTGTACACATCGCGTGCAAGTTTTTCTTCTTCGCGCATGTAAAGCAACGCGGCAGATTCTTCTGCACTCAAATCTGTAGCTGGGATGGCGGCCAATTGCACACCGCTGCTGCCTGTTGTACCACCGTTGCCATTACCGCCATTTCCATTCCCGTTACCATACTGCGCAGCAGGATCATTGGAAACAGCAGGAGTTGCAGAGGAAGCAAAAGCGTTATATGCGCTTGCGCCCACGGCGATCACAATGACCGCTGAAAGGACGCCGATGAGGATGTGTTTGAAATTGTTGAACATGGTTTTTCTCCTTAATTCAACGTCGCGTTTGAAACGCGGCGTTCTCTTTTTTTTACGATGCACACATCATAGAACTTCCATGTAAAGGCTATGTAAATATCAGTTCAAGACTTCAAAAACCTTTTTGTTATTAATCACAAATCGCTTGTATTGCCCTTTCCCATTTGGTGCTATTCATCTTTACCAAACCTTCATGTTTTCTTTTCTCACTCCATAACTTGCATTGATAAAACTTGGATATCAAACTAAAGGAAAGACATCATGGAAGAACAAACTCCTCAAACTGAACCCTCGATCTTTGAACGAATGCGAAACAGACTCACCCCTGAGGGCGTTCCAGCCGATGACCGCGGACGAATGCGCATGGTGATGGAAAGCCTGATCTTGCACATACACCCTTCCAAAGTGGAAGTCACATCCATGAAGTGGACGTACACCTGGGGACTCGGCGGTCTCTCCGGCTTGCTCATGACCATCCTCGGGCTCACAGGCATGGTGCTGTTGAACAACTACACACCTGCCGCGCCGCAAGCCTACCTGGATATTCTTGAGATCAACTCAAATGTCTGGTTCGGTGAATTGATCCGCAATGTTCATCACTGGAGCGCCAACCT
>CAZHOX010000163.1:1643-6930 GCA_964534345.1 uncultured Anaerolinea sp.
GGCTTGATGTCCTATCACTTCTGGCGCGTGCGAAAAGACGGCGGGCTGACAATGCCCAGATCGTCAAAGCAAACTGAACCGACAAAACCTGAACGAGTGACCACTATTCCGCATCTTGTGAACCGTGAAATGATCTTTGCCATCGGATGGATTGCTGCGCTTCTTCTCTTCTCCATGCTTGTTCCTGCTCCGTTGGAAGGAATCGCCAACCCGGCCCTTTCCCCCAACCCTGCCAAAGCACCGTGGTACTTTATGGGCTTGCAGGAACTTCTGCTGCACTTCCACCCCCTGGTTGGTGCAATTGTTCTACCGAGCCTTGCCATCCTTGGCATTTTCCTCCTGCCCTTCTTTGACATCAACTTGAATAGTGTCGGCGTCTATTTCCGCTCCCAACGCGGACGTTCCCTCACACTGCTTGCCATCGGCATGGCTCTCGTTGCTACCCCTATTTGGGTTCTTCTCGATGAATATGTGTTGAATTGGAATGCCTGGCTTCCCACATGGGACATGCTCATCTCGAACGGACTTATCCCGCTGGCCGTTGTATTACTCCCGCTCATTTACCTCAATGACTTCATCCACAAAACTTTTCACGCAGATACAGAGGAACGAGTCCTCTTTATTGCAGCGTTTCTTTTTACTGCATTCATCGTCCTCACCATCATTGGCATCTTCTTCCGTGGCCCCGGCATGAGCCTGTACCTCCCGTGGAATATGCCGACTCACTAAATGCAAAAGTCAGAATGATGAATGCAGAATACTTTCCGATTTCCATTCATCATTCTGCATTCATCAATCATTTTAGGAATTCCCCATGACTTCAACCAATCCCCCCTCTCCCCTCTCCCGCCGTGACTTTCTCAAGATCGCATGGGCATTTCTTGGCGGCGTTACAGTCCTCGAAACCGCGGGCGTGTTTCTTGCCTATCTCCAGCCGCGTTTAGCGGAAGGTGAATTCGGCTCGGTCATCACCGCTGGTCTGGTGGATGATTTTCCACCCAACTCTGTTACCCACATCCCCAATGGACGTTTTTACATCGTGCGCATTGGCGATGGCGGCTTTCTTGCTGTCTATCATCGCTGCACACATCTCGGCTGCACCGTCCCGTGGGACTCAACTGCCCAGAAATTCATTTGCCCTTGTCACAACTCGCAATTTGACCAACAAGGTACGGTTGAGAATCCACCTGCCCCCCGTCCACTTGATCTGTTCGCGCTCACCATCGAAGACGGAGAAGTCAAAGTGGACACAGGCAACCTCATCCAGCGCCAATCTTATGATATGGCACAGGTTATTTATCCGTAAAGGAATCGCCATGAACACAAAAAACTCTTTCCTCATTGAATCTCTCATTGGCCTCGGCTCACTGCTGCTTATCGTAGTTGCGCTTGGCTTTTACATGCTCAACGAGCAAGATCGCATCGTTGAGGCGCAGGCGCAAGTCTTGTCCGTTCAACTAGACGAAGCCATGACCCTCTACGCCGAAAACTGCTCCGTTTGTCATGGCGTGAGCGGCGAAGGGATTGGAACAACTCCTCCGCTGAATAACCCCGCACTAAAGACCATGCCTTTTGAAGATATCTACAAAACCATCTCCCGCGGGCGGTATCAAACTGCCATGCCCGCCTGGGCTATCGAAGATGGAGGCCCATTAAGCGATTATCAAATTGGCGAATTAGTTGCCCTGATCGGATATGGGGATTGGGGTGAAACAGGCAACCGCGTAGTCAATTTGGGGCTTGCTCCGCTTGTCCCATTCACCACCGAGCCTGACCCTGCCCTGCTCGCCGAGATCGCAAACTTACCCGATGGAGCAACGCTTCAGACGGCTGTGCAATTATTTGCAGAAAACTGCGTAGCCTGCCACGGTGCAGATGGACTTGGCACAGGCATTGCCCCCGCACTCAACGATCTTGATACACGTGAAAAAACTGTTGAAGAACTAACACGTACTTTGACCTATGGAAACACAGGCACGCTCATGGCTGGCTGGAGCAACGTCCTTGCGACTGACCAGATCAATGCGCTGGTGACTCTCATCAAACGTTGGGAAGAAGTTCCCGTCGGCACGATCCCTGCCCCAGATGTCCCCATCCCAACCACAGAGGAAAGCATCGCATTGGGCAGTCAACTCTTTGCAACAAACTGCTCCCGTTGCCACGGCCCTGAAGGACAGGGAACACCGCGTGCGCCATCGCTTAACGTTCAATCTTTCTTTGTCGATAAATCAGATCAAGCCATTCAACAGATCATCACCTCCGGCGTACCCGGCACCGCCATGCCCACCTGGGGCGACCGCATGACCGATGCAGAAATTCAAGCCATCGTGGGATTCATCCGTCAGTGGGAAGCAACAGCACCTGAAGTTGCTACCCTCACCCGCCCAGGAGGCGGCCCAGCCTGGAGAAATAACAACACCACAACCACCAGCAACACACTCTTATTTGGCTTGCTGCCATCCACAAACAATACAACCATTCATTCAACAACAGGTCAGGGAGGCATAGCAACCCAACTATTGGACTGGCGCGTCCTCGCTCTTGTGGGAGTTATTCTGTCCATCGCATTCACACTAATTTCCAAAGGATTCTTTGCTTTGAAGCAACAAAAGGAGTGATCGAGGAAAATATGAACTAGATGTTAAACAACCAGTCCCTGCTGACATCAACAGGGACTGGTTGTTTACGGGGAATATAACAGCGCACAAGAACACTGTCAGCTTTTTTGATTCAGGTATCCGTCAAGATCGAGGCGTTTGAAGAGACGTTCGCGAACGGCTGCGGGCACATCCTCATCCACAGGTACGCGGACGAGGTCAATTGTGCGCTTGGTCGTATTCAGAACAACGCGGCAATTATCGCAACCAGCAAGATGCTTTTCGATCTCCTTGCATAGTTCAGCGGGCAGTTCGCCATCAATATATTCAGATAGGGTACCTAATAAGGCTTGGCAATTTTCATGTAAATGGTCGCTCATTTTTCCTCTTTTGGGCGCTCGCTGTAATATGCGGAAAGCCGTTCACGCAAGAACATGCGGGCACGCAGCAAGCGGGTCTTGACATTCGTCTCTGTTAAATTCAATATCTCAGCCGTGTCTTTTATGGAGACATCTTCGATGTCGCGCAGAACAAAAACCATGCGAAGGTTCTCTGGCAATTTTTTTATCGCCTCGTCAAGGGTTACTTTGCCTTCGCCTGCAAGCAATTCATTTTCAGGCAGAACGCTCCAATCTACAAAGATCTCAGGCAGGAAGTCATCATCTGAATTTTCAGGTTGAAGATCTTCGATGCTGACCTTTTTCTTTCCACGGCGCAGCTGCATCAGAGCTTCGTTGGAGGCGATGCGATACAACCATGTGGAAATGCTGGAGCGCCCTTCAAAGCTGGAGAGATGGGTCATTGCGCTGAGGAAGGTGTTTTGCAGAACATCTTCGGCATCCTGCTCGTTGCCGAGCATCTTCAGCCCGAGGCGGTAGATCTGTGCCGAGTAGGCATCCACCAGGCGCGCAAATTCGGCTTTATCACCCGCACGGAGCGCTTCAATGGAAAACTCTTGTGTCGTCGAATTAATCATTAGATGTCTTGTATCCCAAAAAGTTACAACGGGAGTATACAACAAAGACAAAAATGGATGCAACTTTATTACCCCCCATGCATCAAAATACCGTACGTCAAAATTTCTTTGGAGAAAACATGGAAAAATTACTGAATGAACAGGTGGTCGGGCAGATCAAGCAGGCATTCGCCGAACTTGTCCACCCCGTCCAAATTCTCTTCTTCGGCTCAAAAGAGAATTGCGATTACTGCAATGAAACCCAGCAATTGTTGAGCGAGATCAGCGCGGTGGATGAAAAGGTCAGCCTTTCGCAGTATGACCTGAAGGAAGATGCCGCCCTTGCCGCACAATACAGAGTAGATAAGGCCCCTGCAATTGTCATCGCCTCAAAGAACGGCGAACAGATCGTTGACCTCGGCGTCCAGTTTTCGGGCATTCCGGCTGGATACGAATTCAGCACTTTGATCAACGATATCATCCTCGCCTCAAAACGGGACTCCGGGCTTGGTGCGGCCACCCGTGAGTTTTTGAAAACGCTGACGCAGCCTCTGCATCTGCAAGTCTTTGTAACCCCTACCTGACCGCATTGCCCGCGAGCCGTGTTGCTCGCACACCAGATCGCAATGGAAAACCCCGCCATGATCCACGCTGAAGCAGTGGATGCAATGGAATTCCCCGAACTATCACAGCGTTTCAATGTGCAAGGTGTACCGCAAACCGTTATCAATTCAGGCGGCGGAATTTTCGTCGGTGCCTATCCTGAACCGCGCATGTTGGAAGAGATCAAACGCGTGATGCAAAACTAAAACATGAGTTGGCGGTATGAAAAAACAATCGAAGTATCGCAGGAAGATCGTTAAAGCTCAGAGACAATCTTTTGTTATCGGTGTTTTTCTGGTCTTGATAGGAATTGCACTATTTGTAGTATTGCAAGGAAAAGACGGAGAGTCAGCCACCCCAGTGGCTGACCTGTCTGTTGTTCCCATGGCAGTGAATTATCCAGCCCCGCAGCTTGCGCTTGAGAATGTCAACGGCAAAACCGAGTCGCTGGCTGATTTTGGCGGACAGGTTCTACTTCTCAACAACTGGGCTACGTGGTGCCCGCCTTGCAAAGCGGAAATGCCGACCCTGAAAAAATTCCACGATGCTCACTCCGCCGAAGGATTTACCATCATTGCCGTGGAAGCAGGAGATGGAAAAGATGAGGTTCTGCAATTTGCCAATTCTCTCGGCCTCACATTTCCCATCTGGCTGGACCCTGACGGCGCTGCACTCAACTCCTTCAAGAATGGAAACCTGCCAAATTCCTATGTGATCGACCGCAGCGGAACCGTCCGCTAT
Source organism: uncultured Anaerolinea sp. (assembly GCA_964534345.1). Lineage (GTDB taxonomy): Bacteria > Chloroflexota > Anaerolineae > Anaerolineales > Villigracilaceae > Villigracilis. The sequence continues at coordinate 6,540 of CAZHOX010000163.1, forward strand.
GCGTGGACAGGCGAGATCAGCCTTGCAATGTTGGAAAAATATGTCACCCCGTTGATCGCAGAGAGCAATTAAAGCCGAAGCGAAAATAATCCCAAATAGAAGTGTATGGCTTGCATGACTTTTATTTTCCCTCAAGCGGATTGAAGCCACGTCCCAAGATTTCCTGAGCAGGAGAAACGATCACAAAAGCCTGTGGGTCTTCTTTAGCAACAGCAGCTTTCAGGTTATGTACCTCAGTGATCGTCAGAGCGCACATGAGGATGGTTCTGTCTGCACCTGTATACATTCCCTGGCCCTGCATCGCAGTAACACCCCGTTTTAGATCAGAAAGAATTCGATCTGAAACGGGTTTTGCTTTATTGGTGATGACGAATGCCAAAAGTTGTTTTCG
>CAZHOX010000164.1:0-6915 GCA_964534345.1 uncultured Anaerolinea sp.
CGAAGCTGTTGCGCGCCATGCGCGCCTCTCCGCCAGCGGCATTGGGTGTGCCATTCGAGAGGGATTAATCTTTCGATTTTTATAAAACAGCAAAATGACGTTTCACAAGATGTACTTTGTGGAACGTCATTTTTATTAATTTGTAGGATGAATGTCACTTGTAACTGATAGTGGGAAAAGGTACAAAATGTAAAGGTCAGACGACTATCATCCTACAAATTGGCAAACCAAATGATCCTTGTTCAGGGAAAAACAGTTGCAAATCAGGTAGATGAAATCCTTCTGGAACGAATTCGGGATGGTTCCTATTTGCCAGGGAGTCGTATGCCTTCAGAAAGCGAACTTTCTGAAGAATTGGGGGTAAGCCGCGCTACCGTGCGTACGGCGCTTGCCAAATTGGCGGCCAACGGATTAATTCTTAGAAAACAAGGGGATGGTACCTACGTCAATGCGCGTGCAGGAGACGCGAGTGCTCGTTTTGGCAATTTATGGGATCTGGTGGAATTGATCGAAGGGAATGGCTTTACGCCTTCCATTCAACCTCTTTCCATCGAACGCCGACCTGCCACTGAAAAGGAAATGTTTGCGCTGGCATTGGAGCCGGGAGATGAGTTGATTTGTCTGCGTAGGTTATTCTACGCTGACCAGCAAGCAGTTATTCTGGCTGATAACGTCATTCCGTTTTCGCTGTTACGCGAACCCCTTGAGAATATTGACGGAAGTCTCCATATCCGCGAAATTTTTCAGAGGTATTTTCATCAACGAATTTCATTTGCAATTACAGATATTCGTTCCAGTGTGTTGGGAGTGGATGCTTGCAAGTATCTTGGCGGTGAGGCTGGCAGAGCAATTCTTCAATTACAAGTTTCACTATTTGGAAAAAATAACGTACCGCTTGCTTTGGGTGTAAATGATTTTGACGATTCGACTTTGCGGTTAAGCCTGGTGCAGGCTTGGAGTTGATCAAATTGTTTATGTATTCTGAATTCATGAATTGGTGCCAAGGAGGATGACATCTCGATGCGATCAAAGCTGAGCTCACTATTTGATGCGTTACTGCCAGTCATTGCCACGCTGGCCGCTCTTGGGGTGGGGGCGATTATGCTGCTGTTTCTTAAGGTCAATCCGATAGAGGCCTACGCGGCTCTTTGGGATGGAGCTTTTGGCAGCACGAATGCAATTGCAGAGACACTGGTCAAAGCCACGCCGCTGTTACTGGTAGCGTTGGGAATCTGTATCTCCTTCCGCGGTGATGTGATCAATATTGGCGGCGAGGGGCAAATGATCATCGGTGCTGTTCTGGCAACATGGATCGGACTGACCTTTGTTGGCCTGCCTGGCTGGCTTGTCATCACATTGGCAATGTTGGCTGGCTTTTTGGGCGGGGCAGTGTGGGGTGGAATTCCTGGCGTACTCAAAGCCTATTTCAATGTAAACGAAATTCTCAGCACGGTGATGATGAATGCCATTGCCGTTCAATTGATGAACTTCCTGCTGCGCGGACCGATGATCGATCCTTCACAGGCAGAGTTAGCCTCCAAGATTCCGCAGACCGCGCGTTTGCTGGATGAATTTCATCTGTTCCGCTTTGCTCCAACCCGTTTGCACCTTGGCGCGTTGATGGCTGTTGTGTTGGCGATCCTTGTTTATATTTTGCTCTGGCGCACCACGCTTGGGTATCGCATCCGTGCGGTGGGACAAAACCCGAATGCTTCACGGTATGCAGGAATCAAAGTTCCACGCTATGTGGTGATGGCTCTCCTGTTCAGCGGTGCGTTTGCTGGCTTGGCTGGCGCGGTGCAGGTGTACGGCGTCAACTATCGCATGATCACAGACGGTTCTTCTTCAGGTTTCACAGGTTCGGCGGGGTTCAATGGAATTGTAGCTGCGCTGTTTGGGCAGTTGCATCCCCTTTGGTCGATTCCTGCATCCATTTTGTTCGGAGCATTGCTCGTTGGAGCGAACACGATGCAAAGAGCAGTACAGGTTCCTTCGGCACTGATCACAGTAATGAATGGATTGGTGGTTGTCTTCGTCGTTAGCAGTGAGATATGGCGCCGCCGCAGACAGCGCCGGAGGCTGGCAGCTGCCAAAGAGGAGGATTCTTCGCCGAAGCAGAATCAACCCACCGTTAAGACAGAAGAGGCGAAGCAATGATCACGGACTTATTATCCACAACTGTCTTGATCGGAATCCTGGCATCTGGCATCCGCCTTGCTACTCCTTATCTTTATGCTGCCATTGGCGAAACGTTCAGCCAGAAGAGCGGTGTGCTGAATTTGGGTGTGGAAGGCCAAATGCTGCTTGGCTGTTTTGCAGCTTTTTATGTGGCATTGACCACCGGAAATCTTTGGCTTGGTTTGCTTGCCGCGATGATCGTTGGTGCTGCGATGGGTTTGGCGATGGCGTATGTCACTGTGAATTTGCATGCCCAGCAAGGTATCAGCGGAATCGGTTTTTATCTTTTTGGCTTGGGGATGAGTGAATTACTTTTCCAACGCTTGATGGGAACCGTGGAGACCGTAAAAGGTTTTCCGAAAGTTTACATTCCCGGCTTGAGTGATATCCCCGGCATTGGCGAGATCTTTTTTAGCCAGAACATTCTTGTGTATGGCGCGTATCTGTTGGTGCCGCTGGCATGGTTTGTGTTGAACAAGACCACACTTGGGTTGAAGATTCGCTCTGTTGGTGAGAACCCCGATGCAGCAGATTCTCTTGGTGTGAGTGTGGCGCGTGTTCGTTATTTTACGATCATCCTCGGTGGAACCCTTTCAGGCATTGCGGGTGCTTCACTTTCTATCGCATTATTGAATGTGTTTCAGCAAAATATGACCAGCGGTTTGGGCTTTATTGCCGTGGCTCTGGTGTATTTCGGTGCATGGCGCCCATTTGGGGTATTGGGTGGAGCGTTGTTATTTAGTATGATCAACTCGCTGCAATTGTGGATACAGGTGTTGGGAATCCCAATTCCTTCTGACATTGCAGTGATGATGCCTTATGTGTTGACCATTCTTGTTTTGGTGGCAACCGTATCACGAGTCCGCGCTCCGTCTGCTTTGACGAAGCCTTTTGAACGGGAAAATTAATCAACAAGGAGGTGTGAACATCCGAAGTGTTGTTGCCTAAAAAGTTGTCGTCGATCAATAAACCATATTTCAAAAAAATGGAGAAGAAGATGAAGAAATTTGCATGGATTTTGACTTTTGTTTTAGCTCTCTCTCTTGTGATGAGCGCCTGTGGTACCCCCGCCGCTACCGAAGCTCCCGCAGCTGCAACAGAGGCTCCTGCCGCAGCCGCCACTGAGGCCCCCGCTGCTGCCACAGAAGCACCTGCGGCTCCCGCTGAACCTTTCCGTGTGGCGGTTGTGATGCCGAGCGCCATCAACGATCTGGCTTTCAGCCAGAGCATGTATGATGCTTTGATGCGCATTCAGGAAGAAATGGGCGGCCCCGAAGCCTTCGAGGTTGTCTACTCTGAAAACATGTTCGTTGTGGATGATGCCGCTGCGGCTCTTCGTGACTATGCTTCACAGGGCTTCGATCTTGTGATCGGCCATGGCTCCCAATACGGAACCTCTTTGCAGGAAATTGCTCCTGACTTCCCAGAAACCAGTTTTGCGTGGGGCACCACCGCTGAAACATTTGGTCAGCCCAATATCTTCGCTTACGAAGCTGCTTCTCAAGAAGGCGGCTATGTCAACGGCGTGTTGGCTGCCACCCTCTCCACCAGCAAAGTGATCGGTGTTGTTGGACCCATCGAAGTAGGCGATGCGAAGTTGTATGTGGATGGATTCAAAGCTGGCGTTGCAGCAACCAACCCCGATATTACCGTGAACGTGAACTACATCGGTTCCTTCTCTGACGTTGCGCTTGCCTCTGAAGCTGCTTCTACACATATCTCCGCTGGCGCTGATGTTCTCACCGGTACCGCCCAGATGGTTGTGGGTGCGATCGGCAAGGCTGAAGAAGCCAATGCTCTTTGGTTTGGTACTCAATCCAACCAGACCGAATTAGCCCCCAGCATTGTGGTATCCAGCCAGGTCTATCACTGGGAAGTTGCCCTCCGCGAAATGCTCACCCTGATCGGTGAAGGTACCCTCGGTGGACAGTCTTTCAAGGCTAACCTTGCTAATGGCGGCGAAGTAGTCGAGTTCAATGCCGATTACGCACTTCCTGCCGAAGCTCAAACACTCGCTGATGACACCATCAAGGGCATCATCGACGGAACCATCACCATTACTCTGCCGTAATAGTTTGTAAAAAAGACTTCGGAAGTCTTCAAGACTTCCGAAGTCTTATCCTGTTATTTTTAGGATGGCCCCATGACCGAATCAAACAAACTCCCTTCTGGAAAGACCCGCATCGAAAGCCTCGAAATGCGCGGCATTACCAAGCGTTTTCCCGGCGTGCTCGCCAGTGACCATGTCAACTTTGATGTGAAGACCGGTGAAGTACATGCCCTGCTGGGCGAAAACGGCGCAGGGAAAAGTACGTTGATGAAGATCCTGTATGGCTTGTATCATCCTGATGAAGGCGAAATTCTTCTGGATGGCAAGCCTGTCACCATTTCATCACCCAATGATTCGATCAATATCGGCATCGGCATGATCCATCAGCATTTCATGCTTGTGCCAACTCTGACAGTTGCAGAAAATGTCGCTTTGGGGCTGCCATCCTCCCGCGGCATATTGACCGATCTCGACCGCGTTTCAAAACGTATTATTGAACTTGCAACTATCTACAACTTGAAGATCGACCCCGATGCCTATGTCTGGCAGCTTTCGGTGGGGCAGCAGCAGCGTGTTGAAATTATCAAAGCCCTTTATCGCGGCGCATCCCTTCTCATTCTTGACGAACCTACGGCCGTCCTCACCCCGCAGGAAGTGGATGAGTTGTTTGTCATTATGAAACAAATGGTTCGGGATGGGCACTCTCTCATTTTTATTTCCCACAAGCTGCATGAAGTGATCGAGATCAGCCATCGGGTTACAGTTCTGCGTGATGGACGTACCATTGGCACACGGCTCACCTCTGAAACCACCAAGCAGGATCTTGCTAACTGGATGGTCGGGCGGGAAGTTGGCTTTGCCCCAGACCGTGGCGAGACAAAACTTGGTGAAGTCCGCTTGAGCCTTTCGGAAGTCAAATGCGGGAGCGACCGCGGCACTCCCGGTCTGCGCGGCGTCAGTTTTGACCTGTGCTCCGGTGAGATACTTGGCATTGCAGGCGTCTCTGGAAACGGCCAGCGTGAATTGGCAGAAGCCATCACTGGCTTGCGCAAGGTCACATCTGGAAATGTCTATCTCGAAGGTCAGGATATTACCAATCTTGCCCCCGGCGATATCACCGAACGCATGTTGTCCTACATCCCCGAAGAACGGATGCGCGATGGCATGATCAAAGAATTTACCATTGCCGAGAATATGGTTTTGCGTGAACATCACAAACAACCATTTTCCAAAAATGGCTTTTTGAATCTACGCGGCATTGCAACCCACACGGATAAACTGATTCAGCAGTTCCACGTCAAGACCCCGTCTCGCGAAACTCATGCCAAGAATCTTTCCGGCGGCAATATTCAAAAAGTTGTTCTGGCGCGTGAGATCTCCCGCAACCCGCGTGTCATCCTCGCTGCCCAACCCACCCGCGGACTCGACATCGGCGCAACCGAATATGTCCGCGCACAATTGATCGAACAGCGTAACAAAGGCGCGGCAGTCATGCTCGTCTCTGAAGACCTCGACGAGATCCTAGCCCTCTCCGACCGCATCGCAGTCATCTACGAAGGACAGGTCATGGATATCGTCCCGCGTGAAAAAGCCACACCACAAATGCTTGGTTTGTTAATGGCAGGCGTACACCCTGAAGAGGGTGAGCTTGTTGTAAAATAAAATATCCATCGGTTCGGTGGTCGCTGAACGCAAAGCGTGCAGTGGCGTTGGGCAAAGACCCATCGAAAAGTGCCGCCGTCCAAAAGAAAGAGGACACACCACCTATGAACCTTTGGCAGGAATACAAACGCCCAACCTCCGTTACGGAGGCCGTTCAATCTCTTGCTTCTGCATCCGGCCCTGCGCTGCCCATTGCTGGCGGCACAGACCTGCTGCTGGATCTAAAGCAAGGCAATCATTCCCCCATTCACACATTAGTAGATTTGACCTTCATCCCGGAGATGTCTGCTCTCGAATTGAGAGGGGATGAACTCTTCATCGGTGCCGCCGTCCCAGTCAACCGCGTCGCACTCGACCCGCTAACTGGTGCGCACGCCCAGGCATTGGTCGAAGCCTGTAACTTGATCGCCGGACCGCAAGTCCGCAATACTGCCACGCTCGGCGGTAATGTAGCCCATGCTCTCCCCGCCGCAGATGGGACCATTGCCCTTACTGCTCTCGAAGCACAAGCCGAAGTAGCAGGCATTTCAGGCACCCGCCGAATACCATTCACTTCACTTTTCCTCGGCCCTGGAAAATCCGCTATCGATAAAACCAAAGAAATCATCGTCGGTTTCTACTTACCACTTTCTACTTCCCACAGTTCTTCTTGTTTCAAACGCATCATGCGTCCGCAAGGCGTTGCGCTTCCCATTTTGAACTGTGCTGTCTGGCTTGAACGGGCAGGGGATGTCGTCAACGACATTCACATCGCCGTTGGCCCCGGTGGGTCAACTCCCTTCCGTGCCACTGAAGCAGAAGCCGTTTTGCGCGGACAGACCCTGAACGAAGAAACCTTCACCCGCACGCTCGAAGTTCTGCTCGGACAAGCCAAATTCCGCAGCAGCGCCCGCCGCGCTGGCGCAGAGTATCGCAAGCATATTGTTGGCGGTTTATTCAAAGATGTGTTGGATACCGCGTGGAAACGCGCAGAATAGGATTACTGGTATGTCAAAAATAAATCTTTCAGTGAATGGCAAACAATA
>CAZHOX010000165.1:0-6818 GCA_964534345.1 uncultured Anaerolinea sp.
TCGCGCACATGGGCGGACTTGGGGAAATATATTTACTCTTCAAATGAAGAAGAAATCTTTATCCACCAATACATCAACAGCGAATACGATGGCGGGTTGGCCAAAATAGACATCCGCTCCGAATTGCCGTGGATGGGAAAAGTGAAAATCACTGTTGACCCTTCTGTACCTTCTGAGTTCACCTTGAATCTTCGCCTGCCTTCCTGGTGTGATGTGGAGGCTTCGCGCGTTTCTTGCAATGGAGAATTCTTCCCTCTTTCTTCTGTGGCTCAACAGAGCGAGATCCCTGCTTCTGGTTACGATCCGCGTGCAAGCAGGTGGTTGAACCTCAAGCGAATCTGGAATTCTGGCGATATCATCGAATTGAATTTTGAAATGTTTGTTGAATTGCGGCAAGCTCACCCAAAGGTCAAAGGGCATCAAGGCAAAGTTGCCGTCACTCGCGGGCCATTGGTGTATTGCCTTGAAAGTGTGGATAACCCCAATGTGGATATTTTCACTGCATCGATTGATAAAGCATCTCTAGATTTTGTGTTTGACCGAGTTGAATTGAGCGGCATCACTAAAATCATTGGGCAGACAAAAACAGGTCAGCCGCTTACTTTCGTTCCTTATCATCTGTGGGGCAATCGCGGCGAATCGACGATGACGGTGTGGGTGAATGAATGAGAACTCCCTGGGACCCTGCAACACCAATTCCGTTGCCTGAATATCCCCGCCCGCAAATGACACGGCCTGGCTGGGTGAATCTCAATGGGCTGTGGGATTACGTCATTCAACCCAAAGAACAATCTGCGCCAAACACTTTTGACGGAAAGATACTTGTCCCATATTGTGTTGAATCAGAACTCTCTGGCGTGCAGAAGCCGCTGCTGCCGAGTCAACGCCTGTGGTATCGAAGAACTTTCCCTCTCCCAGTGGGTGTGGGGATGAGGGAGAGGGTTTTACTTCACTTCGGTGCAGTGGACGATGAGTGTATCGTTTGGGTCAACGGAAAACATGCAGGCAAACACCGCGGTGGTTATCTTCCCTTTACCTTCGATATCACAGATTTTCTGGTCGATGGCGAGAATGAATTGATAGTTTCTGTTTGGGACCCAACCGATGCCGGCTTGCAGCAGCGCGGAAAGCAGGTGTTGAATCCCAAGGGGATTTGGTACACCGCTATTTCAGGAATCTGGCAAACGGTCTGGTTGGAGGTTGTGCCTGAGGTGAGCATTGAGTCACTCAAGCTCACTCCCGACTTGGACTCCAAGTCGCTAACAGTGGAAGTTAAAGTTCGAGGTGATGGGAACGGTCTCAGCGTAGTGGCAGAGATAAGCAGCAGCGGAGAAAAAATTTCCTCGGTCAGCGGGCAGGCGACAGGGCGGTTAAGAGGCGAGGTTCCACATCCACGAGTGTGGGCTCCAGATGATCCGTATCTGTATGATCTGAAAATCCAATTGATTCGAGATGATCAAGTTGTGGATGAGGTAGGAAGTTATTTTGCAATGCGTACGTTTGGGTTGGTGAAAGATGCAAAAGGTCACCAGCGTTTTGCGTTGAACGGTCAGCCTTTGTTTTTGTACGGCCCGCTCGATCAGGGATATTTTCCTGATGGGCTTTATACGCCGCCTTCGGAAGAAGCGATGCTATTCGATGTTGAATACACAAAGCGGATCGGCTGCAATATGATCCGCAAGCATATCAAGGTGGAGCCGCTGCGCTGGTATTACGCCTGCGATCGATTGGGGATGATCGTTTTGCAGGATATGCCGAATGGTGGTCTGATCGATGGGGAAGTGGTTGCTCCGCTTGCCTTGTTGTTTGGTTTTCATCGCAATGACACGCACCGATTGAGCCGCTTTGGACGGGATGGTGCAGAAAATCGCTCGCGCTATCGAAGTGAATTGCAAGGCATGATCGATCATTTACATAATGCGGCTTGTGTTGCGGTGTGGGTTCCATTCAACGAAAGTTGGGGACAGTTCCAATCGGCGGATGTGGCAAAGTGGGTGAAGGAATATGACCCCGCTCGTTTGGTTGACCATGCTTCGGGGTGGTTTGATCAGGGCGCTGGAGATTTTCAGAGCAAACATATTTATTTCAAGAAACTGAAGAGACTCAAGCCAGATAAGCGGGCTTTTATGATTTCAGAATTCGGTGGATACAGTTTGAAGGTGGCGGGTTATCTTTGGGATGAGAGCAAAAAATTTGGCTACCGTTTTTATGAGACATCCGAGGCGCTGACAGATGCTTATTTGTCTTTGCTGGAGAAGGAACTCAAACCGCTCATTGCGCAGGGGCTTACCGCTGCTGTGTACACCCAAACCACGGATGTGGAAATTGAGATAAACGGCTATTTGACCTACGATCGCAAAGTGGAAAAGATGGATGCGGAGAAAATTAAGCAAGCTCATGCTGAACTATTTGGGGGATTAACATAATTCTTCTGGTGTTTATAATGAGAATCAACTTATTTACACACAAGGAGACGAGATGAAAAAATATAGTGTTATTCTTGCGATTTTGACGTTGGTACTTGCATCACTTGCCTGTCAGACAGTGATGGGTGGTGGAAGTGATATTGAGCAAATTGAAAGTTTGCCGCCAGTTGATAATTCGGGTGACACAACAATCGCTACGCCTGAAGCTACCGAAGAATCAGTTGACCCCGGTTTTTCATTCGGCGGTGACTCTGAATTCCCGATGCCCGATGATGCGACGAATGTTGTCAGCGTGGCTGGGACAGTTAACTTCCAAACCAAGCTAAGTTTGGAAGAGGTGATGGCTTTTTACCGCGATACGTATGGCAAACAAGGGCTGACTGAACGCGAGCTTCTGACTACTGTTACTGATGGTGTGTTTAGTTTTGTGTTTGACGGTGATCCGAGCGGACAGGCTATTGTTATCCAAGGTGTTGACCTTGGGGACGGATCTGTGAACGTAAATATTTCCCTGCAAGACATTTAAGTTGATTTAACAAAAGAGCCGATGCAGCGAGTGCATCGGCTCTTTTTATATTTCCACCTCCACCCATTTTCTGAGGGAGTTCACGAGGAATATCTTTGTGCATTTTCCCAATTCATCTTTTTGGATAATGCGCTCTTTGATCTGATTTGTTTCAAGCAGTTGTGCACGGAATGTGCCAGCCAGCAATCCGCAGGTGAGTGGCGGTGTGACAAGTTCACCCTCTATTTCAACGACGAGGTTGCCGATGGTAAATTCGGTCAATTCATTCTTTTCGTTGAAGAGCAGAACATCATCGAAGCCGCTTTGCGGGGCAGGGTAGATGTCTCGGCGTGTAGTTTTGTGGAAGAGAAAAACGTTATTTGAATTAATAGATTGTTCTGCAAGGTGGGCTTTGAATACCTTATTTTCTAAATAAAACTCTTTTGACTCTGTTGAAAACTCACCGAAGCGATCCAGTAAGACTTTTACACGTTTCGGAGAAGTAAATTCATTGGCAAGTTCTTTTGTAAAATATTCCAGCTTTTCCCTTGAAAACGGAAAGTCAAAATAATCGGCTGAATCTTCCATGCGTGCCATGTGCTTTTCAAGTAAAAAGAATCCTTCGTCTGGAGTCCACAGCATGGTTTCGAAAAGCGAAAATTCCCGTGGACGTTCTGTCAGCACACGAGCTTTGAGCAGGGCTTCGCTGTATTCGTCTGTACTGGTTGAGTCCCAGACAATGCCGCCGCCAACTCCGTACTCGGCCTGTTTCTTATTTTGGTCAATTAATGCCGTTCGTATAGCCACATTGAATTGCGCTTTACGATTTGGGAAGATATACCCAATACTGCCCGTGTAAATTTTGCGCGGGGTTGTTTCCAACTCAGAAATGATCTTCATTGTGCTAACCTTCGGCGCCCCCGTGATGGATGCGCAAGGAAAGAGGGCGGAGAAGATCTCAGTCAGCGAGGCATTTGTTTTTGCCTGCACTGTGGACGTCATTTGAAAGAGAGTGGAGTACTTCTCGATCTTGAACAGCTCGGGCACTTGCACACTCGCAGTTTCTGCAACCCGCCCAAGATCGTTGCGGATCATATCCACGATCATTACATTCTCAGCGCGGTTCTTTACTGATCTGTGCAGCCAGTTCATCTGTTCTTGGTCTTCTTGTGTAGTTCGCCCGCGTTTGACCGTCCCTTTCATGGGGTGGCTGAAAATTCTGTCTCCATCCAGTTTGAAGAATAATTCGGGCGAAGCCGAGCAAATGATTTGATTTTCCGTATTAATGTATGCAGCATATTTATTTTGAGACCTTGCAAGATGCAGAAATAACTGCCAGATCTCTTCAGTCGCCCCCATTCGCTTATCTGTTCCAGTATCCGCTTTAATCTCCGTTCCCAGCCGCATCGTGTAATTGACCTGATACGTCTGTCCGCTTGCAATGGCATCTTTTATTTTTCTGATAGCATTGTTGTACTCCTCACGTTCAATGCTTGGTTGCCAAACGTACTCAGCAAGACCTCGGGGGGCTTTAAAGACCTCCGAGGTCTGTAGGATTTGCGGTTTAGAATACAACCCGAACCAAATCAGAGGAAAGCCATCAGAATCTAAAACGCGTAGAGCATCATCAAATGCCGGCGCAGCCTCATAGCTGACAAACCCCGCCGCGTACCAGTTGTTTGCATTGACAAGATTCTCAACTTCCTGTAAAGTCTCGCGCACTTCATCAACATTCGCTGTTTGAAGAACTTTATGCGGGCTGGAAAAATAGAACCACTCGTTATTGTTTTTCAATAAAACTTCGTTTATACGGATCAAGGCTACCTCAAATGAGAAAATTCCTTTCAATTGTACCGCGCTGGCTTCCCGCCCTTTTGCTCATGTTTACCATCTTTGCTTTCTCATCGCGCACAAGTTCCGAATTGCCCAATTTTTACGATTGGGATTACTTTATCAAAAAAAGCGCGCACGCCATTGGGTATGGTTTACTGGCATTGTCCTACCTTCATATTTTCAAATGGGATAAAAAATATTACTGGCTTGCATGGCTCCTGGCAGTCTTGTACTCCGCCACCGATGAATTTCATCAATCCTTTGTCCCAGGGCGGCACGCTGCTGTCACAGATGTCCTTATCTTTGATAACCTCGGAGCAATCATCGCGCTCACATTGCATTATTTACATCGGAGAAAAAATGAAAAAGAAAATGAATAGGCGCGACTTTTTACGGATCGCATCCATCGGAACTGCATCTGCTATTGCCTTATCTTGCGGATTAATTGAAGAGCCGCTTCAAAACCTGACCGAGGAGCCTGATACCGTGTCGAATGAAATTCCCCAATCTGATTCATCAGTGCGCAACGTTGAGGTACTCGTCATCGGTGCCGGGATGTCTGGTCTCGCCGCTGCCCGCACTCTTGTGGAAAAAGGCATGAGCGTCATTGTCCTCGAAGCACGAAACCGTATCGGCGGCCGCACGTGGACAGACTCATCTCTCGGCCTGCCGCTTGACTTGGGTGCATCCTGGATTCATGGCATCACGGGTAACCCGATCACCAAACTTGCCAAAGAATTTAATGCTGATACGGTTCCAACAGATTACGAGAACGGCGTTCTATTCGATGCTGATGGCAGCGAAGTGTCAGACTCGGAGTACGCCGAGATCGAAGACCTGTTTGAATCCATCTACGAAGAAGTTGCTACCATGCAGGAAGATACAGATACTGATATGTCTCTCCAACAGGCGTTTGATGCAGTGGTTGCAGAACGTGACCTTTCTGAAGATGAAATGCGCAAACTTCAATTCTACATTCATCAGGAAACCGCTTTGGAATATGGCGCTGACCCGAAAGACTTGTCTCTTTGGGAGTGGGATCAGGATGAAGTCTTCGGCGGCAAGGATGTGGTCTTTCCCAACGGCTATAGCCAGATCACGAACGGACTTTCACAAGGTTTGGATATTCGCCTAAACGAAAAAGTGACCCGCATCTCCTACGGCGCAGATGGCGTGGAAGTGGAAACTTCGTCAGGTACGTTTGGCGGGGAAAAGGCAATCGTCACACTTCCGCTTGGGGTGTTGAAACAGGCGGCAGTTAAGTTTGAGCCGTCTCTTCCAGAGTCGAAACAAGCCGCAATAGATAGACTATCCATGGGTGTGTTAAATAAAGTTTATTTGAAATTTCCAAAAATATTTTGGGATGAAGAGATCGAAAATTTTGGGTATCTCAGTGAAAGGTTGGGTGAGTGGTCTGACTGGATGAGTTTTGTGCCGTACACGGGCGTGCCTGTGTTAATGGCATTTCATGGTGGTGAGCAAGGTTTTGCAATTGAAGATCTTTCTGACGATGAAATTATTGCTGGTGCAATGAAAACGCTGCGCGTACTTTATGGAGATGAAATTCCCGAACCTGAAGGCTGGCTTATTACGCGCTGGGGTAAAGACCCATACTCGCTCGGCGCATATTCACACATTCCACCCTTTGCCAGTGGTGACGATTATGATGCGCTCTTTGAACCAGTGAACGATGTTCTATATTTTGCTGGAGAGGCGACATCACGCGAATATCCCGCCACTCAGCATGGCGCATACTTGACTGGTGTTGCGGCGGCAGAAAATATATAAAGTTTGTGAGTGCAGAGTTGTATGGAGAATCACGACTGGTGGCATGTTTTTCTTGTCACCAATTGGTTTCGTTGCATGATTTAATTTATCTCATGACAGCCCTTCTTATGAATTTTGGAAGTGGCGCTAAATACAAAAAGACCACCAAAAAACTTTGGTGGTCTTTTTGTAAATTTGACAGGAATTACCTGCTCAAACTTGATCTGGGGGCAAAGCCTTTATGGATAACAAGATGTAGAAGGCGTCCAGAACCCGAGAGTAGCACG
>CAZHOX010000166.1:0-6763 GCA_964534345.1 uncultured Anaerolinea sp.
GCGCCATTGGCTATGTGGATATGGTTGTGGATAACCTCGAAGAAGCCATGACCCTCGTGGAAGAAAATGTAAAAAGTCAGACTCCGAAATCCATTGGCCTGATCGGCAATGCGGCAGATGTGTACGCTGAGCTTGCCGCGCGCGGCATTATTCCTGATGTGGTCACAGACCAGACCTCGGCTCATGAAGCCCTGTTTTATGTTCCTTCGGGCTTGTCTGTTACTGCGGCGAATCAAATGCGCATCAGCGACCCTGAAAAATATAAAAAGATGGCAATGGATTCCATGTCTGCGCATGTGAAGGCAATGCTTGCCTTCCAGCGCGCTGGCGCGGAAGTGTTTGATTATGGAAACAATTTACGCCAGCAAGCCTATAACAATGGCGTGCATGATGCCTTTGAGTTCCCAGGGTTTGTGCCTGCTTATATTCGCCCGCTGTTTTGCGAAGGCAAGGGACCATTCCGTTGGGTGGCACTCTCTGGCGACGAAGAGGATATTTACACAACCGACAAAGCCATTATGGAGCTTTTTCCGGAAGATGCTCATCTTCACCGTTGGTTGAAGATGGCGCGAGAAAAGGTTCCGTTTCAGGGACTGCCCTCACGCATTTGCTGGCTTGGGTATGGCGAGCGTGCCAAAGCAGGGTTAATGTTCAATGAACTCGTTGCCAGTGGAAAAGTGAAAGCCCCCATTGTCATTGGCCGCGATCATTTGGATTCTGGCTCGGTGGCATCTCCAAATCGTGAGACGGAAGCCATGCAGGATGGTTCCGACGCCATCTCAGACTGGGCGATTCTCAATGCAATGATCAACATTGTTGGCGGCGCCACCTGGGTATCGTTCCATCACGGCGGCGGGGTAGGGATGGGCTACAGCCAACATGCAGGGCAGGTCATTGTTGCAGATGGAACGCCCGAAGCAGCCATCAGACTGGAAAGAGTCCTTACAACAGATCCAGGCATGGGCGTGGTAAGACACGCGGATGCGGGTTATCAAATAGCCATAGATGCGGCAAAACGTCACGGGTTGAAAATGCCCATGTTGAAATAATCGAATCCTTGTTTGATATTAATTTCAAACGGAATTCATCCTGCCTTAACGACTTAAAGTACAATATTAAAAATGAAAAATTTCAGGATTTTATTTATATGCCTATTGTTAGCAGGATGTGGAAGCGGACCCAATATTTGGGGTGATTCGTTATCGCCTGCTCCCGTTGTTACATCCCTTTATTATCAAACAGAAACACCAATTCCATCTGCTACAGCGTTGCCAACTGAAACTGCGCTCCCCACAACTACATTGATCCCGTCGCAGACCCCCAGCCCAACAAGCACGGCCACGCCAATACCGTCTTTTGCAAGCATCAAGCGGGTTCTCATCATTAGCTATGATGGGATGCGGCCCGATGCGATTCCACTGGCTCCCATGCCCAACCTGATGAATCTTGCAGCGAACGGCGCTTTTTCGTACACCTCTGCTGAAACGATAGATTACCCTGCTACTTCGCCCAGCCATGCTTCCATGCTTTCAGGCCTTTGTATGGATAAACACGGCGTGATCTACGATAAATATTTTAAATACATGGGGTATTCCAAAGGTGTGGATATTTTTGACCTTGCTCATGCAGCGGGATTAAAGACAGTGATGATCGTGGGCAAGGATAAACTGCGCCAGATGGCAGAGCCTGAAACAACTGATGTTTTTGAAGTGCGCTATGGCGAGCCGGCAATTTCAGAAGAAGCCGTTCTTCAGATCAATGAAGGCTTTGGATTAATGTTCGTACATTTTGCCGGCCCTGACCTGCGCGGCCATAAATACAAATGGATGTCTGGCGAATATATGAAAGTGTTGCGTCAGGGTGATGATGCTTTGGGCCTGCTGTTGGATGCCCTCAAGGCAAACAACCTGATGGATTCCACTTTGATCATTGTTACTGCCGACCACGGGGGCCACGAAAGAAATCACATTGGCTTGTTGATCGAAGACTTTCGTATCCCGTGGATCGCCTATGGCCCGGGCGTTGTACCTGGTGAGTTGACCTTTATGATATCCACGACCGACACTGCTGCCACTGCTGCGTATGCGCTCGGCCTCCCACAGCAGCCAGATTGGGATGGTATTCCGGTCTATGCGGCTTTCGGTCAGCCCATGTTGACGATGCATGAAAAGAATCCCTGCCGTTGATTGGAATATCAGCCTCATAATGAAAAAACAAATTTGGATTTTGACTCTTGCCGCGATCCTTCTGCAATCCTGTGGATCGTTCTCACTCGTTCCGCCTCCCATCCAACTGGAAGCTGCTCCTGTTATTCTGACAGAAACCCCCATTCCAAGCAGTACTCCTTCTCCTGTGCCGCTGCCTACAGAAACCCCCATTCCAACAGCCACTTCAACCCCGCTGCCAACAGCAGACCGTGTGTTAATAGTTAGCTTTGACGGTCTGCGTCCTGATGCAATTGCAGAGGCAGATATGCTGAACGTTATGTCGCTTATGCAAAATGGAGCATACACCATGAGCGCGCAAACCATCATGCCGAGCCTCACATTGCCTGCACATGCCTCCATGCTGGTAGGGACATGCCCCGCCAAGCACATTGTCCGCTGGAATGAGTATGTGCCGCAAAACGGCTTTGCACTCGGCACCGATATTTTTGACCTCGCTCAGGCGGCTGGAATGCAAACTGCCATGGTGGTGGGCAAGGAAAAACTGCGTCAGATCACAGACCCCAGCAGCACAGATTTTTTTGAATTCATCGACAAGACAGACAAGATCAAAGACACATCCACGGTCGAAAGGCTTGCCATCAACCAGATTCAACAAGGGTTTGACCTCATGTTCGTTCATTTCCCCAATGGCGATCTGGCGGGTCACGAGAATGGGTGGATGTCACGTGAGCAGTTAAAGGCCTATAACCGCGACGATACATTATTTGGCTTGATCTTGCAGGCTTTGCAATCGAACGATATGTATGAAGGAACCATGATCATTATCACCTCCGACCATGGCGGGCACGATACAACTCACGGCACCGATTTACCTGAAGACATGACCATTCCGTGGATCATTAGTGGGCCGGGTATCGTCCCAGGTTTATTGACCACTCAGGTAAACACAATGGACACTGCCGCAACAACTGCTTTTGTGCTTGGGCTGCCACTTCCAACAGAATGGGATGGCGCGCCTGTATATGAGGCTTTTGGTATGCCAGTGGATGAATTTAGAAAAAGCGGGTGTGGGTATTAAGAGAAGATAACTTAAAAAGAGGGGATACCCTACGCTGGTAGGGTGACACAATGGTTCTTTTAAATTAAGATTTCACCGTATGCAGTATGATATTAAAGAATACCAGCGCCTCCCGTATTCAACAGGAGGCGGTATGGTGTATGCGGTTGCATATCCTTTAAAAGAGGCTGCTTGTTTAATGAAGTGAAATATTTTCGGAGAGAGACATGAGTGACCAAAAACGCCGCACATACGGACTTATCATTGGCCTTGCCTTTGGTTTTCCCTATTCACTAATTTCCCAATTTATCAATGTCTGGGTATTGCCTGGTGTTCCACTGTACGAATTGCCCGTTGGGCGCGTGGCTTCTGTGATCCTGATCACAGTATTTATGGGATTAACCGGCTTGATCATTGCCTGGGATGAAGAATCATTTTGGGGCGTGTTGGGAAGCGGGCTGCTCGCGGTGTTTGCAAGTTCCCTGCTTGCTTATATCAATTCCGGCGAGAGACAGGTGGTTACTTCCTTTTTTCTATCTTTGTTTACTTTTTTACCGCGCATGATTTTTTATCTGCCGCTTGGTCTCTTCTTCCGTTGGATATTGGGAATTTTGGATACCACCGGACGTGCCCCCACAAGTGGATTATCACGTTTGGTGAAAGTGACTCTTTCGATCGTGATCATTTCCGTGATTGGCGGTAGATTCTCGCAATTGTCTCCCGAGGCATTGGAATCTCTAAAGGATATGAATGCTCTTACATTGGAAGGCTTGTCGGCTGTTTCCAAAGGTGAGGAAGTTCCAGAGCCGCTCATTCCGGTGGATGGATTCGCGAGCTACGCAAGCGAGGCCTATACCCTGGAGTGGAGCAGTGACGCGGATAGTTTGCCAGTTACAAGACCTATGGCAGATTTTGGCGTTATAGAATCGCTCGTTATTGTGCGGTTTGAGAATAAATACCAATTTGGTTGTGTGTTCACTCCGCCAAGCCACATCCCAAAGTGCATTAATATCACCCGGGTAAGATAGCCTCAATATAGTACTTTTGTACGTTGTGATTTCTATGTGTTTGATGTATTATATAGGTAATAACTATCAGATACATCCTGTTCGAGGGAACAGTTGTATATTTATAGGTAATTTATCGGTAGGAGAGAGAGAAAGGGCTTCGCGTTTTGCGAAGCCCTTTCATTTATTAACGAGATGAATTTTTGAAAGCTGTTTAGGGAGTGTTGGTAGGCTCAGGGGTATCAGTTGGTTGAGGAATATCTGTAGCTGTTTCAGTAGGTGAAGGCACTTCTGTTGGGGTTAGGGTTGGAGATGGCGCGATCGTAGGAGTATTTGATGGGCCCGGCGTATTGGATGGCGTAGGGGTAGCAGTTAGGGTGACAGCGGGCAGGTCAATAGGCCCGCTCAAGCCGAGGCCCAGTAATTCGCGAAATATCCAGCCGCCCTCGTATTGTTGGTGCGCAGGGTTTTCCTGATTGGGGGCAATCAGAAGCCAGGTATCGTCTTCGTTCACTGCGCGGAAAGTAAGACACTCTCTTATCCGTAACGGTTCTCCTAGAACAACATAATTTGTACTGGGACCCGAACGCACGTTGATCGTGAATGCGTACAGAGAATTGACGCAATACGTCAGTGTTTCAAATGGTTGTTTGGTGGCGGAGGGCGTAAGAGATGGTCTTACTGGAGTGGCCGTCTCTGTTGCAGTTGCAACTTCTGTTGAGGTTGGGGAAGATGTGGCGCTCGCTGGCGGCGTGAATGTAAATGTAGTTGTGGCGGAATTTTCGATTGGTGTTACCGTTGGGGTGATGGCAGGCGGCGCAATCAGTTTTGGCAGCTGGGTTAGCGCAAGCACAAGTAAAAGAACGATCCCAACGATAATGGGAATGATGTGCTTGCGAAGCGTTGGCGGCAAAAATTGACTGGCTCTTTCATAGGGGGTAACTACAGGCGGCTCACCTGTATAGCCCAGTGGCGGCAAGAGATTCTTGAAACTTTCTTCATAGTTGCCGCCCATAAAATTAACGTAATTGATCGTGTTCAATGCAAATGGCACATCGCACATTTCGAACATGATCGGGATGATCTTTTTGCGCAGGGTTAATGCCTGGGTATATTCCTTCTGCACCCATTCTGATTTGACCGAATTGGGCGTGAGAACAATGATGAAATATTCAGCTGCTGCGATGGCGGCAGGCAGTGTCTTTACCCAATCGTCTCCGCCGCGCAGGTCGGTGATATCCCACCAAACATCGTAACTGGCTTTTTCCAGATCCCCGGCCAGTTTGCGAACGAAATCAATATCTTTGCGTGAATAACTGATGAATATCTTTTGCATGGCATCCCATTGAATACATATTACCATTCAATCAGGCGTTTTGTGCCATGTATTTTCTAACACTTCTCTAACTTCTTTTCCATTGACGAATCCGTATCTCAGGCATAAAGTTAAGCCCGCTTAACTAAAAAGGACACTTAACTATGACTGACTCTCTCCAATTCACCAAGCCCTTGCGCCAATGGATGGATGTGTTCATGCACCGCTCCATGCGTGGT
This sequence comes from uncultured Anaerolinea sp., assembly GCA_964534345.1. Lineage (GTDB taxonomy): Bacteria > Chloroflexota > Anaerolineae > Anaerolineales > Villigracilaceae > Villigracilis. The sequence goes on from CAZHOX010000166.1 coordinate 5,787, forward strand.
TTGTATGGTTTCGTCAAATCCACAGGGCTGACCATGCCGCAGTTTAGCATTCTCATGCAGTTGCACTACAAAGGTGCACGCGGCATGTCGGAGATCAGCGAGCACTTCGATGTGAGTGCAGCGGCGGCAAGCCAGCTTGTCGAGAAGCTTGTACAGGGCGGCTACATCGAACGAGCAGAGGACCCAAACGACCGCCGCGCCAAACAGATCCAACTGACGCCCAAGGGCAGGAAACTGATCGAGACCGGTATCAACGAGCGCTACCGCTGGATGGATGAACTCACATCCAAACTCACAGCGGAGCAAAAGCTCAAAGTGGCTGAGTCACTCAACGTCCTGACCGAGGCGGCGGCACATCTCGAAGAAAAAGCGTGACCTGCAAAAAGTCTGCCGCGCTTCCACAAAATTTCTCCACAATCATTTGATATTAAGTAATAGAAACAAATTCTGCAAGGAGCATTACTGTTTATGTTAAAGTTAATGAAATTTGTAAAGCCTTATGGATGGATGCTTGCGCTTGCCATTACGCTGTTGTTCGCGCAGGCAAACCTTGACCTGGCACTGCCAGATTATCTTTCTCGCATTGTCAACACGGGCATTCAACAAGGCGGCGTGGAAGATGCCATGCCCGAAGCCATCCGCAAAAGTGAGATGGATAAACTCACGATCTTTTTGAGTGCGGAAGATGAGCAAGACATTCTCGCTTCTTACTCGCTGATAACTGATTCGTCTCCCGAATATGAATCTGCCCTTGAGCAGTATCCTGCTCTTGCGGAAGAACCCATTTACGTGTTGAACGATATTTCGCAAAGTGAGATCGAACGCCTCGACCCGGCAATGGCAAAAGCCCTGCTGACGGTCTCTGGTATCGAGAAAGCATTGGAAGACCCCGCAGCGGCAGCCCAAATGGGTGGCGCGTTTGATTTGACCAAACTCCCCCCTGGCATGAACGTATTTGATGTGTTGGCAAAACTCCC
>CAZHOX010000167.1:0-1898 GCA_964534345.1 uncultured Anaerolinea sp.
CGCTCGCGAATTCCACGCAAACCGTAATGCCCCGCAGGGATGGCATGAGGGTCAAAGCCGTTGCCATCATCACGGATTTTCACATGCAGCCGCGCATCGTATTTGACCTCCACCCGCGCCACCCGTCCACCGCTGTGCTTCGTCACATTTTGCAGCGCCTCGCGCAACACCCAAAGCGCCTCATCCGCAATTTGTTTTGGGAGGATGATTTCCCTCGGCATCTCCAGCTCGATGGAAAGAAGCGCCCCGCCTTCTGGTCCACTGCGACGGGAAAACGCTTCACACTCGCTGCGAACTGATTCTGAAAAATCCACATTCGCCTCCCCGACAGAATTCCGCAATTGATCGAGCATCAATCTCATTTCTTTCAACGTGTTTCCTGCCAGCTCTTCCAACTCGGCTAACTTCCCTTTGAAAGAATCAGGCGCTGACGTTTTGAGTCCACGGGCCATGAGATGCATCCCGAACATCTGCTGTGTGACAGAGTCATGCAAGTCCCTCGCGATGCGCTGGCGTTCTTCATACGCCGCAATGGACTTTTCATCTGCAAGTGCGCGCTCGGTCTGTTCCTTCACGCGAGATTCCAGATCACGATTCAATTCATACAGAGATTCATACGCGTTTGCATAAGCCAATGCCAGAGCAGCCTGCCCTGCCAATGCATTCAAGCGGTTGACTTCATCCGCATCATAGATGGGTCCCGCACGGCGCGGTCCCAGCCAGTAGCCGCCCACGGAGACACTTCCCGCGATAAGGCGTGTATTCCATGCAGGTGCAAGGTGCGGTGGCGGCACATCAGGTTCGGGAAATAATTTCAATGCACCCCATTCCGCGCCGATCTGGTTTGGGAAAACATCGTTCAGCAGGTGGATGATCTCTTCGCGGCGATTCGCTCTCGAAAGCAAATACTGCATGGATCTGACCGCCGATTCAAATTTGAGTCTGTCAGGGAAGAGGAATTTATCCAATGATGATTGGATGAGTTTGCGGGTCGGTTCGAGGAGCAGGGCTGCGACAAAAATACTGATGATCGGAGCCAGCGGGCGCGATGTGTATGAATCTGCAAAAAGGGAGGAAATGCTTGAGGTGAGAGCCAGATATAAAGTTAAGAGAAGAAGCGAAACAGCCCCATAAGCCAGAGTCCGGCGGAGGACGCGGTCAATGCCGAAGAGGTCGTGTCTCAAGATCGCGTAGGAAATTCCAATCGGAATAAAGAGTTGAAAGATAAGCAACAGGTTGTATGAGAAAATATCCAAGCCTAGTGCAAGCGTGAGCGGACGCAGCCAAAGCGGAATTTCAGCAAGCAACATGCTGAAGACCACTACCCGCGCGCGCTGTGCATCCAGCAGGTTTTCGGGGTTTGTATCCCGTGCCACGAGGATCAAATTTTTGAGAAAGAAAATAATGACAAAGGTGAACCATAAAAAAGAAAGTGCAAGCGATGCAATGCGCTGCCATGCAACTTGGCTGAATAAAAGCGCGAGAAACAAGGCCGCAGAAAAAATATACGCGGTCAAAATCTGTTTTGTGGATGTTTGGGTTGTACGTGGAAAGCGCACGCTAACATGCAGAGCCATCGGAAGCAGGATGGCCGCATGTATCAGCCGAAGAATCAAATAAGCATCGAGAAAATGATAGAGCGACCTGCCTGGGTGAAGGGAGGGCAAGTCACTGAGTTCAAATGGGATGAGCAAAAAGAATGCGAAGAAGGTCGAGAAGCAAGCCACCAGTATATGGCTTTGCTGTGGGCGAACAAAAGCGGGGACCAATCCCGTAACAAGGATCAACACAAAAACGAAGGCAGAAAACGGTGTGACGAGTTGTTGAACCGCCTGCCCATCTTCATTCACTGCCCAACCGAGCAGGAGGAGGTTAATTAAAAAGACGGCAGCTATTGG
>CAZHOX010000167.1:1998-6753 GCA_964534345.1 uncultured Anaerolinea sp.
GTAGATGTACCAGTTTGCGTCGGAGTAGCAGTGCCTGTAGGTGTTGCAGTAGTCGTTCTCGTTAATGTGTTTGTTGCAGTAATACCTGCAACTTTCGTTGCTGTAGGAGGATTTTTAGTGAGGTTGCTCGTTGCAGTTCTTAATGGTGGCGGAGAATTTAACGTAGCCGTTGACCTTGGCTGAGTAGCAGTAGGGATAGGCGCCTGGGGAGTGGATGTAGTTCCAGGTACGTTCGTAGGGAGAGTGCCAACTACAACTGAAGGCTCGATCACAATGAAAGGCGGGTATACAAAACCATCCCCAACGCTGGGGGTAAGGTACGTGTCCTGCCATGCAAATGGAGTTAATATCTGCGCATTGAACAGAGGAATTGGCGCAGCCTGTCCATCTACACTCAGCGCAGATCGCATATCAGCATTCAATATCCACCATGGAATAATGCGCATGGCTAATTGTCCAGCAAGGAGCATTAACAGAATCCCCAATGGAACAACAAATACGAGCAAACTCCAATCACGGCGATCACGCTCTGTTCGCCTCATGATTCCTTCCTTACTGATTTTTCAACAGGCAGCCATACAAAGAATTTACTGCCTGGGCAAGTCTCTTCGTTGTGGCCAGGGCTTTCTGCCCAAATACGTCCACCGTGCGCTTCTACAATTCCACGTGCAATAGCCAACCCAAGGCCTGGCCCGCCGCCTTTAAATTTTGTTTTACCAGAAGAGTGTAACAGCACTTCGCCCGTCTGATTAAATTTCTCAAAAATAACTTTTGTTGCCTCTGGAGCAATACCAATGCCCGTATCAGAAACAACCACCTCCACATGAGGGTCCGTATCGCCATTTAAATATTTCCCCGAAATATTGATCGATCCTCCATCCGGAGTATATTTTATGGCATTCATAACAAGCTGGTTAAAAACTTTTTGAATCAATTCCGGGTCGGCAGAAACCGACGGCAGGTCGTTCAACCCAGCCACATCCATTTGAATATTGCGCTCATCAAGGGCCTGAACATATCCTTTTTTCACTTTTTGCACAACAGCATCTACACTAAGCGATACCTTACGAAGGACAAGTGATTTGCTGTCAATCCTGGAAACATCCAGCATACTTTCCACAACGCCAGCCATCCGCTCGGAACCTTCAAGAATTCCCTGCGCCAGCTTTAATAGCTGCGGGTCATTCTGGGTATCCTGCTCCAGCATTTGTGAATATCCCATTATCAGAGTTAATGGCGTTCGCAATTCATGGGCAGAGATTTGAATAAAATTGGTCTTCGTCTTATCAATGCTGCGCAAGCGTTCATTGATATGCTCCAACTCGCGCGTTCGCTCCTGCAATTTCGCGGTCATATCATCAAAGGAAGCCGCAAGTTCCCCGATCTCATCCTTGGAATGAATTCCCGTGCGCTGTTCAAGATCGCCGCCTGCAATTGCCTGAGAAGTGTTCACCAGCGAATAAAGTGGACGGGTAATTAATCGCGCTATGATAAACCCAACAACAATAACAATCAGCATCACTACGGTGAACAATTGGATATATGTACTTCTACTTTCCTCACCAGATTGCAGCACAAATTCCAAAGGCAGCACAACAGCAAACACCCCAAGGCGGTTATTCCCTACTTGCAACGGTCCGCGTAAAAGTCTATAATCACGTCCATCCAATTCAAAGTTATTCCCCACAATAAAGTCATCTGCATTAAGTGCCTTCTGATATTCCTCTTCTGTAATGGAAAGCTTCCACAATGTAACCGTATCCCCTGTACTCATCGTAGTCGCAATCGCCTGCCCATTTCCACTATAAATAATAATATCTGCCTGCGCAACGCTCTTTACAAAAGGCAAAAGTCTGCGAAGAGAAGTGCCAGTAACAACAACTCCTGAAAACTTGCCGTCATAAGGAATAGGAACAGCCGTGTAATAATAGGTTTCCCCATTTGCCAAATTAACCCCCAAAGCACGGTGAGGAGGCTCATCAATGCTTTGACTGACAAAAAAAGGAGCAACAAGCGGAGAAGAAGCTATGCCTGTTGAATCCGCAACGCTTTTTAAGTCACCACCCGTATTTATATAAATATGTAAAAGCTCAGTCTTTTGGGGAGAAATCAAAATCAAATTTTCAGCATCTGCCAAACCGACAAACGCCGGCCCAACCAGTTCAAGAGCCTTGGCGCGATCCTCATCTTCAACCGCCTGAGCCACCCCCTCATAAAAGGCAATCGCGCGCGCTGTTTCCACATGTCCAATCTCCTGCCTCACAAAGCTATCAGATACCACATGCCCCGCCTCCAATAACTGATTCGTGAGGCGGTCGCTTAAACTGTTAGCAACCAGTCGCGTCACCACATACACCCCAATCACGGCTACTACAACGGTCAATATCAAAAAAGGAAGGATAACTTTGAGACGGATGCTCATAAAAATCCTGTGCAAAATAATGCACAAATATGGATAAGACCATTATACAAAGTTTATAGTCAATAATCCGACCCAGGAATAAAATGTAAGGCAATTATAATGGGAGAAATTGCAAATTTTTACCCACTTTTTGACGAAATTCCGCCTCAATCTGCCCTGAAGCCTGTCCCCGTTTCTATAAGCAAATCCTCCCCTTCACAACCGTTTCACAAAATGGACAAGTCTCTCCACCTCAAAATACCCCATCTTCAAGTGTGCCCGAATACTGGGTTCATTATCCAGCCAGGTATCAGAGGCCATCTCGGTACACCCCTTCTCTCGTGCCCAATCTTCCGCAACACGGACTAAAGCCTCCGCCACCCCTTTCCCACGAAAATCCGGATACACGAACCACGCCTCAATATACCCCACCGGACTGGACCCACAGCCTTCGCCATATTCACGCAAACGTGCTTCGATCATTCCAACTGGCTTACCGTCCATCACTGCAAAGAATACCGCATCCTTATCGCTTGCAAGGATGCCATCCATATCAAAGCCCATATAGGCATCAGGCGCTTCAGGCCAAATCCCTTTACGCATAGTGAACCATTCAGCTTTATCTTCAAAGGTGATACGGCGAATCGAAATATCCATAATTCTCCAGATAAAAAGTTCCTAAAGGCTTGGTAACCTTTAGGAACTTAAACAAAACTATCGCAACATCGTGAAGGTCAATTACTCACCAAAAACGAACAGATCGCTGATCGACTCGTGATTGAAGTTGTGGCGGATCGCATCTGCAAACACCTTTCCAACAGATAGAACCTTCAACTTCGGATGGAACTTCTCCTCCGGAATATTGACTGTATCCGTCGTCACGATCTCGCTGATCTGCGGCACTTCAGTCAGCCTCGCCAAACCATCGCGGCTGAACACTCCATGCGTACACATCACCATGATGTCTTCAATGCCTTCATTGATCAGCACACGGCTCATCTCCAAAATAGAACCGCCAGTGGCAATCTCATCATCATAGATCAAAGCGCGTTTATGGCCTTTTACCTGATTCCCCACCAACCCGCCAACGACCACTTTCGTATCTGAAACTCGTTCCTTGTTCCCTGCCGCAACCGGCAGATTCAGCGTCCGCGCAAAACGAGCAGCCGATTTCGCCTGTCCCATATCCGGCGAAACGACGATGGTACCAGTCAAGTCACAGGTATCCAAATATTCTTTGAAAACCAAACGGCTGCTTAGCGGATCAGTGGGGACGCCAAAAAATCCGTGCACCTGCGGAGAATGGAACATCATGCTCATCACATGGGTGGCGCCCGCTGTCTTCAACAAGTCTGCAACCAACCGCGCAGTGATCGAAATACGCGGCGCATCTTTTTTATCCGAACGGCCAAATGAATAATAAGGAATAATTGCATGAACTTCCGAAGCCGCCGCTCCGCGTGCGATATCGATCATCATCAACAATTCCATCAAATTATCATTCACAGGGCTGGAAAGCGATTGCACAATGTACACACGGCGATAACGTACACTTGCGCCCAACTGAATGTACAAATTGTCATTGCTAAAGCGTGAGATATGGGTCTCATCCAAAGGCACGCCCAGCCTTAACGCAATATTTGCTGCCAGTTTCGGGTTGGAACTGCCGCTGAAAATACGAACTTCATCAGCGGGAATTGAGGAAATTTCCATAGCTACTCCATTTTCTATTTCCGCCACTTCGAGCGGGAAGATTTTTTGAAATCAACGAATTACAAAACCGCATACAAGATACCAGAAAATCAAGCCCTCAACCAGCCGTAGTTTATTGAATTATGGGTGATTTTTCATCCGCGCTTCTTCAGCCAATCCATTAACTTCTTGGCCGTCCACGTATTAATGACATCCTTCGGCTCCAGCCAGGCGCGCCTTGCGATCGCAACGCCATAATGAAGCAGGTCAAGGTCGCCTTCGGAATGTGCATCGGTGTTGATGCTGAGGAGAACGCCCAACTCCTTCGCGCGGCGGGCATACATATCGTCAAGGTCGAGGCGTGAGGGTTGAGCGCTGATCTCCATCGCCACACCTGATTCTGCGGCGGCTTTCAATATCACTTCCATATCCAGGTCCGCGCCTTCGCGGTCTGGAATTTCACGCCCGGTCGGATGACCGATGATATCCACGTGCGGATTTTGCACCGCCTTCAACAAACGCTCTGTCACCTTCTCGCGCGGCTGACGCAAACTGGAATGCAGAGAAGCCACCACGAGATCGAGCGAGGCAAGAAAATCATCGGGATAATCCAACGAGCCATCGGCTTTGATCTCCACTTCGGTTGCATGAAGAACAAGGAT
>CAZHOX010000168.1:0-6750 GCA_964534345.1 uncultured Anaerolinea sp.
CTGGCAGGAAGTTCTTTGATCTGGAGAAAGCAGGTCAGCCCAGCAGGTGGAATACACTGAGGGCGCTTCGGGTATTGAAGTGGTGGAATAAATAACAGTTATTTTTCGTAGTCGATGAAATCATCCATGCCAAAGCGGTCTTCGTAGTAGGTTAACAGCGTTTCGGCTTTGTGCAAAAAATCCTGCTCAAGTTCTGTGTAGTCTTTTCTATTTGATTCCAATTCTTCTTTGTAGGTAATCAATCTCTCACGAAAACTAAGTGCGGACGAGGCGGGCAAAAGCGGCTCGATCTCGCGGATCAGGGTCAGAGTCTCTTGAATGATGGATAACGCGTCAGGCAGGGAAATATCCTCATCGAGAAGCCGCCTTAGTACATTGCATTTGTAAGTCTTGCAGCTGCGCGGATAACTGGGGGATGTGTATATCGTGCAAATTCCATTCCACATGGGGCAAGGCTGGGTGAATCCGCGCTGGGTTGGGTTATCTTGAATGACATTGAAGCCGAGGGATTGGGCGGTGTGCAATTCGAGGGCGGTGAGGTTGGTCCATGCAAAGAGATGGCCCGAGCAGCAGAGACCACAGGATTTGCAGAGGAGATTTGCAGGTGAATCGGTCATGCGGGATATTATACGGCTTTGGCTTGCGGGCTGATAAAGCGGGGGGAAATTCGTCGGAAAACAGAATCAGGCGGCAGTTAAGAATGAGGCGCGCGAGGGTATAATCAAAGTATGACTGATGAACAAATCAAATCCCTTGCACGAAATAAAATCGCCATGCTGATCGATGGTGACAATGCTCAGGCGGGCTTGCTTTCGCAGATGCTTGTGGAAGCGGGGCGCTATGGGCAGGTGACTGTCCGCCGTATTTATGGCGATTGGACGACGAACAATATGAATTCGTGGAAGGACACGCTGAATTTTCACGCCTTCCAACCCATTCAGCAGTTCCGTTACACCATTGGAAAAAATGCAACGGACAGTGCGATGATCATCGATGCAATGGATATTTTGCACACCAGCGTGGTGGATGGGTTCTGCCTCGTTTCAAGTGATAGCGATTACACAAGGCTCGCCACGCGCATCCGTGAGACGGGTATTTTTGTGATGGGCATTGGCGAAAAGAAAACGCCGAAGCCGTTCGTGAATGCGTGCGATGTGTTCGTGTACACCGAAAACCTTGCGGCTGAAAAGAAAGCGGCGCAACAAAAAAGCACAAGCAATTCAAAAGCGAAAAAATCAAAAGGCGATAGCGACGACCTCGACCCGATGCCTATTTTGACTCAAGCATTTGAAATGGCTGTGCAGCAAGATGGATGGGCGTCACTGGCGAATATGGGCAATGCGCTGTATCAAGTGGACCCAAGTTTTGACCCGCGCACCTACGGCCATAAACAGCTTTCAAAGATGATCAGCAAATTAAACGACCGCTTTGAAATGCGCACGCAGGAAAACGGCGGGCCAATTATTTTTTATGTGCGCATGAAAGATTAAGCCGGCAATTCAGGGGTTTGGATCGTCACTTCTTTATATACATCAATGACCTGACTTGCGATCTTATTCCAAGCATAGTTTGCCGCGTATTCAGCAGCAGAACGGCCCATTTCATTTCGCAAGTCGGTGTTCCCCAAAAGCCACGACAGTTTATCGCAAAGGGTTTCTGGTTCACTATCCGGGATGGTGTATCCTGTAATTCCGTTTTGAACAAGATAACCCAGCCCGCCCACTTCCGAAGCAATGACCGGGGTTCCACACGCCATCGCTTCCAGCGCCACCATTCCAAATGATTCGTACAACGACGGCATCACTACCACCTCTGCCGCGGAATAATAATACGGCAGAGTATCCTGTCCGCGTTTGCCGAGGAACAGCACCATCCCGCCCATACACAGGTCGTCACACATTTTTTGCAGGCGAGACATTTCTTCCGACATATCTTCGGGACTCACATCCACATCGCCACCGATGATCGCAAGGTGAACAGGGCGATGGATCCCTTGCAAATCCAAACAAGCCATCGCCTGAATCAGTGTATCAACTCCTTTCAACGGCTCGATACGCCCTACAAAAAGAACCATGCGATTTTCAGGTTTCAATCCGATATATTGTTTGGCTTCATCGGCAGGGATAGGATAAAAATGGCTCGTATCCACACCAGGCGGGATGACCGTCATTTTGCGGGAATCTGCCCGATAGAGGAATCGAAGCTGGGTCATTTCTGCCAGCGTGGCGACGATAATCCGATCTGCCCTACGGAGAACCTGCCTCTCCCCATTGAGCCGATTCTCGTCTGCTCTTTCGCTCTCCGACCTTGCCACCCGATTCTTCATCTCTCCCAGCGTGTGGAACATGTTCACGACGGGCGTCCCACCCCAGGCATCGCTTAACAATTCAGCCGCCAGACCAGACATCCAATAATGGCTGTGAATTACGTCATACTTAATCCCTTTTTCTGCGGCGAATTGGATAATTCCCTGTGCAAATTCAGGGATGTACTTTGTGATGTCACTCTTGCTTTTGGGCTCTTCTGGCCCTGCAGGGATATGGACAACACGATTCCCAAAGCCGAGGTCGTGCAGCACATGCGGCACATGTTCATCTTGTGAGCGGGTAAAAACATCCACATGGACGCCTAAACGGCCCAGTTCACAGGTCAAATCGCGGACGTAGACGTTCATTCCGCCGGTGTCTTTGCCGCCCAACGTAGCGAGCGGACAGGTATGGTAGGAAAGCATGGCAATACGCAGCATTATATTTCTCCGAAGTGGTAGACGATGTGAAAAGGGCAAAACTTGCGAGATTAAACCAAATCCTTTATAATCTCGCCCGCGATGAAATAAGCCACCATAGCTCAGCTGGTAGAGCAAACGATTCGTAATCGTTAGGTCGTGGGTTCGTATCCCACTGGTGGCTCTAAAGAGCCCAGGTAACCCTGGGTTCTGGCTTTTAATTAACCTTGTATGTAGAATAGAGTATATCCCCATCCTGACCGTTGAGTTATCTACATGAAAAATTTCATTAGTCGCATTGGCTTAGACAATAAATCACCTAAAAATCTGGAAAGCCGAAAAACGGTCATTTATGTTCTTGCAGTGAGCTTTGTAGGGACAATAATCCTCGCGCTGATAAATATTACTCCTGTTCACATGCTGTTTCTTGCAGGGGTGTTTTTGCTTGGGGTCGGGTTGGCAATTTGGGGACAGGTTTCTCTGGCACGCTGGGGCGCTTTATTTGCGGCGCTTGGTCTCATCTCCAGTTTGGTCATTTCCAACTATGGAATAAGAGACACGGCAATCGTTGGTCTGGTTGTAATTTTGATCGCAGCAGGCTTAATGGCAGGCAGGCGGGGAACGGTTATTTTTGGGGTGAGTATTCTTCTGATTGTGGTCACAGTCGGGATACTGGAAACAAGGGGAATTATTGTTAACTCATTCAGCCAATACAACTCTGCAGATGATTATCTTGTAGTTGCTTTGTGCATTGCGCTTGTAGCAATCCTTCAATGGCTGGTGATCAATCAATTAAATGAAAACATTGCCAAAGCTAATACCGAATTAAAGGAGCGAAATCTAATTGAAGGAAAGCTTCGAGATGCGGAAAACCGTTACCGAAACCTCGTTGAAAGAATCCCTGCTGTGGTCTATGTGGCAGAACCCGGCCAAAACGGGAAATGGCAATACATCAGCCCACAGGTAACTACGCTGATCGGGTACACAGCAGAAGAGTGGATGAGCGACCAGGGTTTCTGGTACAAACAAATGCATCCAGATGATCGCAGCCAAATCATGGAAAAAGAAATCCTTGCTCTAAAATCCGGCAGTATGCCCCGTCTTGAATATCGGTTGAAGACCAGAGATGAACGCTATATTTGGATCTATGATGAAGGGTTATTTTTTGTAGATGCTGAAAATCAGCTTTTGGTTCAAGGCTTTATGATGGACATCACTGCCCGTAAAATAGCTGAGGAAGAAATAAAGAAACGCATCACCGATCTGGATACCGTTCGAGGCGTCAGCGAAGCATTGATCGCCAAGACCGACTTGAAAAACCTGATCGGACACACCGGGGAGCAGATCAAAACCACATTTAGCGTTTCCAGCCTTTTTATCGCCCTGCTGGATACTACCTCTAATGTCATCTACTTCCCCTATTATTTTGATGAAGGCAGGCCAATCGAAAATACGCCGCTCAAGTTCGGGAAAGGCATGACATCCCGCGTAATGGAAATGAAGCAGCCACTCGTGATTAATGAAAATTGGGTAGAAGTATCGGCAAAGCATGGAGCGATCTACTACGATAACAACCCCGCCAAATCTTCACTCACTGTTCCCCTGCTCATCGAAGACCGCGCCATTGGCGCAATTTCCATGCAGGATATGGAAATTGAACACGCTTTCACTGAGAACGATGTACGCCTACTCTCCACCATCGCTGCCAATCTTGCCGTAGCCATTGAAAATACGCGGCTGCAAGAATCTCTGAAACGGGAATTGACCATTCAAGAGCAGCTGATCTCCGAACTGGAATTGAAAAATGCAGAGTTGGAGCGCTTCACGTACTCCGCATCGCACGATCTAAAGTCACCTCTCATCACCATCCGCGGATTTCTCGGCTATCTTGAACAGGATGCACGCATCGGGAATTTTGAACGCCTGCAAAGCGATATTAAGCGCATCTCAGAAGCCACCGAAAAAATGCATATCCTGCTCAATGAATTGCTGGAACTCTCTCGTGTGGGACGTGTGATCAACGAACCAAAGCAATCGCCATTTGGCGAAATCGTCAAAGAGGCTCTACAGCGAGTAGAAGGCCAATTGCAAGTGAGACAGGTACAAGTTAAAGTAGGAAGCGAACTTCCAGAAGTCTTTGGAGATACCGAAAGACTCATTGAAGTCATCCAAAACTTGGTGGACAATGCCTGTAAATTCATGGGAGACGAAAAGCACCCCGTTATTGAGATCGGCGTCCAAAAGCTGGAAAATAAAAACACCTTCTTTGTAAAAGACAACGGAATCGGCATCGAGAAAAAATTTCACGAAAAAGTGTTCGGCCTGTTCGATAAACTTGACCCCCACAGCAACGGAACAGGAATTGGGCTGGCTCTCGTGAAAAGAATCATAGAAGTGCATGGCGGCAAGATATGGATCGAGTCGCAAGGCACTCAAAAAGGCACAACCTTTTTCTTTACGCTTTCATAAAACTCCCATTCCCAAAACACCTTGAATTCAAGGTGTTTTTTTATCCCTTGACACAATATATCACAAATACTATAATACAAGTATTATAGTACAAGAAACACACTGAATACACGCAAGGAAAACATATGTCATTAAAACATGCCATTCTTGGCTTCCTCTCGTTTGCTCCCTTTTCAGGCTACGATCTCAAAAAAGCCTTCGACAACTCCGTGCAGCATTTTTGGCCGGCCAACCAAAGCCAGATCTACCGCACGCTCGCAGAGCTTGAAGAAAGCGGCTTTGTGGAAAAGGAAGTGATCGAACGCGAAGAACGCCTCGATATGAAAATTTACAACATCACCCAGGCGGGTCGCGGCGAGCTGCATCAATGGCTCGCCACTCCCCTGCCCGAACGCGACGACCGCGAGCCTTTTCTCATTCAAGTTTATTTTGGAAGCCAGCTCAACGACGCAGAACTGCTCCACGTATTTCGTGAAAAACTCAAAAAGATCGAAGAGCAACTAGCGCTGTACGAATCGGTATTTCAAATGATCCAAAACACACCACCGAAGATCAACGACCAGCGCGCCATCTTCCTCAGTGTCCTCACTTTAGAGGCTGGATACACAAACACCCAATCCAACGCGGCATGGCTGAGATCAGCCATCGAGCGCATCGAAAATAAAAATTACACGATCAACATAGGAAACTCATGAACAAAATTATTCGTAACATTGTCATCGTAGCGCTCTTCACGGTCTTCGGCGGTTGGCTCGGCATCTGGCTTAACAACATCACAGGCAACACCATGCCGCCCATGCAAAGTTTAGGCGCGCTGGTCTGGCTTACCACTCCCGCCCTATCAGGAATTTTTCTTCGTGCTTTTGCAGGAGATGGCTGGAAGGATGCTGGCTTTGGGCTGAATCTCCTCTCAGGCTGGAAGTGGTACCTTGTAGCAGTCCTCGTCTATCCGCTCGCCTCTCTCTTAACCTTTAGCTTGGCGGCCCTCTTCGGCATCGCCTCCGCAGACGGTTTTGCCGCGCAAGGCGTCGCCGCTTATTTTTCCGTTGCTGGCACAATGTTCGTCGGCTCGTTGATGAAAAATATCTTCGAAGAATTTGCATGGCGCGGCTATCTCACCCCTCGGTTGGAAGCAGCCAAAATTCACCCCATGTGGAATCACTTCATCGTCAGCATCCTATGGATGTCCTGGCATCTGCCCTACTATTACTACTTCCTTGACCGTGCCACACTGAACAGCGCCATCACAACCAGCATTCCTGTTTTTCTCATCACGGGTTATATCGTCATGTTCCCCACTGCGATCCTTTTCGGCGAAATTAGGTTGTTGAGCAAATCCGTGTGGCCTGTGTTTATCCTGCACAATGTCATCAACGCTTTGAGTATGCCGCTGCTGATAAACGGGTTTATCGAAGTCAAGGGGCCGCTTGGCTTTGTTTTTAGTCCCACTAACGAAGGAGTGATAACTGCCTTCTTGTTTGGTGTAGCCGGGTGGATGCTCTATCAATATCGAATAAAGAAACAGATTAGCTCGTAAAAGCAGACCTCCGAGTTTT
>CAZHOX010000169.1:0-6740 GCA_964534345.1 uncultured Anaerolinea sp.
CGCGGTTCTTCCTATATCAAATCCAAAGAAGTGCTGTTCAGCGAAATGGGCACCCGCAATACCGACCCGAAACTCGCTGAACTCGAAGAACGCCTGACGAAGGAAGCCAACGAAATGGAAATTGGTCCCATGGGCTTTGGCGGCAAGACCACCGTATTGGATACGAAGATTGTCGGCTTAAGCCGTTTGCCTGCCTCATACTTTGTCTCTGTTTCTTATATGTGTTGGGCATATCGCCGCCGTAAGTTGACGGTGAAGGGCGAAGAAGTAACTTACGATTAACGGAGAGAACGATGAAACATATAACTACTCCTGTTAGTGATGAAGCCATCCGCGACCTGAAAGTTGGTGACACCGTTGCGATTTCGGGCATGATGGTCACTGGCCGTGATGCCGCGCATAAATGGATGATGGATACGTTCATCAAGAAAACCCGCCAGCCTCAAGGCGATGACCTGCAAGTGTACGAGGAGTTGAAGAAGCTGTTGAACGGCTCCATCATCTACCACTGCGGGCCTGTCGTCGCTGGCTTGGATACGAAAGACTATAAATTTATTGCGGCCGGCCCAACAACTTCTATCCGCGAAGAACCGTATCAGGCAGACGTGATGAAGCATTTCAACGTCAAAGGTGTGATCGGCAAAGGTGGCATGGGCGCAAAGACTCTCAAGGGCTGCCAGGAAACGCCGGGAGTTTATTTCCATGCCATCGGCGGGGCTGCTTCTTTCCTCGCCCAAACCGTTACAAAGGTGCATGGCGTCTTCAAAATGGACTTTGGCGTGCCCGAAGCCATGTGGGTCATCGAAGTTAAAGAGTTTCCCGTCGTCGTGACGATGGACTCCCACGGCGGCAGCCAGCATGCGGTGATTGATGAGTCCTCGAAAAAAGTGCTGGATGATTTGCTGGCAAGACCCTATTAGCTGTTTTGGGTGAGATGACAACATCTCACCCTTTTTTTATTAAGACTCTGGTTTCACTTAGACATGATATATAATAATTTCTATGCCTGACCGGTTCCATCGTTTTTTTAAAAGCCCGATTTTTGATAACGAAGAAAAAACCCGTCTCGCGCAAACCCTTAATTCCTTTGGGTGGAGCGCAATTGCCATTGTTTTTTCGCTTATCCTGATTCGCATGTTGACAGGAGGATGGCTGAGCCAATCTTCCATGATCACGCTGCCTTCGGTGATCGTGACGATTCTGATCGTTCAGGTCATGGTCCGCAAGGGATATGTGCGCGGCGCGGGGTTGTTTCTGGTCTCGTCCACATGGCTAGCCATGACAGTTCAAGCCTGGAATTCAGACGGCCTTCGCGATGTTGCCGCCATTTCTTATCTTGTCATTATCCTTCTTGCTGCACTTTTGCTTGGCTGGCGGGAAGGACTTTTTTTTGGCTTTCTCAGTATTGTTATTCTCTGGTATTTAGCATTTCAAGAACAGCAGGGGATGCGTGTTTTTGAATTTGACGACCCCTATAGTTATGCCCGCGACCTGACGGCTGTATTTTTGTTGACAGGCTTCCTTATCTATTTATTGATCGCCAATCTAAATCGTACACTCTACGATGCCCGCCTTGAGTTGAAGGAAAGGCTGCGGTCGGAAGAAAAGTTACAAAGGCAGACAGAATATCTCACTGCGTTGAATGAAACAGCATTAGGTCTGCTTAACCGTTCAGATCTTTTGCCACTGCTTGATTCCATCTTAACCCGCGCCTGTGACCTGCTAAATACAGAGCATGGTCTTATCGAACTTGTTACACCAGATGGTTCCGCATTTCGGCAGGAGGTAGGGCATGGCGTTCTTGCGGGGTTTAATGGAGCCCTTGCGAAAAAAGGAGAGGGCGTAACAGGTACTGTGTGGGAAAGCGGACAGGCATTGATCATTAATGACTATACCGCCTGGGAGAATCGAATGCCGGTTTTTGTAGAGGCCAGTTTCTTCTCAGTGATGGGCGTCCCACTTAAAGTGGGAAATACCATCATCGGGGCAATTGCGATCGCTCATGTGGATCGAAAGAAAATGTTCACACAAGAGCAGATGAATCTTATGGAACGCTTTGCAGCGTTGGCATCACTCGCCATTGATAATGCCCGCCTTTTTGAGCAGGCACAGAAAGAGATTAACGAACGCGAGTTGGCAAAACAGGCGCTGCGTTCCAGCGAGGAATTATTCCGTAAAGTATTTGATAACAGTTATGTCGCCATTGCGATTGTGACCCTTGAAGAGGGTAGATTTTTACAGGTCAATACTGCTTTTGGTGAGTTGACTGGGATTGCTCCCGTGGATGTTTTAGGAAAAACTTCTGTAGAATTGAAGTTGTGGCCGGGCGCAGAAGATCGTGAAAAGTTCACGCAAGACCTGATAGACAAACGCTATTTACAAAATGTTCCAGTGGAATTCCATCTGAAAGACCGTCCTAATAAAACATCCATTGCCTATTATGAGTTGATCAATATCAAGGAACAGCAATGCATTATCTGCATGTTCTATGATATTTCTGAACAACGCCAATCAGAAAGGGCGCTCAAGGAAAGCGAAGAACGCTTCCGTAAGGTGTTTCAGGCCAGTCCGGTTGCTATTTGTATTACGACCCTGGATCGCGGTCAATTGTTGGATGCGAATGAAGCATACTGGAAGATAACAGGCTACAACCCCAAAGTATCCATCGGTAAAACAGCCGAGGAGTTGGATATGTGGGATACCATGGAAGACCGCAAAAAATTTATAGAAAAACTTAAACAAGAACATTCCATTGTTAACTCAAATTACAATTTTCTGGAATATGAAACCCTCCAGCCTCGCTCTGCCATCGCTTTTTATGAATTGATCGAGATCGATTCGCAGCCCTCTGTTTTGTCCATGTTCTATGATGTTACCGAACAAAAACGGGCAGAGTTGGATCTGCAAAACGCGGAAGCGCGTAAACGCGCCATCTTAAGAGCCATCCCAGATATGATCTTCGAGGTTGCCCGAGATGGGATGTTTTTAGATTTTATGGCTTCCGCAGAAATATCTCCCTTAATGCCTCCTGAGGAATTTATTGGCAAAAATATCAGAGACCTATTTCCACCAGCCATAGCAGAGCAGACCATGTTTGCCCTTGAACGTTCCATGGAAACTGGCCAACTCCATGCGTTTGAATATGGTATGCCCCCCGAAGAGGAAGTTCAATTTTTTGAAGCACGAGTGACAGCAGTTACTTCTGAATCTGCGATCATCATGGTGCGCGATATCAGCCAGCGCAAATGGGTGGAAACCGAGCGCGAAAAGCTGATCAATGAACTGGAAGAAAAGAACAGCGAGTTGGAGCGCTTCACATATACTGTTTCGCACGATCTCAAATCTCCGCTCATCACCATCAAGGGCTTTCTTGGGTTTTTGGAACAGGATGCTGCCAGCGGAAACACAGTCCGCTTAAAGGCCGATACCCAGCGCATTGCCGATGCAACCGATAAAATGCAAACCCTGCTAAACGAATTGCTGGAGTTATCACGGGTGGGGCGCCTGACTAACCCGTACCAAATCATTTCATTTGAAGAACTCGTTCGAGAAGCATTGGAAATTGTGCATGGCCGTTTGCACGAAAAAAATATTGAAATCCATGTTGATGAAAACCTCCCAAACGTTTATGGAGACCGCCAACGCCTCATCGAAGTACTTCAGAATTTGCTGGATAATGCAGCAAAATTCATATCGCAAAATGCTCATCCCCGTATTGAGATCGGGCACAATGGCTTTGAAGACGGCAAACCCATTTTCTATGTTCGGGATAATGGCATGGGGATCGATCCCATCCACCACGATAGAATATTCGGCCTCTTCAACAAACTGGACGCAGCCTCCGAAGGAACGGGCATTGGTCTTACCCTCGTGAAGAGAATCATCGAAGTCCACGGCGGCAGGATATGGGTCCAGAGCGAAGCGGAAAAAGGGGCTACATTCTTCTTCACGCTTCCAGCCAAATCCGGTAGCTGATTCGTGATATAACTGGCGCTATCTCATCCGAGGAGGATTCTTCATGAAACGTGCAGTCAGTATCAGCATTGGTTCATCCAAACGCAATAAGGCAGTGGAAGTAACACTGCTTGGCGAAAAAGTCAGCATTGAACGCATTGGCACAGATGGGGATATGGAAGCCGCCGCATTAAAATACAAGGAACTTGATGGAACAGTAGATGCATTTGGTGTCGGCGGCGCAGACTTGGGGGCATTGGCAGATGGAAAATGGTATCCCTTTTATTCAGTCGCCCCCATGGTACGTTTTGTCAAAAAGACACCGCTGGTCGATGGCGGCGGATTAAAGAACACCCTGGAAAATAAAGCCCCTGTCTTTCTCGATAAACAAATTGGTGATTACATCAACTCCCGTGGACGCAAAGTCCTCATTGCCGTAGGCGTAGACCGCTGGGGACTCTCACAAGCCTTTGCAGATTCCGGCTACGAAACTGTCTTTGGCGATCTCATGTTCGGGTTGGATATTCCCATTGCCATTCGCAAGATCAGCCAGCTCAAATTTGTTGCTGCATTGCTCATGCCCATTGCAGGCCGCCTGCCTTTCGCATGGATCTACCCCACCGGCGAGAAACAGGAAAAGCGCACACCCAAATGGGGTGAGTATTACGCCTGGGCAACGGTCATCGCAGGCGACTGCCACTATATCAAACGCTTCATGCCCGCCGACTTAAAAGACAAGGTCATCGTCACCAACACCACCACGCCTGAAGATGTTGCCGAATTCAAAAAAGCAGGCGTCAAATACCTCATCACCACCACCCCTGTCATGGACGGCCGCTCCTTCGGTACAAATATGCTCGAAGCCGCGCTCGTGGCTGTCTCTGGCAAAGGACGCCCCCTTACCTGGCCCGAATTGACCGAGCTTCTCGACAAACTTGGCTTTGAACCTCAATTGCAGGAGTTGAACTAACTATGGATGCCATCGTAACTGCTGGCGGAATTCCGCAGCCTGGTGACCCCTTGTATGTCTATTCCAACGGCGACTCAAAAGCGCTGATCGATGTGGCTGGCAAGCCCATGGTGCAATGGATTTTGGATGCACTTGGCGATGCCAAAAGTGTGGATAACGTCATTGTCATTGGCCTTTCTCCCAAAAGCGGCCTCACTTGTAAAAAGCCTATTCACTATATCTCCAATCAAGGCCGTATGTTGGCAAATATTGTCACAGGCGTGAACAAGGCGCTTGAATTAAATAAAAAGAATGAATACGTTCTTCTTGTTTCCTCCGACATCCCCGCCCTCAAACCAGAGATGGTCGATTGGTTGGTGGAGACTTGCATGGAAACAGAAGATGATCTGTACTATGGCGTCTGCCCGCGTGAAGTAATGGAAACCCGTTTCCCAACTTCAAAACGTACTTTCACAAAACTCAAAGACATGGAAGTCTGCGGCTCAGACGTCAATGTCATTCACGTCAGCATGACAACCGACCACCTCGACACTTGGGAAGAACTCATTGGCAATCGCAAGAGTCCCTTGCGCCAGGCAGCAGTCATTGGGTTGGACACCCTCTTCCAGTTGTTCACGCGTCAATTCACCTTGCAAGCATTGGTCGAGCGCGCTTCGCAACGCATCGGCATCAAAGGCCGCGCCATCATTTGGGATCGCGCCGAACCCTGCATGGATGTGGACAAACCTCACCAGCTTGAATTGATGCGTGAAGATATGGAAAACCAGAAAAAACGAACCGCAAAAAAATCCGCACCCAAAACAGAATCGAAGGCAAAGAAGAAATGAGTCTTCGTTCCATCCTCGAGCTTGATGCCCGACTCTCCAGCCAATTACGAGTGGCTGAAAAGCCGGGTTTTTTGCGCAGTGTCGCTGTCTTCTTCGCCCACTCCGGTGACTCATGGTTTTGGTTCGCCGCGCTCCTCGCCGCTTGGTTCTTTAGCACCCCTTTTTGGAAGCAATGGGAAGTTGTTGAATTCTTCGGCATTCTCGGCTTGGCCGGTGTGGTACTGGCGATCAAATTCCTCGTCCGTCGCGAAAGACCAGCAGGCGAATGGGGCGGAATCTATCGCAACACCGACCCGCACTCCTTCCCATCTGGACACGCCGCCCGCTCCTTCTTGATCGCAGTCGTCGGCTCGGCTCTTGCCCCGCCGTGGCTTGTCACTGTACTATGGATATGGGCTCCGCTGGTAGCTTTGGCTCGCGTTGCAATGGGCGTGCATTACCTCTCAGACATTGTTGCAGGCGCGGTTCTTGGCATCATCGTTGGCTTGGTTGGCTTGCAAATTTATCCCCCCATGGTGGACTGGCTCGTCTCGTTGATCGGTTTCCCACTCTGGTAGCTTATCCCTGTAAAATAAAGACATGGATTGCAAATACGCATTCCATGTCTTTTTGTTTTAATAGATTCAAAAGATCCCAAACTTTAAAGAAAGAGGAAAGAATGAAGACCCACACCTTCCGTCTCAAACCAACAGAGGACTTGTTCGACTCTATCGAAGCATTTGTTGCAGAAAAAAGAATCGAAGCGGGCTGTGTACTCAGTTCAGTCGGCAGCCTGACTCACGCCACCCTGCGTCTTGCGAACCGCAGCTACTACAACGAATACGAAGGTCATTTCGAGATCGTCTCCATGACAGGGACAGTTTCCATCCACGGCTCGCACATTCACATTGCCATCTCCGATGGAGACGGCATCACCACCGGCGGACATCTCGTCAGCGGCTGCAAAATCTACACCACCGCCGAGATCGTCATCGCCGAATTGGATGATG
>CAZHOX010000170.1:0-6563 GCA_964534345.1 uncultured Anaerolinea sp.
CTCATCCATTTTGACATCGTTCAAGCTGACGATGATATCGCCTTCCTGAAGACCTGCTGTTTTTGCGGGGCTGTTATCCGCTACTTTTTGAACATACACACCCCATTCTGCGGGCAGGTGGTAAGCGGTGGCAATATCCGGGGTGATGGCTTGGTAACTAATTCCCATAAACGGGCGCGAGAAATAGCCTTTCTCGATGATCTGATTCGCCACTGCCTGCGCAGTGTTGGCAGAGATGGCAAAGCCTAACCCTTCGGCAACCACATTTCCACTGCCTGAACCGCGCACGATCATATTATTGACGCCGACCACTTCGCCAGCCAGGTTGACCAATGGTCCACCGGAATTACCCTGATTGATGGCCGCATCCGTTTGGATCAAGCCTTCGACAGTGTATCCTTGGCCAGTATCGATGGAGCGTCCTGTGGCGCTGACCACACCCACCGTGACCGAGTTCTTGAAATCACCCAGCGGTGAGCCGATAGCGATCACCGATTCACCGGGCTTGAGAAGGTCGGAGTTCCCAAGCGTTACGGTCGCGGGGACACCGCCATCCGTTTTTAGAACTGCGATATCAGAATAAGGATCAGTTCCCACGATGGTCGCGCTTTGCTCCGTGCCATCCGAAAGGATAATGCTGACATCTTTTGTGCCATCCACAACGTGATTGTTGGTAACAATGTAACCTTGGTCTGAAATAAAGAAGCCGCTTCCACTGACTTTGCCATCTTCCGTTACGCCGAAGATCGTCTGCTGGCCGGGGATAGTCCCTATAATGGTTACGACAGCCGGACCAACCTTCTGAACAGACTGCGTTATATCCGTCTCAATATTCGTTGAGCTGATGGTAAAACTTTGTTCAGGAGTATGATTGGTGGATAAAATTGTTGGGCTGCCAGTTGATGAGTCAACAGCCTGTTTCTGGTTCGCAACCTGATAGACCGCGAACCCGCCGGCAATCGCACCTGTTAAGGCAGATCCTGCGGCAACGATAACAACCAGTAAAACATAGAGAGATTTTTTCAATGTCATTTGTGCCTCCGAGTATGAAAAAATTCTAGTCCTCGAAAATGACATCTCAATTAAATTTTTGGCATTAAAATTGCAAGTAGTTAAAAACACGCTAAGAGTTTGTATAAAACAAAATCAATATTTTTTAATCATCTTTTAAGTTGAGGAATATGTTCATCACACTCGAAGGCCCCGAAGGCTCTGGTAAAACATCTCACATCCCGCATCTTGTGGAGTTCCTGCGCGAGAAGGGACATGTTGTATTCCCCACCCGCGAACCGGGCGGCACCTCCATCAGCGAGCAAATTCGCGATATTTTGCACGACTTGAAGAACGTGGAAATGCACCCGCGCACGGAAACTCTGCTCTATCAAGCAGCGCGCGCCCAGATCGTGGAGCAAGTCATTAAGCCGCGTTTGGATGCAGGGGAAATCGTTATCTCTGACCGTTATTACGATTCGACCATTGCTTATCAAGGCTACGGGCATCAGCAGGATTTGGAGCAAGTCCGCGCTTTGGTGAAATATGCAACAGGCGGATTAACCCCAGACCTGACGATCTTGCTCGATCTTGATGTGGAAGTTGGCTTAAAGCGCAAAAAACAAAACGAATCCGAGTGGAACCGCATGGATGACCACGAAGTGAAATTCTACGAAAGAGTCCGCACAGGCTATTTGGAAATGGTGAAAGCCGAGCCAAACCGCTGGGTGGTGGTGAATTCAGACCAGAAGTGGGAGTCTGTGCAAGCAGAGTTGAAGAGAGTAATTGTTGGCAGGTTGCAGGTTGAAGGTTGAAAGTTACAGATTACAAGTTGAAGGATTACCATGCCCCCTATTACTCTCCACCTTTTTTCCATCCCCGGCAAGAATAACATCAGCGATGTTGTTGAGGCCTGCCGCCCGTATTTGGAAAATAAAGACGATCCTGTAATTGCATTCTTGCCCCTCGCTTTCTTGAACGGGGAGAGATGGCTGGAATATACAAAAGAGCAATTCAAAGGACTGGCTCGCGTGGAGATCATCAATACAGAACTCATGCGCCAGAAAGAGATCGAAGACATCCTGCGTGATAGCGCTGTGGCGTATATTTCAGGCGGGAATACATTTTTGCTCAATCACCGCTTGCATTCCAGCGGAGTGATGCCCTACCTAAAGAAAAAGATTCAAGCCGGTCTGCCTGTGGTTGGGTTCAGCGCAGGGACAATTTTGTGTGGCCCGAACATTCTCACGTCCACCGATATGAACATGGTCAAGACCCCGCACTTTGACGGGCTGAATGCAACCCCCTTCAACTTCTTTGCCCATTATCCTCTGGATGCCTATGGACAATCTGTGCAGGATGATTGGTTGAGCGAGTATTACACCTTTCACGACAATTCTGTCATCATGTTATGTGATGGCGCCTATGTCAAAGTGGATGGGAAGAAGACCACCCTCGTCCGCGGCGAGGCATATATTTTGCGCAAAGATCAGGAAAAGGAAAAACTGGAAGAAGGCAAGTTGATCGTTTTATAGGAGAATGCAATGACCGAAGAATGGATGCCTGGAAATAAAAAAGAATTAATGTCTGCAATTGAGCGGGAGTGGAAACTTTTACTGGCTGTAGCAGAGACATTGACCGACGAGCAAATGACCAAGCCTGACTCTGGTGGCTGGTCGCCCAAAGACAACCTTGCCCACCTCACCGAATGGATGAATATCCTGATGGGGTATCATATGGACAAGCGCCCCGCCCATGAAGTGATGGGAGTTTCGGAAGATGTGACAAAAGACTGGGATATGGAAGTCATCAACCCTGTACTTTTCGAGCGCAACAAAAACCGTCAGCGCAGCGAAGTGCTGGATGGCCTGAAGCAGGCATACGCGAGTCTGACCGCGAAACTTGAGGCTATGAGCTTTGAAGACCTGCTCATGCCGCGTCACGCAAATGATCCCGAAAAACGTCCGCTTCTCATGTGGGTGATCGGCGACACAAGCGATCATTTTTTGGAACATCGCAAAACTATTGAAAGAGGAATAAAAGAAAACTAACATGACCGCTGATTCTGAAAAGGATATTAAATATTTAAAAGCCATTGGCCGCGTTTGTGCAATGGCACTAAAAAAAATGATGGCTGAAGCCAAGCCGGGAATCACCACTGCCGAACTGGATCACATTGGCAACGAATTTCTAAAGAAGGAAGGCGCAACTTCTGCGCCGCAAGCCATGTATCAATTCCCCGGTGCAACCTGCATCAGCATCTCGCCGATCATTGCGCATGGCATTCCGGATAACCACGTGCTGCGTGAAGGCGAGTTAATTAACATTGATGTCTCCGCCGAGATGGACGGTTATTTTTCAGATACCGGCGCTTCGATGGTGGTCGCAAAGCACATCCCTGAATACGAAAGAATGCTGGAAGCCACCCGCTCTGCATTGAACAAGGCCGTCCATGCCGCCGTGGCAGGACAGCCGATCAACATCATTGGCAAGACCATTCAGGAAGAAGCTGCCCAAAATGGCTTCGGTGTCATTTACGATCTGACGGGTCATGGCATCGGACACAAACTGCACGAACAACCTGCCTCAATATTTAACTTTTATAAACCAGATGACCGCCGCATTCTTAACGAAGGGCTGGTTCTAGCCATTGAGCCTTTCCTCACCACCGGCAAAGGACGCGTCGTTGAGAAAAAAGATGGCTGGTCTTTGCAGACAATTGATAAAACCATTGCCGCGCAGTTCGAGCATACGATCATTGTCACAAAGAACGAGCCGATCATTTTGACGCAAGTGTGAGCGAAATAGAAACATCCCGCAGAATAAATTCTGCGGGATGTTCGTTTAATCCTCTTTCAACCATCTCTTCACCGCTTCACGCGGATGTTCGTACTTCTCCATCTCGTTCAACAATTCTGTTGGTTCTGTTCCGCTAAACACGGCTTTGCGATGTTCGGGGAAAACGAAGCCTTCTTCCACTGCATGATCCATGGCGGCGAGAAGAGGGGCATAATAGTTTTTGATGTTCAACATACCCACGGGTTTCTCGTGTGCACCAGTCTGCGCCCAGGTGATGGTCTCAAAGAGTTCATCCCATGTGCCGTAACCGCCAGGTAAAGCAATATACCCGTCAGAGAGTTCGTGCATACGGGCTTTGCGTCCGTGCATATCGGGGGCCACATCCATGCGGGTGAGTCCGGTGTGCGCGAGCGCAGGCGTATTCATGGATGGGATGATGACGCCGATCACCTCGCCGCCCGCCGATAATGCTCCGTTCGCCACTTCACCCATCAGGCCGGTCTTTCCGCCGCCATACACAAGCCGAATGCCTCGTTGAGCAAGGGTAACGCCCAATTGAAAAGCAGCCGCTTTATAGTCTGCATGAACCGAATCGGATGACCCACAAAAAACACATATTGATTTCATAGTTCTCTCATCTTTTCTTTTTAGAATATTTTTTTGCAACTGTACCATATAAAAAGCGCAGGTTAGAGTTATGTAAGTGTAACCTTTGGGCGCTTGACTCACTCCCTGCGCAGGGATGAAAATAGAAGTATGGAATACAAAGACTATTACAAGATCCTCGGTGTGGAGCGCAAAGCCAGCGCAGATGATATTCGCTCGGCGTATCGCAAGCTTGCCATGAAATATCATCCTGATAAAAACCCCGGTGACAAAAAAGCCGAGGATAAGTTCAAGGATATCAACGAAGCCTATCAGGTCTTGAGCGATGAGCAAAAGCGCGCGCGCTACGACCAGTTGGGCAGCGCCTACTCCGATTTCCGCACGAGCGGCGGCAGACCAGGAGATTTCCGTTGGGATGATTGGTTCCAGCAGCAAGGCGGGGGCCAGCGCGGCAGTGCAGACGATGTCTTCGGCGGAGGCGGGGCCACCTTCTCCGATTTCTTCCGCACCATCTTTGGAGAGGCAGTTCGTTCTTCGGCACGCGGCCAGCAAATGCAACAGGAGACCGGTTATCAGCAGGATCTTTCGATCACCTTTCAGGAAGCGTATGAAGGCACAATGCGCCAGTTGCAAACGAACTCGCGCAAGTTGCAGGTGCGCATCCCTGCCGGGGTGAAGACAGGCTCCAAAGTACGAGTGGCAGGCGCGGGACCGGAAGGAACCGATCTTTATCTGGTCATCCAAATTGAAGATGAGAATCGCTTTGAGCGTGATGGAAGCAACTTAACCACAACATCCACCGTAAGCGTTTTTACGTTGATCCTCGGCGGCGAAGCGGAAGTGGATACGCCAAATGGAAAGATCAAATTAAATATTCCCGCAGGTACACAACCGGAACAAGTCTTTCGGCTGGCCGGGCGTGGAATGCCGCACCTGAAAAGCCCAACCACAAAAGGTGACCTGTTCGTGAAATTGAAAGTACAGATTCCCAAATACCTGTCGTCGAAGCAGATAGAACTGATCGAAGAAGCATCCCGCATCAAATTTTAATTAGGAGTTTGCATGAAAACAAAACAAAGTGTCCTTGCTTTAGTGGTTCTTGTTCTGGCGGTACTGGCCTGTCAAAGCCCTGTGCCAGCCGCAGTCCAACCTACTGGTGAGGTACAACCGGTTGCAACAATTTCTCCATCTGATACAACGGTTATCAATCCGGCTGCACAGCAGGATAACCTGGTAGCGATTTATGATGGCGTGAGCGCTGGCACTGTTGCCATTCTCACCGATCTGGGTTCAGGGTCGGGATTTGTCTATGATGGGGAAGGGCATATTATTACGAACTTCCATGTCATTCAGGATGCAAAAGTGATTGAAGTCCGCTTCACTTCTGGATACATGGTCTATGGCACGGTGATCGGAACAGACACCGATTCAGATGTTGCCGTCATTAAAGTGGATGCGCCTGCTGAGGAGCTTCACCCGCTGCCACTCGGCGATTCAGACTCGCTGAAAGTTGGTCAGACCGTAATTGCCATTGGTAACCCCTTTGGGCTGGATACCACCATGACGGTCGGCATTATCTCCGCGCTTGGCCGCACATTAGACTCTGCACACGAATCGCCGGATGGAAATTTGTTCACTGCAGGTGACATCATCCAAACCGATGCCGCCATCAACCCGGGCAATTCCGGCGGTCCGCTCTTCAACATCAACGGCGAGGTGATCGGCATCAACCGCGCCATCCGCACCACGAACTTTACGGATACAGGTGAGCCAGTCAATTCTGGCATTGGCTTTGCCATCTCCATCAACATGGTCAAGCGTGTTGTTCCTTCGCTGATCAAAGACGGCAATTATGATTATCCATTTTTGGGCATCTCCTCCATGGACTCACTCAGCCTCGAAATGGTGGAAGCGCTTGGGCTGAAGTCCTACACGGGCGCGTATGTGACCAGCATCGTATCTGGCGGCCCAGCCGACAAAGCAGGCATCATTGCCGGAGATAAGTCCACCTCTGTCCCTGGCCTGCTCTCTGGCGGTGACTTGATCATTGCCATTGACGGAAAAGAAACCCGCACCTTCGACGAAATGTTGGCCTACCTCATCACACATAAATCCCCGGGTGATACGGTGGTTCTGACCGTGCTGCGCGGCGATGAAAAAGTGGATGT
>CAZHOX010000171.1:0-6536 GCA_964534345.1 uncultured Anaerolinea sp.
GGCGAAAACAAATTAAATTTTCGACATTGCCTTAGCCATCTTATCCAGCCCCTCTTTCAGCAGAGCACGCGAAGTACCAAAATTGATTCTCACATGCCCTTCCCCTTCTTTGCCGAAGATCTTTCCATCGCTCAAAAAGACTTTTGCATGTTTCAGGAAGAAATCAAAAGGCGAACCATCGATTCCCGTTTGTGTGAAATCGAGCCAGCCCAAATAGGTGGCATCTGGCACTGTCGTGCGGACGTTAGGCATGTACTTCGTCACATAATCTACGAGAAAATCGCGATTGCCTGTCAGGTGGGCATTTAATTCCTTCAGCCAGCCGTCACATTGACCAGAGAAACCAGTATTCGCAGCGTGCAATCCCATGCTGCCAACATGCAAGCGCAGATGGTTCAATTCCGTTTCAAAAGGCTTGCGGAGTTCCTCATTTGGAATGATCGCAAACCCACAAAACAACCCGGGGACATTAAAGGTCTTGGACGGTGCAACTAGCGTGATAACGTGCTTTTCGATCTCTTTGGAAATCTTCGCCATTGGTGTGAACTTGTTGCCACCTAACAGCAGCTCGGAATGTATTTCATCCGAGACAATGATCACTTTATTCTTGATGCAAATTTCCGCCATGCGGGACAAATCTTTGCGGGAGAAAATGATCCCCAACGGGTTATGCGGATTGCACAACAGGAAAATCCTCGCTTTCTTCACCTGCTTCTCGAACACATCCCAATCAATCTCATACGAAATAATATTCCCCTTCACTTTCTTAACCAACGGAATATCCACCTGCGGGATGCTGACATTATTTTTTACTTCGTGAAATTCGTTATACACAGGCGTCTGAATCGCCACGCCTTTTTTCGGCGAACAAAATGCGCGTGCCGCAATACTAAATCCGCTCACAATGCCGGTCACGGCCAACACAGCCTCTGGCTTCACCTTCCATTTGTACAAACGATCCATACGGGCTGCAACAGTTTCCTGCAAAACCTTGCCCGGAATTTCGTACCCCAACACGCCATGATCCACCACTTTATGCAAAGCGTTCAAAATTGGCTTAGGAGCAGGGAAATCCATATCGGCCACCCACATAGGCAGCACATCCTTCGGGACAAATGTCCACTTAGTGCCGTTGATATTCTTGCGACGATTCGGTGTTATGTTGAAGTTGGTCATTTATCCTCTGGGTGCATTATTTTTTATAGGCCACGATCATTCCATCGCGCATCGGCGCAAGAGAAACGATCCAGCTTGAATCCGTTGTAATTTGTTTCGTAAACTCGCGCACGCCTTCTGTGGCAGGCGAAACATCTTTTGCATCAAAAATGCGTCCACTCCAAAGCATGTTATCAATAATTAACAAGCCGCCGCTGCGCAATTTTTCTGTGATGACAGGCAATGAGGCGGGATATGCCTGCTTATCAATATCATTGAAGATGATGTCAAACGGGCCATCGGTCTTACGCAGGGCATCGACAGCTTCCGAGACATGGTACTGGACAAGGTCATCGCTTCCCATCTTAAGCAGGTGGCTGCGTGCGCTCTTGGACAGTTCCTCATCCCAAACCGTGTGATGCACAACGCCGCCGCCGTTTTCCCGCAAGGCTTTGGCAAACCAAGCAGTGGAATAGCCATAGCCTGACCCCAATTCAAAAATGGATCTGGCATGTATCATCCGCGCCAGTTGATAACAATAATATCCACACGCAGGGCCGATGATGGGAAAATCATGTTTCGCGGCATAAGCCTCCATCTCTTGCAATTCCATCTCGCGTGGCGGGACAAGGGTTGCAAGATAATTCTGTGTTGCTTGGTAGGTCAATAAATCGCTCATGGTCATCTCCATTAAAACCTCTAAAATAAACTGCGCTGAATTTTACTCCCACAGACGGGAAGAATGTAAATAGAAAACAGAATCAATTTTCAGGGCGGAAAGAGGCGATGGATTTTGTTCAAATAATCTTCACAAGGCGTTAATCACAAAATATTAATTGCTGATAGAATATCCAAAGGAAATCAAATAGCAAGGATCCCGCCCTGAATGAAATATAATTTTCGCCTTTTTTGGCGCACGTTCTACCGCTCGTTCTTCAAATCAAAAAACACCACAGCCCGCCTCACCCGTAAACGATTTCTCTTCCTCGCCCTTTTTTATATTGTCTGGCCGCTTGGCATGGCAATTCACTGGCTCTGCTTTGGGTTGGATGACATTCTCTTCCCCGATTATAAAAATTATCAAATTGAAAAGCCGCTTTTCATTCTCGGCAATCTGCGCAGCGGATCGACATTTTTGCACCGCTTGCTTTCACGTGATTCGGAAACCTTCACCAGCCTGACCACTTGGGATATTTACCTAACGCCATCGGTCACCCAAAAGAAGCTTACGCAATTCGTCTCGCGTTTGGATAAAAAATATTTAAACAACACGCTGCACCGCGCGCTCTTTGCATTTGACCGCCAAACGCTCGGCAAAATCAAGATTCATCCCATTTCATTTTTTCAACCCGAAGAGGACGAAAACATTCACCTAACCGTTTGGGATGGTTACTTCGTTACCTTCCTCTTCCCGTTCATGGATGAAATGCCCAACTACCAGCATTTCGATGAGGCGCTTTCTCCTGAGCACAAAAAGCGCATTATGACCTTTTATAAATCCATGTTGCAGCGGCACATGTATGCTACGGGCAAAAAATATTTCGTAGCAAAAAACCCTGCCTTCAGCCCCAAGATCGCCACACTGACAGAGTTCTTCCCCGATGCGCGAATCATTTACCTCGCCCGCAACCCGCTGGATATGCTGCCCTCCACCATTTCATGGATCAACTACGCCCGCCGCCAATTTACCGACCCCATTGCGGGCTATCACTACATTGAAGAAATTCTGGATATGACCCAGCATTGGTATCGCTATCCACTTTCCTATTTAGACGCGCATCCCTCTCCCCGCCACCTGATTCTGAAATACGATGACTTGATCCAGCGTCCGGAAATGGTCATTCGCGGATTCTATGAACAGTTTGGGTACCCAGATAAACCCGGCCTGCCCATCATCATTGACCAGGCCGTCAAAGAGACTCTCACCTTCAACAGTGACCACAACTACTCGTACGAGAAAATGGGCTTCTCCCGCGAACAGATCGTAAAGATCTATGCCGATATTTTTGAGAGGTTCGATTTTGAAACTCGTGAAGATAACCTGGTTCCTGTAAACCGCATCGAACTAGACAGGTAAAAAGAAAAAAAATAGAGCGCCGCGCGGCGCTCTATTTTTGATTCTTTACTCTTCGCTCTTCTTGCGTTTTGTTGCCGGCTTCTTGGTGGCAGGCGTTTTCGTTGTCGCTGCTGATTTTTTGGCAACAGGCGCTTTTGTCTCTTTTGCAGGGGTCTTTCTTTTTGTTGCTGGCTTTTTAGCAGCAGGAGTCTTATTTTCCAGGTCAGCATCAATTATGACAGGTTCAGCGTCTTCCTCATCCGTCTCCGACATATTAAGAGAGCGAGGTTTGGCAGGTTTACTATCACTCTTCTTTGTAACATGGTATTCATCTTCCCAGCCTTCAAGCAAGGCAAGCTGTAATTTTCCAAAACGCACCAACAGCATAATAACGCCCACAACAGCCATGGCAAAAGAGACTGCCATCGTATAACTGATGAACGTATCCCCAATACGGGCTTGATCTGGTCGGAAGAATTCAATGAATGTACGTGAAAGTCCTGCAAACACAAGCCAGGCGCTAAACAATGCACCTGGTTTCAAATCCTCTTCATAGCGGCGCGAAAGCCACCACAGGAGCAAAACAAAGAGGAAATTCAAAACCATTTCATAGGCAAAAGTCGGGTGAAAGCGGGTTGTCTCATACGGAAACATGGTCATATCCGAATATTGAGCAAGGCGGTGACTCGCCTCAATTGGAATCCCCCACGGAAGCTGAGTCGGCTGGCCATACAACTCCTGATTAATAAAATTAGCAGGTCGGGCAATGGCCTGTCCCAACAACGTGGCAGGAGCAAGCGCATCCAGAAAAAGCCAGGTATCCATTCCATTCTTACGGAGGAAGAAAATCAAAGCCATGCCGCCAAACAGCAAACCGCCAAAGAAATGCAAGCCGCCTTCCCAAACATAAAGGATATGAGCGGGGTTATCCAGATAATAAGTAACGCCGCTAAAAATGCTATTGACCACATACCACAAGCGCGCGCCAAGAATACCAACGGGCAACACCCAAACCATCGCATCCCAGATCACCTCCCCATTCTCGCCGCGCCGTCTGATCTCTCTCTCAGCCCACACTGCACCCGCAACTGCGCCAAGCATCACCAACACACCATACCAGCGCAAGACAATTTCCAAATTAAAT
Organism: uncultured Anaerolinea sp.; assembly: GCA_964534345.1. Taxonomy (GTDB): domain Bacteria; phylum Chloroflexota; class Anaerolineae; order Anaerolineales; family Villigracilaceae; genus Villigracilis. Next base: position 4,356 of record CAZHOX010000171.1, read on the forward strand.
AACCTAAATGAAAAAATAATAGGATCTATCATGTATTACCTCTGAGTTAATTTTTGGCGATTATATCCCATCTGATCCTCTAAAATAATTCGGACAGATTTTGTAATAAATATCGCATACGGCGTAATAAAGAAAAGACATATGTCATACTACGATGTGATTAATAACACATCAAAAAGATTGAACATATTCTTACAATGTCTGTAAACATTGACTAACGCCCTCAATATTAGAAGATTGGACAAGTAATGCTAAAAATCAACCGCCAAACCGATTATGCAGTTCGAGTGGTTCTTGCCCTATCCAAAAGGGAGGCAGGGAAACGCGTTGCCACCTCTGAAATCGGCCACGAAATGCTCATCCCACCAGCCTTACTCCAACGCATCGTTGCAGAACTGGCAAGCGGAAAGTTCATCCACACCCAGGCAGGTCGAGATGGCGGCATTTCACTGGCACACGAGCCGGAAAACATCACCCTTTTGCAGATCGTAGAACACTTTGAAGGAGAACTCTACCTCTCAGATTGTGTTTTAAAACCTGGAGATTGTCCCTTCGATAAAAAGTGCCCCGTTCACTGCCAGTGGGTACGATTAAAGAACCTGCTGCGCGATGAAATGGCACGCACCTCCTTCCGACAATTAGTGGAAGAAGGCAACATGATCGAGGCTAACCTAAAGAAAGACGCTTCACACGCGCCGAAACCTGTCTCTGTTACGAACAACATTTTCATCGCTGACAACATTACCGCATGAACAAATTCATTCTCAACGGCATCTACGGAATTCTCGGGCTGGTTATGGTCTCAGCCTTTGCATTTAAAGTATTCCAGCCAATCCAGGTGCTGCCCCGTATGCAACTCTCGCCAGCCTTTGACCTTATCGATCAAAGCAATGAACGCCTCACCAGCGAAGACTTGCGCGGACAATTTGTACTTTACACATTTACCTACACCAACTGCCCTGCCCCCTGCTACAACACCAATGAAACCATGCAGGAAATACAGTCTCGTTTGAATGAAGTTCAACTAGATGGAATAGATGTTTCCTTCGTCACCATCTCCATCGACCCCGAACGAGATACCCCTAATGTTTTAAATACCTACGCCAAAAACATCGGCGCAGATACAAATAAGTGGAAGTTTGCCACCACCACAAACAAAGCCCTGCTCAAGACAATTATCGGCTCAGGCTTTGAAACCTACTATGAAGATAAAGGCAATGGCGAATTTGCGTTAGACCCGGCATTTGTTCTCGTAGATGGCTGGGGCATTGTCCGCTCTGAATATCGCTACTCCACCGAAGTTTCCAATGCAGACCGCATCCTTCGGCACCTTGGAGTGTTGGCAGAGGAAGTTCACAACAGCAACGGCACGACAAAATACGCCTACGAAGCCGCACATTTATTCCTGTGCTACGCACCATAGAATTGAACATGAAAATAAAACTCATCATCCTCGGTACCTTTGCAATCATGGCAGGTTTGGCGGCGGGCGTTTACTTCTTCCGCCCACACACCTTCCACGGGACGGTAATCCAGTCTCCTGAAACTTCCTACGACTTCACACTCACCAGCGCCAATGGTGATGTTTCATTAAGTGACTATCGCGGCAAACTTGTTCTTGTTTATTTCGGCTACACCTTCTGCCCCGATATTTGCCCCGCTACACTGGCGAATGTCGGCCAATCTCTTAAAGAGCTTGGCGCCAAAGCCGATGATGTTCAACTGATTATGATCTCGCTTGACCCTGAACGAGATACGCCCGAAAAACTTGCTGAATACGTGGGGCACTTTCATCCTTCCTTTATTGGTGTAACAGGCTCACAGGATGACCTGGATAAAATTGCCTCCCTGTATGGCATCTTCTACGAGAAGACTGAAGGCAGCGATAATACGGGTTATCTGATCAACCATACTGCCACATTACTGGTAATTGACCGTGAAGGCTATTTGAAGTTGGTATTTCCATTCGGCGTGACCGTGCCCGAGATCGTCGATGATTTGAAGTACATGCTAAGGCAATAGGAGGTGGAACTGTAACAGCGTAGCGAATTTACATTTCCCCTCCTGCAAGTCGCAGGGCCGCAAGAAGCGGCAATCCACATCCATCATTTTAAGAGGAGAATGAAACATGGCGAAAAAAGATAAAGACGATGATGAGTTTCGCCCGACTGGCACGATCGC
>CAZHOX010000172.1:0-1778 GCA_964534345.1 uncultured Anaerolinea sp.
CCGCTGGCGAGGATGAGGATAACAGGCGCCATGGTAAAGAGGATGCTGTTCGCATCATAGCCGCGTTCTTTTTCAAGATAGGCAAAGAAGAAGAAGGTAATGACGTTCCACGGGAAGACACCTGCAAAGCCCTGCAAAAAGACGAACCACATGGTTTTCTTTTTGAAAATATCTCTGGCTTCTGCCCACGAGAATTTGAAGGTCTGCATTTCAGCCATGTTCTCGAATTCAGGCTCGGCCTGTCCGCGCGGCATTTCCTTCACGAAGAGATAGATCAACAAAGCGATGACCAAACCGAGGGAGCCGGTGATGTAGAACACGCTTCGCCACCCGCCGATCGCTGGTGCCACCATCAAAGCAAGGATCATCCCGACGAGGTATCCAAGCGGCTGCGCAAGCTGCAAGATGCCATAAATTTTTCCACGTAAGCTGGGACCGAAATAATCGGCGATCAGAGTATACAAGCCGGGGTAGGATGAGTCATCAATACCGGTGGAAGCGCGTGTGACAAGGAAGCCGCCAAAGGTTTTCACGATGGCATTCAACCATGTGGTCCCTCCCCAAATAAAAGAGGCAAGCGCAAGAAGTTTCGTGCGTGAATAGCGGTCGTATAAATATCCCCAGATCGGGTAGAGAACAGTAGCCACGATCAACGCGCCGGAGTTCACCAATCCCCACTGTGTATTATCAATGTTGAAGTCTTTGCTGATCTGCACTTGCAGCGAACCGATCATCAATTTATCGGTCTGGTGCAGCAGCATGAAGAAGAAAAATATGACGACCACAACCCACCGGTTACTCGCTTTTTCTTTGGACATGAATACCTCGCTGTAATGGAATGGCTTAGTATCAGGTTTCAGGGGTCAGGTGTCAAGTATTAAGTTAAGGTGATTTGCATCTTGACATCATTTCGAATCGGCGTAAAATTCGGCGCAATATGTATAGAAAAAAGCATCCACACCCTCAGCATCAATTCTTTGGGACGGGTGTTTCTGTTTTGTGAATTCGAGAGTCGCTTTTGCGGCTCTCTTTTTTTATATACCCAAACCAAAGAAGAGGAGAATGGTTATGGCTACAAAACAAAGCAAGGCAAAACCAAAAGGGAAGAGTCAGCCTGTAGCACAGAAGCAGGCCGAGGTTAAGAAAGAGGCGGCGGGTTCAACGGTCATCGGTTATCTGCCGGATGATACTCCGCCCGTCGGCGCGATGTTGAGCCTCGGCTTCCAGCAATTCCTGACGATGTTCCCCGCCACAGTGCTGGTCGCCATCCTGACCAAGTTCGATGTCGGTATCACATTGCTCGCATCCGGCCTTGGCACGATCATTGCGCTGCTGGTTTCAAAACGCAAGATCCCCATGTATTACGGCTCGTCGTTTTCATATATTGCAGTGATCATCACCGTAATGAGCCGTTTCGCACCAGATTGTTTCGGCGACCCAACACAAGTCTATTGCCCAGATGGTGTACGGATCGTGCAAGTGGGAATTATCCTCACAGCTGTGTTTGAGATTGCAATCGGCTTTCTTATCATGCGCATCGGCAAAGCCGCATTGGATCGAGTCCTTCCTCCCATCGTAACAGGTTCAATGGCGATGGTCATCGGTGTAGCGCTGGCAGGCGCAGCGTTGAATAACGCGGGCGGCATGTCAATTGGCGCAGGCGCAGATGTGGCATGGAAGTTCTGGGCGGTGGCATTCATCACGCTGGTTGCAACGATCTTGTTCTCAGTGTACCTGCAAGGTAAGGGGCTGATCGGAATGCTGCCCATTTTGCTCGG
>CAZHOX010000172.1:1878-4814 GCA_964534345.1 uncultured Anaerolinea sp.
GAAAAGGTCAATCTCTTCGACCCGAAACAACTCGCAGTCGGCGCCATCATTTTGATCTGCGGCATCGGCGGCAACCTGGCCATGCCAAACGGCGTTTTCCCCTTCACGGTTCCATATCTTTTCCCCAATGGAATCCCCGCCATTGTGTTTGCCGCCATCCTCGGCATCTTCGTCAACTCGATCTTCCTGATCTTCAAAGCCCCAGCCGTGCGCGGCGATTAACATCCCTTCGACTTATTGTATACTCGGGATTGGGAATGGTCTCCGTTCTCAATCCCGTTTTTTATGCCCGCCTCTTTCTTAATCTGAAAACTGAATCTGGAACCCAAACATGATCAAACTCCCCGGCTTAATTGACCCCCATGTTCATCTGCGTGAACCCGGCGCAACGCACAAAGAAGACTTCGACTCCGGCACATCCGCAGCGCTGGCTGGCGGATTTACCACCGTGCTGGCGATGCCCAACACCAAGCCGCCAATCTTCGATAAATCAACACTCGATATGGCGTTGAATGCCGCGAAACAAAAAGCCCGCTGTGACTATGGACAATACATCGGCGCGGGACCAGATAACGCCGAAACCGCCGCTTCGCTCTCAGGGATGGCTGCCGGGCTAAAGATGTACCTTGATTCCACCTTTGGGGAACTCCGCCTCGATGATATGTCGCTCTGGCAGCCGCACTTCGAAAAATATCCACGCACCCTGCCCATCGTGGCGCACTCCGAAAGCCGAACGATGGCCGCCGCAATTCTGTTCGCCGCCATGTATGACCGCTCCGTTCACATCGCGCATGTTTCGCTGAAGGAAGAGATCCTTGTCATCAAAGCCGCCAAGGAACGCGGCATTAAAGTGACTTGTGAAGTCGGCCCGCATCACTTGTTTCTCTCGAAAGACGACATCCCCGCCATATCCAATGGACATCCCGGTCGCGGCGAAGTCCGCCCGCGTTTGGCAACCAAAGAGGATGTGGATAGCCTGTGGACAAATTTGGATGTCATCGACTGTTTCGCCACAGACCATGCTCCGCACACCATTGAAGAAAAAGACGGTGAAAATCCACCGCCCGGCTTCCCCGGCTTGGAAACCGCGCTTCCTCTGTTACTCACCGCAGTAGACGATGGACGACTGACGATAGACGACATCATCACAAAGATGCACACGAACCCGCGCAAAATATTCAACCTGCCCGAACAACCCGAAACCTGGGTGGAAGTGGATGAGAACGCCAGTTACGAGATCAAAGCATCCGATCAATTCACCCGCTGCAATTGGACTCCCTTCGAGGGCTGGAAGGTCAAAGGCAAAGTGACCCGCGTTGTCTTGCGCGGAACAGAAGCCTTCCAAGATGGAAAGATACTCGTTCAGCCGGGGTTTGGCAGAAACGTAAGAGCCTGATGCCGATCAGCCTGCAAGCCCGCTTTTGGCGAATCATTCTTCGTAAGGTATTCAAAAGAAAACGCCTGACGATCGAGGAAAACCGCGCCCGTTCTGCGAACACGGCAAAGTTAATGCGTATACCCAAAGGCGTGACAGTTACAGACATTAACACAGATGGCCTGCATTCCAAATGGATTTCTCCATCGAATCCTGCTTTGGGCAAGGCCATTTTACATTTGCATGGCGGCGGATACGTGACCGGCGGAGCAGATTCACACTTGATGATGTGCATCCCAATGGCGCAGACCTTGAGGACGAAGATACTCCTACCCAACTATCGCCTTGCACCAGAACACCCCTTCCCTGCCGCTGTGGATGACGCTGTAAAAGTTTATCGTTGGTTGTTGGCGCAGGGTCATTCGCCAAAAGATATCATCATCTCTGGCGATTCAGCAGGCGGTGGATTAAGCCTTGCGGCTGTTCTCACATTGAGAGATGCCGGTGAACCACTGCCCGCAGCAGTGGTTTGTTTATCCCCGTGGACAGACTTAACTTTTACAGGAAAATCTCACATCACCAAAGCTCAGGCAGATAGTGTTCTTCTGACAGAAATCTTGCATGAATGGGCGGCCTGCTACGCAGGAATAGAAACACCCAGCCACCCGCTCATCTCCCCGATCTACGCCGATTTCCACAATTTTCCACCGCTTCTGATCCAGGTAGGCAGTGATGAAGTGCTTTTGGATGATGCCCTCATGCTGGCGGAAAAAGCCAAAGCTGACGGCGTGAATGTAAAGTTGACGGTCTGGGACGAGTTGTGGCACGTTTGGCCTGCACTGGGAGATCTAATCCCTGAAAGCAAAAAAGCGTTTGAAGAGATAGATCAGTTTTTAGATTCTTTAACGGACAATAGACGCTAAACCAATAAAGGGAGTGAGGCAAGTTCCATGAATAACTTCACCGATGTAAAACTAGAGATATTCGCTCCGCAGGAATATGCCTTGAAGATACGCGATGAACTTGCGAAGATTGGTGTGGGGAAAATCGGGAATTACGATCATTGCGTGGCGATCTATCCCGTGCAGGGATATTACCGTCCGCTGGAAGGGGCGAATCCATTCGAAGGGGAGATCGGCAAGATCAGTGAGGGAATCGAATACAAGATCGAAGTCAATTGCAGGCGGGAGTTAGTCAATGAGGCGATCAAGGTCATCAAAAGTATTCATCCATATGAAGAGGCCTTGATCAATATTTTTCCGCTGGCAAATCACCTTTTTAATTTGCCTCCTCATGTAGTGTGAGGAAAACACATGAGGACCAAATCCCTGCCCTTCGTTCTACAAGCTCTCACCGCTGCCATCTTCTTCGGTGCAAGCGCTCCCTTTGCCAAATTATTGTTGGGAGATATTTCACCCGTCTATTTGGCGGCTTTTCTTTACCTCGGCAGCGGAACGGGGATTTCTCTCCTTAAGCTGGGGCAAAAGACCAGCCGCCCCGCACAGCAGAAAGAAGCGGGTATCAAAAAAGAGGATATCAAGTGGCTGGCAGGGGCGATCAT
>CAZHOX010000172.1:4914-6516 GCA_964534345.1 uncultured Anaerolinea sp.
GCGTTGGGAATTATTCTGGCTTGTGTGCTCTGGGGGTTGGACAATAACTTGACACGCAATATCTCAGGCAAAGACCCGCTCGTCATCGTGGCGTGGAAGGGGATTGCCGCCGGCACGTTCTCTTTCTTCCTTGCTTTTTTGCTCGGTAATTCATTACCGCCTTTAATGTCCATTCTTGGCACCATGATATTGGGCTTTGTCAGTTATGGGATGAGTACCATCCTATTCATCCTCTCCATGCGCGGGCTGGGTGCAGCGCGAACAAGCGCTTTGTATGGAACAGCTCCCCTAGCTGGCGTGTTATTGTCTATTATCATTTTCGGAGAAACGCCAGCTGCTGCGTATAGTCTTGCCGGAATTTTGATGATCGTTGGCGCGCTCCTGCTGGTCAACGAAGAACATTCTCATTCGCATGTTCATACTGCCCTGTTCCATGAACACAGCCACAGGCATGATGACCCCGATCACGCGCATGATGCTTTCATAATAGGCACACATTCTCATGAGCATGAACACGCCGCTGAAGAACATGGGCACGACCACATGCCAGATATCCATCACAGACATGGTCATGAGGAATAGTAGCACCCAGCACAGCATATATTTGGCATATTGCTATCCGAAATATCTCATCAGCAGGCCATATTTAGGGGTTCTTGTTTAGACAAGATATTTCCACAGCCCCCCAAACTGTGGATAAGTCCCCTGAAACTGTGGAAAACTCCCGTCCCCTGTGGACAATACCTATACTTTTCGGAAATTTGGTCAAACAGCTCAAATTTCGCTGCCCCCATATATGGGGGGTGATATTTGTGAAATCCAATATATGGAAAACTCGCAAAAAGTGGAAAAATGCAGCTCCATTTTGTGGATAAGTTATCCAGAATCTACCCACAGCGTAGCGAATGCTAAAAAAGAGCTATCAACCTTAGGTTTGGTGGGAGGCGCAGCGAGTCATCCCGTATATGGGGGTGAATCGGTTTTATCCACAGTATCCACACCCCCTACTAATATTACTAAATCATTATCATACTTATATACTGCTTGAATCTCTTAAGGGATTCCTGTACAATCCACATACAAGAACGTGTCCCCTCTTAGCCAACCTTGGGAGGTTGCCATGGATATGATCAAAGTTTCAGCCAACTCCCGTACCTCTGCAGTCGCCGGGGCTATCGCTGGAGTGATTCGCGAGCACAAGCACGCGGAAGTACAAGCCATTGGTGCGGGCGCAGTGAACCAAGCCGTGAAGGCTCTCGTGCTTGCCACCAGTTACCTCAAGAACGACGGCATCGATGTCGTTTGCGTCCCTGAGTTTGTGGACGTGGAGATTGAGGATAAGGTGCGTACGGCCATCAAACTGGTTATTGTGCCGCGATAACCAATTTTGTCATTGTGTGGGGTGATTGTCCTGCGCAATGACAAAACAATTTAATTAGACAAGTGAAGTCAGGGTGGCTTATAATCTTCATAGTGGAATGTTTCGCTTCTTACCCAGCCGCGAGCTGGTTCTATCTCCGAGCAGACTCCACGCCTTTTCATATACCATGCAAAACTGGAACAGGTTCCCACGCGTTATCCTCGCTTTGTCCCTGCTGATCG
>CAZHOX010000173.1:0-6494 GCA_964534345.1 uncultured Anaerolinea sp.
GTCCAGAAGTTGGTTTGCAGTGAGTTGACGAGAATACGGAAGCCGCCCGCGTCATAATCCATGATGCCTTCATTCGCTTGCATCCGATCCCAGCCTGAGCTGTTGCGCGAAAAATCATCCTGATACAACACACTGCCCGAAGGCAAAGGGGTTGTTACAGCAGCGGGAGGAGTCAAAGCACAGGCAAGCGAAACAATAACAAAAGATGCGATAAGAAGTATGGTTCGATTCATGGATGCGATTTTATCATGGAGAACAGACGATGGACCGTAAACCATGGACGATGGAAAGTGGTCTACGGTCTATCATCCATCGTCCAATCGAAAATAAAAAGCCCCGAAGTAAAACTTCGGGGCTTTCGAACTCAAACTTTCTATTCTTCTTTCTTGGCTTCCATTTCTTTCTTGTGTGCTTCGATGATCGGGCCGGTAATGTGAGATGGAACGGTATCGTAGTGATCGAATTCCATCGTAAAGTAGCCGCGTCCGCCAGTGATGGAGCGGAGTTGTGTGGTGTAGCGCAGCAATTCAGCCATGGGGATGTGCGCCACAATGACGGTACTTCCATGCTCTGAGTCTGTGCCTTGCACACGTCCACGGCGGGAACTGATGTCGCTCATCACGTCGCCCATGTTGGCATCAGGGATGCTGATGCGTACATTCATGATGGGCTCGAACAACACAGGGCCGGCTTCTTGCACGGCAAGTTTAAAGGCTTCGCGGCCTGCAATTTCAAAAGCCACAGGCTTGGAGTCTACTTCATGTTCCTTGCCGTCATACACGATCACCTTTACATTGCTCATTGGGTAGCCCGCGAACGCACCGCGTTCCATCGTTGCTTTGATACCCTTTTCAATTGGCGGCAGATAGGACTTGGACAAGTTCATACCCACGAGTTCATCTGTGAATTCAAAGTCTGCTGTGGGCAGCGGCTCAATGCGGAGATGCACTTCACCAAATTGGCCTGAGCCACCGCTTTGCTTTTTATGGCGATATTGAGCACTGGCTTTGCGTGTGATGCCTTCGCGGTACGGAACACGCGGCTCATGGGTCAAAAGCCCCACCTGGAATTTAGATTGAGCGCGGTGCAGAGCCACATCAATGTGCTGGTCGCCCATGCCCTTCAAAACGGTCTCATGTGTGATGGAATCGTTCTCCCATGAGAGAGTCACATCCTCTTCACAAAGACGGGTCAAGGTCGGCGAGATCTTCGCTGCATCGGCCTGGCTCTTTGGTGTAATGGCTACACGATACAACGCGGCGGGGAATTTCGGAGGCGCAACCGTCAATGGGTGATTCTTTTCGCAGAAGGTATCTCCTGTGGCAGTTACGTTCAATTTGGAAACAGATGCGATGTCGCCAGCGTGAATCGTCTTCGCCGCAATGGCTTCCTTACCGCGCTGGAAATGCAAACCAGATACGCGCTCATCTGCGCTTTTGTTTTGATTCCAGACATGGGCATCAGCCTGCATGGTACCTGAAAGCACGCGGAAATAGGTCATCTTACCGACAAATGGGTCGGCGGTGGTCTTCCAGACATAAGCAGCCAAAGGTGCCGTATCGGATGGTTTCAATTCCTCTTCGCCGCTCTTACCTTGGGCAAAGCGCTTGGTAGCCTGCAACGGGGAAGGAATGAGGTCAATGATGTCATTGAGCAGGGCAATGGCGCCTACTTCGTGCCCGCCAGCCGCACAGAATACAGGGACAAAATCTCCAGCGTAAACGACATCTTCCAGTCCACGAACCATCTCGGCGTCGGTGAGAGAACCGTTCTCGAGATATTTTTCCATCAATTCGTCTTCGCCTTCGGCAGCAGCTTCCACGAGCGCAAAGTGGGCTTTTTCGGCTGCGTCTTTTAAATCAGCAGGGATCTCAGCGGTAGTCTTCCCATCCCCCATATAGGATTTCATTCCGATGATGTCCACCACGCCTTTGAAATTTTGCTTCTCACCAATCGGTAAATGGACTTTAATGGCACGCTTTCCACGCGCATGAACAAATTCAGCAATTGCCTCATAGGTTCCTTCAAAATCCGCATTATCGCGATCCATCTTGTTGATGACGAAAAAGCGCGGCAATTTGAATTCATCAGCATGGCGCCATGCAAGTTCGGTACCAACTTCAATACCAGAGACAGCATCTACTAAAATAATCGCGCCATCAGCAACACTCAAGGCAGAGATCATCTCGCCTACAAAATCAGTGTAGCCTGGCGCGTCTATAATATTTATCTTGTGATCGCGGTGCTCTATGGGAATTACGCTTGAATAGATGGATATTTTTCGACGGTGTTCCTCATCGTCATAGTCTGAAACCGTCGTTCCGTCCTCGACCTTGCCGAGGCGGGTCGTTGCCCCCGTGGCATGAAGAAATGCCTCCGCCAACATCGTCTTGCCCGCTCCCCCATGCGACACAAGCGCAACGTTGCGAAGAAACTCGGTGGTATACTCTTTCATCGAAAAAGCCCTTCCTATAAGATGTAGGATGTAAAGCTGTAAAGCGTTGCACGATTGTAAAAGAACTCAATTGAATTGTCAAAGTGTGAACCGTCACAGATAAAACATGACATTTAAGACCCCTTCTGGAGTTTTGTGAACTTAATAACCAATCAATATTCCTTTATCACCGTTGCCGTTGGTTTTTCGCTGGTGGCAGGCCTCATTCTGCTGACAAACAAACCGAAATGGAATGACTATCTGGCCTTTGGCGTTATCATCCTTGGGCTTGTTGCCGCCTGGAGTATTCTACATCCACGCCAGACCCCGCTCATGGAAGACGCACAAAAAGTGCAAGCAATGATCGGCAAAGGCACCCCTGTTCTGCTGGAATTCCAATCTCCCTATTGAATTGGCTGCACCGCAATGAAACCCGTCGTTGACGGGCTTGAAGCAGAACTTGGCGGGCAGATCCACATCATCCGCCTCAACATTCAAGACCAAACCGGCATGGAACTTGCCCCCGTGTACGATTTCAATTTCACACCAACCTTTATCTTCTTCGACGCACAAGGCAACGAAGTCTGGCGCACCATCGGCGAATTTGACCCTCAAAAAGTGCGCGACTCGATCCAATGAATTTTCTCAAACGCCTGCAATTCAACCTCTCCTACATAGGCAACGCCCCATGGGATACTGGCATCACCCCGCCAGAGTTGTACGATTTCATCGCCAGCCACCCCACCGGACGCGCGTTGGACATCGGCTGTGGCACCGGCACGAACGTCATCACATTGGCGAATGCAGGCTGGCAGGCTACCGGTTTTGACTTTGCCCCACGTGCCATCCAAATTGCAAACCGAAAATTAAAACATGCAGGCATTCACGCAAATGTCTTCACTGATGACGCCACCCAAATGAAAAAGGTCCACGGTCAATTTGATCTCGCGCTGGATATGGGCTGCTTTCACGGCATCGAAAATAAAACGGGATATCTGACTCAACTGACTCGCGTTCTCGCCCCAGGTGGATACTGGCTCATGTATGGATTCTTCAAACCTGCGCCGCATCTTCCCGCGCCCGGGCTTGCCCACTCCGATATTGACATGATCTCAGCCCGAGGCCTGACCCTGCTCTCCCGCAAAGATGGCTTCGACAAACGTGAACGTTCCTCGGCATGGTTTCTCTACCAAAAACATTCATGACATCCCTACGGGGTTCAAAAAAGCATTCACCCGTATTCTATAATCATGACATCCCTCTGAGATTTTTTATTCATCCTTTCCCCCTATGAAAACACTCTTCCTCTTTTTAGACGGTATCGGCCTCGGCGCAGACAACCCAGAGACAAATCCCTTTGTGCGTGCGAATATGCCGCATTTGGAATCTCTGCTTGGCGGCAAAAAACTGACGAACAGCACTGCCCCCTACCAAAACGAACATCTCTCATTAATTGCAACAGACCCCAACCTCGGCGTAAAAGGCTTGCCCCAGTCTGCGACAGGTCAGGCAGTGTTGCTCACAGGTATCAACATCCCAGCTGAGTTGGGCTATCACTACGGCCCCAAACCGAACCCCGAAGTGGCACAATATCTCAACGGCGGGACGTTATTTTCCAAAACTGTCAGCGCCGGAAAAAAGACTGCGTTGCTGAACGCCTACCCCCCACGCTACTTTGACGGCATCGACTCAGGCAAGCGGCTTTATTCATCCATTCCCCTCGCACTCACAAATGCAGGCATCCCCCTTTTCACCGACAAAGATTATTACGAAGGCAATGCCCTCTCTGCAGATTTTACTGGCGAAGGCTGGCATGAATTTCTCGGCTTCCCCGACGCCCCTATTTACGAAGCAGAGGCCGCAGGTAAAAAATTAGGCGAACTCGCCAGCCAATACGATTTCTCTTTCTTTGAATACTGGGCCAGTGATTACGCCGGTCACAAACAAGATATGCCTTGGGCAATTCGCCAATTAGAGACATTTGATTCAGTGTTGAAAGGGCTTCTCGAAGCGTGGCAGGCTGAAGAAGGTCTGATCGTGCTCACATCCGATCACGGCAACATGGAAGATTTATCCACCCGCAAACATACAGCAGCGCATGTTCCATTGATCATCTTTGGCAATTCAATTGCCCGACGTGGATTTTCTGAGATCACGCAACTCACTGAGATCGCCCCCGCTATTTCAAAATATCTCGAACTTTAATTACCCCATCAACTGCTTGACCAACATCGAAAGCTCGCGGTCAGCGCGGTCATTTGCAATCTCTCGAAGTGGCACACTGGCTCGCGGGTCTTTTAATTCCACCAAAGATAAAATCGCCTGCTTTTTCACAACCCGATCAGGGTCATGCAGCATTTCGATTAATAATGGAGCGACTCGCGCATCCTGAATTCTGCCCAACCCAATGACTGCGTGCTCGCGCACTGCCGCTTCAGGATGATGCAGCGCCTCACTCAACAAGCTGACAGCTGGTGCGCCAAATTTGGCAAGCGCCTCCGCTGCGGCCTGGCTCACTTCGTGGTGCAAGTCGTATACGGTCATTCCCAATTCGTCAATGGCACGAATATCTTTCAGATTTCCCAACACCATCGCCGCATATTTGCGGACGGTACCTTCGCGGTCTGCCAAGGCTTCGATCAATGGCTCTACAACAGCCTGCCCCATACCTTCGATAGCAGTCAGCAATACCTGTGCAGACTGTTCTTTTTCATACCACCAAAACGAATCGCGCAGGGCTTCCATCAAAAATGGAATCGCAGCAGGGTGTTTCGTCTCGCCCAACACTTTTGCAGCAGCCTGACGAACTTCGATTTTGGGGTCATCCAACAAAACATTCGTGATCTCATCAAATGTGGAAGGGTCACGAAATTTGCCGATGGCAACGCAAGCCGCAATACGGACTTCATCATCTTGATCTTTGAGTAGGGGAAATAACGCAGGAATGACTCGCGCGTCGCCAATTGCACTTAATGCCAAGGCAGCCCGTGAACGCACAGTAAAAAATTCGCCTTTCACAGCTTCAAGCAAGGCAGGGATGGCGTTCTTATCTTTGTTGATGGAAAATACTTCCGCTGCACGCCCACGGACGAGAGGATGTGCGCTTCCAAGAGTCTGTATCAGTTGTGGCGAAGCGGAGGGGATTCGGGCGAGGATATGCTGATAAGTCAGAATCAGGTTCAAGTCTTGAGTCTGAAGCGCATCGATCAACGGCAAAACGGCATCTGCCCCCATGCCAATCAACTCACGCGCGGCTGAGTCACGTTTACTCACATCTGCAAGTTGAGCAATGAGCTTTTTGGCTTGTCCCTGTTTTGAGCCTGATAACCAATCCATTGGGCTATTGTACATTAAAACGCGAGGGATATAATTTCTGAAAATTAGCGCAATCAGAGGAGAGTGCCATGAAATTAAAACGAGAGATATTAATTGTTACAGTTACTTTGATCATTGCAACACTGGCATGTAATTTACCAGGTGCAAGTTCTGTTCCCTCTGAGCAAATCAATACACCTGAAATTCCCACCGCAACCCCAATGGTGGTCGTTGTGATTGAAAACACGGCCACTATTTCGCCAACGGACACTCCCATCCCGGTCACTGAAACTCCGTCCATTCCAGCCGAGATCACACTTACAAAAAATTCCAATTGCCGCAAAGGGCCAAGCACGTTTTACAGTGTTGTTGACCAGATCTCAGCCGGAAAGGTCTTTCAGGTTCTTGGCCGCGATGCGGATAGCACCTGGTGGCAGATCATGAATGCAACGGGAAGAGAATGTTGGATCTTTAATGAAAATGCAGAAGAAAGCACAGACTTTAGCGGCGTGGAGGTCAAGGAAGGCTTGCCATTGCCCAACCCGCCTGGGCAGTTTTTTATTACCAATCAATCCTGCCAACCTGGGGTGAAAAAGTTCGTTGTGGCAATGAAATGGACAAGCGGCGGGCCTGGAGAAATTGGTTTTCGTATTTACCGCAACGGCGAGATGATCGCTGAAGTGAAGGCCAGCAAATTTACACATCAAGATAATTTTGCGCCGTTGAATAGAAACCTTTCTTACGA
>CAZHOX010000174.1:0-1167 GCA_964534345.1 uncultured Anaerolinea sp.
AGGGTTTGTTTATATTTCACTTTTACATCGCGCCAGACCATGAAGAAGATCAATTCACGGTATACCCACAGGTCGCGCAGGTTTAATGCAGCAAGGCCTTTGGACGGTTTGATGTAAATGGTATGAGGTTCGTGTTTGGTTATTTCAGTCATAAGGTTAGAAGGTTGGAGGTTACAGGTTGAAAGTTACAGGTTGAAGGTTGGTTTTACTTGCAACCTGTAATCTTGAACTTGAAACTTATTTGATTTTGTCTCGATTAGCTCTAAACCATTCGATCGTGCGCTTCATGCCTTCTTCAAAAGAGACTTGTGCGCTCCAGCCGAATAATTCCTTCGCGCGGGAAACGTCCAATCCGCGGCGCGGCTGACCGTTGGGCTTATCGGTCTGCCATGCGAGTTTACCTTCAAAGCCTGTTAATTTCACGATCATTTCGCTCAGGTCTTTGATCGAAATTTCATAGCCAGAGCCAAGGTTAACAGGCAGGTCGCCATTGTAATTTTCAGCAGCTGTGACAATGCCATCGGCGGCATCTTCCACGTAGAGGAATTCGCGCGTGGGAGAGCCATCTCCCCAGACTTGCAATTCCTTGTCGCCGCGTTCGCCCGCCTCCACCGCCTTGCGGATGAGGGCCGGGATGACATGCGAAGTCTGCAAATTGAAGTTGTCACGCGGGCCGTATAAATTCACTGGCAAAAGGAAAATGGAATTGAAGCCATATTGGGCGCGATACGCCTGCGATTGCACGAGCATCATCTTTTTGGCGAGGCCGTAGGGAGCGTTGGTTTCTTCGGGGTAGCCGATCCACAAATCATCTTCTTTGAATGGAACAGGAGTGAACTTGGGATAGGCACAGACTGTACCGATGGCAACGAATTTGCCAATGCCATTCTTATATCCCTGGTGGATCATTTCCACACCCATCATCAGGTTGTCGTAGAAAAAGTCGGCGGGGTGTTCACGGTTTGCGCCGATGCCGCCCACGTTGGCAGCAAGGTGAATGACAACCACATTCTTCGGGTCAACATCTTTGAGGTTGTCAGCATATAAACGCTTGATGTCGTTTGGATCTACAAGGTTATAGTTTTCGATACGCGGAATGAAAATATCTGCTGCGCCGCGTTCTTTCAACTTTGCTGTGACGAACGAGCCAAGAAAGCCCGCGCCGCC
>CAZHOX010000174.1:1267-6449 GCA_964534345.1 uncultured Anaerolinea sp.
TGCACAATAAACTGCGCGTTCCTATACCGATCATCGGTGGGGTTTCGTATCAAACCAGATTTCAAAGCGAACAAAACTTCACGCACACCGTCATCTACGGTTAAAGTAGTATCAAAGCCAAGGACACGCTTGATCTTCTCGAACGACACCGTGATGTCGCGCATATCGCCACCGAAAGTTAGGTTCTTATACTCCACGATTGTCTCGGGCATACGCTTGAGAATGAAATTTACGATCTCGTTCTTGGAATAATTTCCGTTTTCAGTTCCCAAATTAAAAACCTGCCCGCGGACTTTATCTCGTTCCGCCTCCAACCCCATCATCACGCCGCGCACTACATCACGAATATGGACGAACGAACGCGAATAGCCACGCTGGTAAATGATGAGTTCGCGTCTGGTGAATGCCTCAAGCACAAATTGATTGACGATCAAGTCAAAGCGGGTGCGCGGAGAAATTCCATACAAGGTGGCAAAGCGGAAAAGCAGCGGCGAGCAAACTGCATCTTTTTGCGAGAGCAAAAACTCTTCGCTGGCGATCTTTGTCTCAGCATATAAAGATTGCGGATTTAGCGGGGATTCTTCAGTGACTGGTTTGCCGTCTTCGGATAGACCATAATTGCTATATGTGGATGCGAAGACGAATCTTTCCACGCCCAAATCTGCTGCCTGCTCGAAGACCATTTTCGTAGCCTCGAAATTGTACTTCCAAGCTACCTGCTTCCCCACCGCCTGACAAGCTGGAAAGCCAACAATTCCAGCAAGGTGAACCACGGCATCTGGTTTTTGCCACTCGCGTTTAGCCGCATCACGGATGGCGCGGGATTCGGTCACGTCTGATTTAATGAAGTGGAAATTTGGATGACTGAGAAACGGGACAATGCCCTCGCCGCCGAACAGTAAACTGTCCAGGACGGTGACTCTGTAATTGGCGCGTAACAACTCCGAGGTTAAAAGAGAACCGATATAACCCGCGCCGCCCGTGATCAATACATGACGATTCGTCATTCCAGACCATCCAATCTGATCTTGTATCCATCCAAAATTAAAGCGGGAGCTGTTTTATCCGTCACTACTGAAATGCCCTGTTCAAGACAAGTGAGTTTGCAAATATCGGCCACATCCCCGGAGCCAACAATGCGCACACGATCAAAACCTGCGTGGCGGATTTTTGCAACGTGATCTTTCACACGCTGGCGGGTGCGGCGATAGACGGAAAAGGAGCGTTCGACATAATCTACAGCGAGTCGGGCACGCAGGGCGATGCCTTCGGGGGTGATGATGTAACGCAGCTTCTTGCGCTCGGCACGCGAGACCTTCACCGCACCTTTTGCAATAAGTCTTTTTAAATGCCAATTGACCGTTCCGACTGCCACACCCAATTGAGTGGCAAGTGCAGATTGGTTTACATCTGGGTCGCTTTCGATCTGCTCAAGCAGGGAAAGTTCACGGAGTTCGTCGTTTGTTGATTCAACATTCATGATTTATAATTCCAAAATTCAGTCACTGAATTATAACTCAGTTTTTCGGTAATACCAAAGGACACTCAGGTAAAATCATCCCGCTATGAATATAAACCCACCTTTTGATGAAGCAGGCGTTGAATATCAACGCACCCGTATGACACACTGGGATAAAGTTGCCCAAAAGCGCGACCACTGGCGCGGACTGGGACGCTGGTATCACCATCGCCTAAATGACATTTACAAATTTCTCGTCAACCCGAACCAGCGCATTCTCGAGATCGGCTGCGGCACGGGAAGTTTAATTTCGCACCTCAAACCATCTCACGGGGTCGGCGTGGATTTTTCCCCCGAAATGATTGCGCGCGCCAAACAGCGCCACCCAGAAATTGAATATCACCAGCTCGATGCGCACGACCTCTCCAGCCTCGAAGGCAAGTTTGATGTCATCATCTTCTCCGACTCTGTCAACGACTTGTGGGATGTGCAGCGCGCGCTTGAAGGCGTCAAAAAATTCTGCACACCGCAGACCCGCCTCATCCTAAATTTTTATAATCACCTTTGGCAGCTGCCGCTCAACATCGCACAGAGCCTCAACCTTGCCGCTCCCATGCTCCACCAAAACTGGCTCACCCCAGAAGATGTGGATAACATGCTGCTTCTCGCCGGCTTTGAAAGCATCCGCTCCTCCTGCGAGGTTCTATGGCCCCTGCCCCTCGGCGGCTTTGCAGATCGCTTCCTCGTCAAGCTCTGGCCCTTCCGCAGTTTTGGTTTATCCAATTTTGTGATCGCCCGCCCTGCCCCGCAGCCAGTTAAAGAACCAAGCGTGTCCGTTGTAGTTGCCGCACGCAACGAAGCAGGAAACATCAAATCGATCTTTGAACGCCTGCCCAAAATGGGATCAAGAACCGAGCTGGTCTTCGTAGAGGGACATTCCCGCGACAACACCTACGAAGCCATCGAAAAGGAAATGGCGCTTCATCCCTTAATCCCGAGCCTGCTCTTCCGTCAACCGGGCATTGGCAAAGCTGACGCCATTCGGCTCGGCTTCGAGAAAGCCACCGGCGACATTCTCATGATCCTCGACGCAGACCTCACCGTCCCGCCTGAAGACCTGCCGCGCTTCTACGAAGCCATAGCCACCGGCAAAGGTGAATTCATCAATGGCGTGCGCCTTGTCTACCCGATGGAAAAAGAAGCCATGCGCACCCTGAACTTCATTGGCAACAAATTATTCAGCATGGCATTCTCATGGATGCTCGGCCAGCCCATCAAAGACACCCTCTGCGGCACAAAAGTGATGTGGAAAAAAGAGTACGAAGAAATTGCCGCCAACCGTTCCTACTTTGGAGACTTCGACCCCTTCGGAGATTTTGACCTGATCTTCGGCGCCGCCAAACTCAACCGCAAGATCATCGACCTCCCCATCCGCTACCGTGAACGTACCTACGGCACCACCAACATCTCCCGCTGGAAACACGGCCTGCTATTATTCAGAATGGTCGCATTTGCGGCGAGAAGAATAAAATTTGTATAACATATCCACAAGGAATCTACATGCCAACAAAACTAAAACTGCTGCCTGCTGAAAAATATAAAGGCGTCAATCAATATGACCCGATCAAATATTATTATTGGCCCGTCTTCGGAAAGATGTATCGCCAGCGCGTGGAATTGGCACTAAATGAATGCACTGGCGGAGAACGCATCCTCGAAGTCGGTTTCGGGACCGGGTTAGCCTTCCCCAATCTGCACGACACCTACAAGGAAATCCACGGTATTGACCTGACAGCCGATATTCACGCCGTCAAATCTGTTTTTGAGCCCATGGGAATTCCGCTTTATCTAAAAAAAGGGGATGTTCTAGACATGCCCTATTACGAGGATGGTTTCTTTGATACGGTGTTGATGGTCAGCATACTGGAACACTTAAAGCCCATTGAGTTGGAACAGGCCTTCGCGGAAGTGAAGCGAGTCCTCAAGCCTGGCGGACAGATGGTGTATGGAACCCCTGTCGAAAAGCCATTCATGGTCTTCATGTTCAAAATGCTTGGGCACGACATACGCGACGAGCATTTTTCCACTGAGAAGGAAATTGCAGCCGCCGCACATAAGGTCTTTTCAAAGGGGAAGGTTATTGAAATGAAGAGCACACCGCCCATTGCAGGCACGGTGTATACCGTTGGAAATTTCATCAAATAAAAAAGGACGGCCCCTTTATGGCGGCCGTCCTTTTTTATCGTACTCTCTCGTATATTCTTATTTCAGGGTTGACTGCTGAAAGAGAAACCTGCGGCAAATAGGGAGGCAACTTGTAGGTAAACTCCTTCAGCAGGCGGTAGTTCGCGCTTTCGCCCGCCAATAATTTTTTAAAGAAACTGCATTCGACTGGGTTGGTCTCGCAGATCGACTCCGTATAGAACCTTGAATAAGTAAGCGTATCAACTACAAGGTAATCGGTGTCTCGGTCCAGCAGTCCTTGTTCGCCCAGGTTATATTCATAGCGTCCGCCGGTGGGTACAACATCTGTTGGGTATTTCACAAAATAGATCGGATAGTTGTGCGCCCGCTCAAATTGTCTTTTGTTCACGATAGGCGGATACAACGTATATTCCAAACTCTTCTGATAGCCGCGTATGGTCGCGATATATTCACCGGCAGGGATGCGCGCATCGTTTTCGAACAACAAAGCAATGCTCACCAGACGAAGGAGAGAATAGCTAATCCCAACTACAAGCAAGGCAATCATCACAGGTTGTACAAAATTCATTCCCCTGTATTTTGCGAGACTGATAATTTCATCAACAAGAAATGCGCCAAGAATTGCCAAAAATGGAACAAAGGGAATAAAGTACCGGCCAATATAATTGATGGAAATCATAAAGGGCAGATCGAATATCAACACGGCAGATATAAGAATTCCAACGCCCTGTGCCTTCCTGTTTTCAAAGGAGATATTCCCTATTTTCCACAGGATTAGCCGTATGGCAAACCAAATGAATGCAAGGATGAAAACATAATACGCAAAAATCCCAACGGCATCCTCGAACACAACCCACTGGCCAAATAATCCAATTGACGAGCCAGAGTTAAACCCATACTGTGGATAATTTTGCAGGGCAGGAATCACGTTTGAAAAATAATATATTGGGGAAACCAGAGCTTTTGGAGTACCCAGTCCATACCCCAGAAGAGAGATTATCCCGCCGAGAAAAAGACTTCCGACCATATTAAGCCAGCGGCTGCGAACTTCCGCCCAATTCACCAGAACATACACAACCACAGGCAGCAGAATGAGACTCCCGCCAGTGTACTTGCTTGAAGCCGCCAACCCTACAGAAAAGAAGGAAGCATACAGCCAGTGCGTGGAATGACTATATTGATACTTAACGATAAAGAACACGCAAAGGATGGAGAATAATTGCAAATATAGATCGTTATGGGCAAAGCGTCCATTTGCTGCTGCCACACTGCTGGAAACATACAATAACCCAGCCAATGTAGAAATGCGTTTATTTGCCCCAATCATGCGCGCAATGTAATAGATCAACACCCCGGCCGCAGCCCCAAGTAAGCAGGAAAATGAACGAGCCGCTACGATGAATGCAAAGCTCGAACGCCCCGTTGCATACACAAGGGAACCAATGGCATACATCACATACTTTGGCAGCGATGGGTAATTGAAATCTGGTTCACTGACATCAAAGACCATTTCCCCGC
>CAZHOX010000175.1:0-6412 GCA_964534345.1 uncultured Anaerolinea sp.
CGGCCAGGCGCGCCCATCAGTGCGGCGAGTAGATCAAATTCAGATGGCGTCAGATCCACGGAGCGTTCACCAGCATATACTTCGCGGCTGTCGCGGTCGAGCGTGATGCCAGAAACTTTTAGGGTCTTGCCTTTTGGCTCGTTCTTGCCCACACGCCGCAGTACATTGCGGACGCGTGCCATCAGTTCACGCGGCTTGAACGGCTTAGTCACATAATCATCTGCACCGAGTTCAAGCCCAATGATCTTATCGTCATCTTCCACTTTGGCGGTAAGCATAATGATGGGCGTATCTTTTTCAGTGCGGTGCGCGCGCATAAATTCATATCCGTTCATTTCGGGCATCATAATATCGAGGATGATGAGGTCGGGGTTTTCTTTTTCTGCAACCGCAAGCGCATCTTTTCCGTTGTAGGCTGTTACAGCGCGATAACCCTCCTGTGCCAGATAACTCTGCACAAGAGAGACAAGTCTTTTTTCATCGTCAACGATCAGAATGGTTTGTGGCATGTTGTGATTATCTCATACTGTTGTGAAGAAATCATGTGGATTGATTAAGGAAAGGCACCCGCCTCGAACGAGACGGGTGCTTGATTCTGCTCGAAAATCTTTTTCCTACTCTGTCTCTTTTTTCTCGTCATCTGCCGCCGTTTCAGACGATGTTTCCACGGCTGGGGCAGCAGCTTCACTTGCATTGACCTTTACCAATTTCCAGCCGCTGTTCTTGATGAGTTTGTATCCGAACCAAGCCAGCGCACCGAAGATGGCAATGTGAATCAGACCAAAGATGGGAGAGAAGAATCGTCCGCCGTCTCTTCCACGTCCGCGGTCAAACCCATGTGAGAACTCGCCGCGGTCCATGCGGCTGAAATCGCCGTCCATGCCGTGGGCGAAGAAAGGTGCCCGGGCTGTCTGGCCATCTGTCAGATTAGCGAAAGAGGCGCTTTGCGTCATTCCTATGCGGAAGGCAGCTCCACCTACTGCGGTAAGGACAATGAGTGTCAACAAAATACCCAATGTGTAGGTCAACCATTTTTTATTTTTCATATTTTCTCCAATAAGAATGTTGTGATAAAGCTCATGCTTTATTGATCGTATTATCTCGCTGCCAAGTTATAAGGTGGTGAAGGAAATATGTGGAATTTGTGGGGACAGCCAGAAAATAAAAAACACGCAGACGAACCCGTCTGCGTGTCTATTTGTTTACCTATTTACTTTCTTATTCGTACGCCAGCGTGTCTCTCACCGTCAAGCGAGAAGCTCTTCTGGCAGGGAGTGCGCTTGCCAATGTTCCCAACACGATCGTGAAGATAAGCCATGCGATCACACCGCTCGCGCCATACACGGTTGGCATGGGCGCGGTGAGGATCGCCATACCAACGCCATAGCACAGCACATTGGTGATCGGCAGTGAGATCAAAATGCTGATGGCCCAACTGACAATTCCGATCACCATGCCTTCGGTGATGACGATGGCCTGAATATCTCCATTGCTTGCGCCGATGGCACGCATCACACCGATCTCACGGGTGCGCTCCAGCACGTTGATGCTCATCGTGCCCATCAACCCCAGCCCGCCAACAATTGCAATGAGGCTTGCCATCACCAACATGAAATAGACAAGAATATCCGTTTGTGATTTTTGGCTTTCAATGAATTCTTCACCCAATTGCGTGGAGCGGATCTGGATTCCCTTTGCCTCGAATGCGGCCTGGATTTGGTCATTGATACTTCTTTGAGTGGCGGCATCATGCTGAGCCGTGATGATGCGCAGCGAGTAAGCCATTTCTGGTTCGCCAACCAATACGCTCAAATATTCATAGTTCACATACAACAACGGCGGGCTGACATTGCCAGTAATGCTGTACGTGCCAACGATCTGCCATTCTGTTTTCTTGCCTTTTGTTTCGATCGTCAGCCAGTCTCCTACTTTTAGATCGGGGAAAATTTGTAAAAGGTGGTTGCCGATCACAACGGCGTTCTCATCGCCGGGCTGTAACCAGCGGCCTGAAGTAATAATGGGCGCGATCAAGTTGGAGTTGGAGGGCGGCGCAACAAAGAGAATTTGAGTCCCTGCTTCATCTTTGCCCATATCCAGCGTGCCGGTGTATTCAAGCCAGCCTTCAGCGCCTTCCACACCCGGAATGCTCATCGCAATATTGGCAACTTTGTCATAGCGATAGCCTCGGTCGAATGAGATATTAATATCCGCAAGAAAATAGCCCTGAATGTCTTCCATCACTTTATCAAAGGACGCCCACAAGTTGTACACGCCAATAAACACCGCACCGCCAAGAACCAGAGTGAATAGTGTGATGCTCAATCTGGCCTTGCGTCTGAACGTGTTACGGAGCGAAATACGAATCGGGCGCGGAATCAACACGGAATTTTTGTTTACCGAGTCATCCTTTGGCTTGGCATTGCCGCCGAGGCCATAGTCACTCAACGCCTCACGGACGGTGATCTTCACACTGTTATAGATCGGAAAGACCGCTGCAATGATAGGAACAATAACGGCGACAATAATTTGCTGCACCAGTGTCGAGGCATATCCTTTGTACGGCGCTGCATGGAAGTTCAACCACTGAGCCATGCCGCCGCCGATTGTGGATGCAGCCATATTTGCCAAAGGAATGGCAATTAACAGCGAGCCAATGCCGAATGCAAGGATCAGCACCAGATACATACCGAATATTTGCATGGTGCTGCCGCCTGTAGCTTTCATAATACCGATCTGCCGCACGTGCTGAGTCATCAACGCGGTGATGGTATTGACGATCAGGAATCCACTCAACAATACAGTGAGGTATCCAAGTATGGAAAGAACAAAGAACACGCCTTGTGTAATGCTGTATGCAAAGTGATGCCCAGGCTGATACACACTCACAAAATAAACGATTGCACCCGCACGCTCCATTCGGTCTGCCACAGCTTGTGCTACGCTGGTCACATGTTCTGCGTCTGTCTGCTTTTCAGCTACACTGATCGACAACATGTCGTAATTGTCGATACTGCCGCCGAGCCATTCCAGCGTCTTTGGCGTCACATAAGCATTGACCGTATCCGCAAGGTTGTATGGAAACCCCGTCACGGCATGCATGTAGCCTGTCACTGTGAGTTCTCGCTTTTTGCCGTTTGCCAATTCCAAAAGGATTTTGTCGCCGGGTTTATACCCAAGAGATAACGCGCTGGCATCAAGGATGGTTTCCTTCTCGCCGTAGGTTGGAATGATCGTTTCGCCAAGCGCAGGTTTCAACGTGTTCAACGTCAATTCGTTTGGGTCTTCAATGGCAGTGAAATTTATATTTTCGTAGGTTCCATCTGGACGAACGATACGTGCTCCGACCGATGAAAAACCTTCCACCGTATCAACTCCAGATACTTCACGCGCCATCTTCACCATGTCATCGTTAAGCGGATAAGCATACACTTCCGCTTCAGATGGATTCGCGGAAAGATAATCGCTGTCCATGCTTTCGTTCATATATAAGCCGAGGTTGTTGTTGAACCCAACCGCGAAAGCTCCCACAGCAATGGTGACAATGGTCAGAAACGTCCGCCCGCGGTTGCTCCAAAAATCAGCCCAGACTTTTTTCCAACGGCTGCCGATCATGATGAGACTCCCCTCCACGACAGATTCTCGCCGTTGTGCTTGTTCGCCATCTGACGCAGCGCCTCATGCGTAGCCTCAGATTGATCCAGTAATTCTGACAGTTCTTCATACCCGATGGCAAGCACCTCCACCGGCCCCGCCTCCGAGGCGCGGATGGATGCACGGTGTTTCTTCTCGTGGAAAAATTCCATTTCGCCGAAGCATTTCCCAGGTCCGAGTTGAAGCGCGATCACATCCGATTGATTGGGGCGCGGAAGGATCACTTCCACAGTCCCTTTCGAGACGATGTAAAACGTATCCGCATTGGTACCTTCCGCAAGGATCATGGATCCGGCTTCGTAGGTGAGAGGCTTGGCGTTTTTTGTGGCTTGCAAAAGTTGATTGGCCGACAAAGTGGGCATTGCTTTTGCCACATACTCGTTGACAATTTCACCGTCTGCGATGAGTGCCGTACGATGCGTGCGTTTTGCAAGTCCGCTGTCATGTGTGACGAT
This sequence comes from uncultured Anaerolinea sp., assembly GCA_964534345.1. Lineage (GTDB taxonomy): Bacteria > Chloroflexota > Anaerolineae > Anaerolineales > Villigracilaceae > Villigracilis. The sequence continues at coordinate 4,107 of CAZHOX010000175.1, forward strand.
GATGATGGTCTTGCCTTTTGCGACGAGGTCATTGAAAAGAGCAAACACAGACTCAGCTGTTTTCGAGTCCAAATTGCCTGTTGGTTCATCTGCGATGATGACGGGTGGATCGTTCGCAAGTGCGCGCGCGATCGCCACACGTTGTTGCTGTCCGCCTGAAAGCGCGGTGGGAAGTTTGTGTGCGTGGTCTGCAAGTTCCACCAGTTCTAATAATTCCATGGCGCGTTCGCGGCGTTCGTTGATCGCGTAGGTGCGGCAGAAATCCATTGGCAGCATGATGTTCTCGATGACCGAGATCATGGGCAGGAGTTGAAAGAACTGGAAGACGATACCGAGGTTTTTTCCGCGCCAGCGCGCCATTTGGTTTTCGTTTAAATTATGTACGCCTGTGCCATTGACCCACACCTCGCCCGTGGTGGGACGGTCAATGCCTGTGATCATATTCAGCAGGGTGGTCTTACCGCTGCCCGATTTACCAATAATGCTGACGAACTCCCCAGCGTTGATCTGCAAGTCCACGCTTTCGAGCGCGTGATAATCGCCGATGGCGGTTTTGTAATATTTGTTGACTTCGTGCAAATCAATGATGGGGCGGTTTTCAACCTGCTCATCCACTGCTTTTTGTTTGAAAAATGAAATAGCCATATCGGTCTCTTTTTTTGCTGCGGAGGCCTTGAGCCTCAAATGAAGTGTCTCTGCGGCTTGTTTTATTTGAACGTGACAACGGCGGTCATACCCCAGCGCATGGCAGGATCCTGGTCGGCCAATAGAATGGCAACTTCGTAAACAATGTCGCCCTGGTTTTCTGTGTAGCCTTGTCCAATAGAAAGGATTTCACCTTTCAGTTCTGCATCGGGAATGGCATCTAATTTGACTGTGACAGGCTGGCCTTCTTTTAATTTGACAACGGATATTTCGGTTACATCGGTAGTGATGACTGTCCATTTGGAAGTGTCGGCGATGGTTACGGCGATCTCTCCGGCATTGATCGAACTGCCGGTTTTGGCATTCAATTTCGTCACGATGCCATCAAATGGGGCGGTCACTGAGAAGGCTGCCACACCTGCCTTGGCTGCGTTCAGGCGTGCTTCAAGCAATGGAAGCTGGGAAGCATCGGGGCCATCTTTCAAGTGGTCATAGACAAGTTGTGCTTTTTCCAGTTCGGCCTTTTTCAATTCAAGATCGTTTTTTGCTTCCACGATCCAATCTTCGGGAGCGGGGCCGGTAAAACTTTTGGTTTTAATTTCGTAGTTGTACCCAAAAGGTGTATTGGTCAAAACTCTGCGCGATTCTGTTTGAGGAATTCGCTGGTCGTTTTGCAAATACACAAGGTATTGATAGGCTCTATCGCTGGCTTCCTTGGCATCTTTTAGATCAATAACAGCTTGGGCAAAGTCAGCGCCTCGTGAGTTAACCAGATCGTCCCATGCCTGCTGTGCGGTGACAAGTTCCAGTTGCGCGGCTGCATAGTTTGTGTCTGATTCATCGCCCAGTCGGATGATAGGATCCCCTTTTTTTACGGCTTGTCCTTCTTTTACAAATATCTCGCTGACAGATCCACTGGCGTTGAAGGCGATCTCAGCATATTGAATGGGCTCAACCCGCCCTTCGGCGATGATGGTATCGTCTGCGATAACGGTAGGGATGGGCGTTGCTTCAGTTGTTGCGGTAGGAGATGCTCCGCAGGCGGCTACGGTCAGGGCAAGAATGATCATTGTTATTAGTCTTAAGTGCTTCATCTTGATTTTCCTTTTTGTGTGAATATTTGCTGGTTGATGTACGGGCAACGCCACATTAGGTTGCAAAAAAATAATAAGAGCAGAGCCTGTGGCCCTGCTCTTATTATTTAATAGATTGGTGTTTTTGCGCCCATCCTTTCGGATGGTTTTTCCAGACCAAAAGTTGATCTATTTCTCCAGCATTTGGCTGGCTTCTTCATTCAACCAGCGGCGGCCATCGCGCGCAAGCAGATCGTATGCTTCGGGTGGGCCCCAGCTTCCGGGTCTGTACGCAGCTAAAGGCGGAGTCTGATGCGTTTCCCAGGTTTGGAGAATGGGGTCGATCAGCGACCAGGCCGTTTCCACTTCATCTGCGCGGGTGAAGAGAGAAGCATCCCCTTGAATGGCATCGAGCAAAAGCCTCTCGTAAGATTCGGGGATCGCCGACTGGCCGAACGAGTCGGAGTAGTGGAATTCCATATCCACTGAGCGGGTCTCGTTGACGGTGTCTGGCGCCTTGGCCTCAAAGCGGACATGCAGGCCTTCATCGGGCTGCAAGTACAGCACGAGCATGTTCGGCTTCATGGT
>CAZHOX010000176.1:0-4334 GCA_964534345.1 uncultured Anaerolinea sp.
TTCACCTAATCTTTCCACTCCCTGAATTTTGCATTTCCATTCGGCAGGAGCATTCACGAATGGGATGTAAAAAGAGAAATCAGATTGCTTTCATCAAATAATAATTTGCCGATTGTAATCCACATTGCAGAAATGAAAGGTGTACAAAGGTACGGGGAGTAATTAATTTTGCGATCTGCCACAAAGAGACCAAGGCACGACACCTGCTCTGGCGGGCAGTGCCATGGAGACTCAAAGAGAAAAAACTTTGTGCCTTCGTACCCTGTAGGCAGTGGTCGATCGTTTGATCTTTGCAAGTGGATAAATATTTTCTGCCTGAATCAGAAAATAATGCTTCCCCCCTTTTGATTTTGTTTAGTGATCAGCTTTGTACTATATCCAGCCCTACCACCAGCGCATCACGCGCCCAATCGCTGAGTTCTCCACCCTCTGTCCATTCCTGATACTTGGCTGCCATCAACGGGCGGACGGTGGACTCTTCTTTGATGTCTCGAACAATGCGGGCGGCTGCCGTGAAAATGAATTTGCCAATGCGCACGGTAACTTCTGGGGTGACCCGCAGGTTCTTCACCCAATCGGATTCGCCTCCGCCGCCTGAGAGCAGATAGACTGTATTGTCCACTACGCTGAACCAAATTTCAATTTCATGCGGCTTGCCGGTTTTGCGTCCACGGGTGGTGAGGTAGCAATACTCTTCCTTTGCAAGCTGCGGGAGAAGTTTTAGTAGGTCGTCATTTTCGTTTGTCATGGGTACCTCTAATCAAATAGATACAGCTTAATAGTCGTATTGACTAATATCTTTCGTTTCATTGGAAAGAAAATAAGTCTGTGCAGGCAGGAGCTGATGCCAGCGTTTTCCATTGGCATGGACGGTGGTGCAGCGGGAACGCGGCAGGCGTTTGATGAGAGCCGAGTCATACAGCAGAATGGAACGACTGGTCACTTTTTCGATGACCGTCCAATGGTCGTGGTAGCCTTGCAATCCAAGAATAATGGCGCGTCCGGGTGTGCCGTCTAAAAAGGTCTGCATCGATTTCCAGAATGTGGTCAGGTCGGGGTTTTGCACGCCGCGCCAGGGAATTTCCACATTTGCGATGCGTTTCTTCCCAACGACATTTTTCAGAATGACCAGCATTTGCGTGTGGATGATTCCGCCGATGAGGAATTTGCTTAATAACCCGCGGCGGGAGAGATAATGGATCAGACCGTCAAACAATATCTGGGTATCGTCGTCTGAGGAGCGATTGATGATCCGCTCAGCGTTGATGATGCTGTACAAGCCGCAAAGGGAATCAAGCCCGCCTTGCTGAAAGGGGGGGAGTCTGGAAGATGCCAGATCATACCTGCGCATGGCGCTCTCTTTTCATTAATCCTTTTTGCCGAAATAGCTGAAAGCGATCAGCACGGCAGAAACTGCGGCAGTGGCGAGTCCTGTTTGCAATAAGGCCTGAGCATCTTTTACTTCAATTAGTTTTTGCAGGAACTTGACCGCCATGACGAGCACGATCATGCTGCTGAGTTTGGCCTTGAGTTCGTAGAGGTCGTGTGCCAGCATCCATTCGGGCATGTCCAATTTGCCGATGAAGAGCTCGTACAGGCTGGCGGCGAACATGAGGATGGCAGTGGCAATGAGGAAACTGTCGAGGATTTCGATCAGCTCAATGGTGATGGCTGAGTCTTTGCCGAGGGATTGGATCACTAACAGCGTAGTGGAAACTGTCTTGATGGTGCCCCAGGCAAAGGCGGCGAAAGAAGCGAGCAGGAGTGAGATAATCCCCACAAGGGCTAAATAGCGGGATCGCTCGATGATGGTTTTCATGTTCAATTCTCCAAAAATAAAATATACCCAGTAAAATGCAAAATGTTGCAGACGAGTCATTCATCTGCAACATCTTTTTTTATTCGCCGTTTATTTGGCGGTGCAGCGCTTTCAAATTGCGCCGGTGTAATGTCTCTGCCAGACCGCCGAGGTACACGCGGCTCTTGCCGCAGCTTTCGATGGTGATCTCTTCGAGATACTCATCTATATTTTTGCGTTTGCCGCCAGATTTGACAGCTTTTTTGATGTTGTTCAGGTAATTGGTATTCTCTTTCACTGCTGCATCGATCTCGCCGCGCAGAATGATGTCACCGTGGCCTTGAATAATATTTTCCAGACCCATCTTGCCGATCTTTTTGATGGAGGCGAGCATGTCGTCTGCATCACCATCGACGATGTAGGGGAGGGGCATGAAGGCATCGCCGGCGAAGAGCACACGGTCTTCTTCAACGAGAACGGAGATGCCATCGTCGCTGTGGCCGAAAGCCGTGCTGAGGATGAGATTCTTTTTGCCAACGCGCATTGCCATTTCGCCGGAGGAAAATGTAATATGTGGCGGAATGATCTTAACCTGCCGCAGGTTGGGGTCTTGCTTGCGGGAGCCTTCCAACGAAGGCACGCCATATTCAATGAGGTAGTCGCGGCATTTGGCATGGCCGATGACGGTTGCGCCGGGGAAGAAGCAATTGCCCCAGGAGTGGTCAGCATGATAATGGGTGTTGATCACATAGCGAACCTGCACGCCTAACTCGTGCTCGATGAATTCGCGCATTCCGAGGGTTTCTTCGGGCAGGGCCAGGGTGTCGATCACCACTGCCCATTGCGGGCCGACGATAACGCCAGCGGTTACTTGCGCATAGACTTCACTTTGGAACCAAAACACATTTTCAGAAACTCGCTCGCGATGCATAACTCACAACCTTTTTATTAGAATTTGTACTCCATTGTTAATAGCACATTCCATCACAAATTTCAAGTTGACTAGACAAATATGGCAAAAAAAGACCTCCGAGGTTTCGAAAACCTCGGAGGTCTGACCTAGAGTTTTGCCGCTTAGATATGAATTGGACTTCCAGATGCGCCGTGCGCCGCTTCCATAATGGCTTCGGAAAGCGTGGGGTGCGCATGGACGTTGCGCGCGATCTCGTGCGCGGTCAGTTCCATCATACGGGCGAGGGTCAGTTCGGGCAGCAGTTCGGTCACTTCGGGGCCGATCATGTGCGCGCCAAGCAGTTCGCCATATTTTGCATCGGTGATGATCTTGACGAATCCTGCGTAATCTCCCATGCCGAGGGCTTTGCCGTTCGGTTGGAAGGGGAAGCGCCCGATCTTGACTTCGTATCCGCGTTCCTTTGCCTGCGCTTCGGTGATACCAAATGAAGCGACCTGCGGATACGAGTATGTGGCACGCGGCATCATTTCGTAATCGAGGGTCACGGTTTCATGTCCGCCGATGTGTTCGGCAGCGACAATGCCCATTGTGGAGCCGACATGCGCGAGCATGAGTTTACCCGTCACATCGCCGACCGCCCAAATGCCCGGCACGTTCGTCTGCATCTTTTCGTTGACTTCGACAAAGCCGCGTTCGCTGATCTTCACGCCGACTTCTTCGAGCCCGAGGTTTTTGGAATTGGGACGGAAACCGATCGCGACTAAGGCCTGGTCTGCTTCCAGTACTGTTTCTTTTCCCTCCGCTGACACTTTGACCTTCACTCCCGTGGCAGTGGCTTCGACGGATTCAACTTTGTGTCCCGTCAGAATGTTGATCTTGCGCTTCTTGAATTCCTTCTCAAGTTCCTTCGAGACTTCTTCATCTTCCAGCGGAACGATGCGCGGCAGCATTTCAACGATGGTCACATCCACGCCGTAGGCATTCCAGACGGTGGTGAATTCCACGCCAATGGCGCCCGAACCGATGATGACGACGGACTTGGGAAGTGTAGTTTGCAGGATCGCTTCCCAATAGGTGAGGACTTTTTCCCCGTCCACTTTCCAGACGGGTGGAACCATTGCACTCGCGCCCGTGGCAACGATGATATTCTTCGCTTGAAGTTCTGTAACCTTGCCATCTTTGTCGGTCACGTTGAGCGTGTCTTTGGTTTTGAACTTCGCTTCGCCCATGAAGACGGCAATGTTATTCTTCTTCATCAAGAAGCCAACGCCTTTGGTCAGGCGGTCTGAATTTTGGCGTGAGCGTTTGACGGCTACGCTGTAATCGAGCTTGAGGTTTTCAAAGGTAAAGCCGAATTCCTTGCCGCGTTCGCGCAGGGTGTGAGCCACTTCCGCGTTTTTGAGCAGCGACTTGGATGGAATGCAGCCCACGTTTAGACAGACTCCGCCCATCCATTGCTTGTCTACGATTGCTACTTTCTGTTTCAGTTGCGCGGCACGAATGGCGGCGACATATCCCGCAGGGCCTGCGCCGATCACAACGACATCAAAATTTTCTGCCATAGAGAATACTCCAGTAAATTATAGAAAGATGATCTTGCGTCCCCCATTGTACTATTAAAGA
>CAZHOX010000176.1:4434-6411 GCA_964534345.1 uncultured Anaerolinea sp.
TATTCGGGGCGATCAGACTCAACGAACCAATGAGCAACTCCCGGGTAGATATGAAGCGTGGCATCCACGCCTGCTTTTTTGAACTCCGCGAAGGTATTATCCACAAATTCGCTCGGTTCCCATTCATCGTTGTCGCTGTAATGCCCCATCACTTTGGCAGTCATCTTTCCATATTCCACGCCTTCATTGCCGTAGAACAGGACGACGGCGCCGAATTGTTCAGGCTTGTAGGTGGCGGCGATCAACGTCCATGCCGCGCCCATCGAAAAACCAATCGCGCCGATCTTATCGCCTTTGACCAGATCGCGTAAATAATCTTTTGCCGTCATCACTGTGTCACCGGTAAATTGACCATCGCTTTTTTCCATCAATGCTTTGGCTTCGTCAATCGTATTTGCAATTTGCCCATCCCGCAGATCAGGCGCGAGGACGGTGAAGCCCTGCTCAGCGAGTTGGTTGCAAACCTGCTTGAAGAAAGGCTTTAGTCCCCACCAGGCGTGCAGCAGCAAAATGCCCGCGCCGCCGCCATTGGCAAGATACGCATTGACTTTTTTCTCATTCACGTTTAATTGAATTTCAGATGTTTGAATGGACATGTCACTCTCCTTGAATGAATTCATTTTACTAAAACAAATGTTCTAAATCAAGAGGGAAAATAAAAAGGCGACTTTCATCGCCTTGGAATTTAGATCCAACGCCTCACCCTGGACCTGTAGCCTGTGTACTGCTCTTTGAATTTTTTCTCCAGATAGGCTTCTTCCTTCTCAATGACCAACCGACTCATTGTCGTGGCGTAGAACGGAGCAGCAACGATTCCCCAAAATGAGCCGGAGTTTAATGGGAAGCCAACGACCATGAGAAAAAATCCCAAATAGATGGGGTTGCGGGTGATGCGGTAAACGCCATCCATCACCAATGTTTTGACGGTGCCGTGCGGGTCGAGGGTTGTACGCGCTTTACGGAACTCGATGAATGCGCCTACTCCAAGCATGAAGCCGATGAAGGTCAATGCAAGACCCGTATTTCTGAGAAAAGTGGGAACGACAAAAGGAATAGGGACAAACCTCTGCAATACCATTGTGACAACGATGTAGAACAGCGCCACAAAAGGTGGGTGAATGTTTTTGTTGATGTTTGGGCTGTCTTTTTGTTTTTCGGCCATGCGGATTCCCTTTGTGTATTAGACTTTGTTGGAATTAAATTTTTTCCATGAAGTTCACGAAGGAACATGAATTTCTTTTGCATTTTCGTGAAGATTCGTGAACTTCGTGGATTTATTAACCTATTTCCGAGTTGCGCACATCAGAAAGACGGGGAATGCTTTTTCCTCATCTCCAACTTTTTTGCGGATCGTGTAGGCTGTTGTAAATTTTACATCTGTAAACCCTGCGGCTTCTACTTGCTTTCGCAATTCACTTTGCACGAACCCTTTGTGGACATCGGTTGTGCCATCTGTATGGAAGGAGCCATCTTCTTTATCGAGGTCAGCGATCAACAAATAGCCGCCTGGTTCAAGAAGAATATGAAATTTATTGAGAATATCCTGCGTGTCGTGGATGTGGTGCATGGTCATCAACGAGTAGGTGAGGTTATATTTTTTCGGAGGTATCGTGTCCACGGCAAGGTCGAGTCGAACGGGGTGCATATTGACCACACCCGCTGCCGCAATTTTTTCAGCGAGAACATCCAACATCCCTTGTGAGGTGTCTACAAGTGTGATCTGACCGAGGTCTTCCTGTAGTGCAAAACTCAGAAGCCCCGTGCCGCATCCGTATTCGAGTGCGTTCATCTCACGCGAGAGCGGAATCGCCTTGCGGATTTCTTCCGCAACTACGCGGGCGCGTTCCACTTTTTTGGGGTCAGAGTCCCAATCTTTTGCACGTTCATCAAAATTTGTCATGACCAGTTTTCCAGTGTCTCTTTTACTTTTGCGAGGAACCAATCAGCAGATGCACCATCCAAAATACGATGGTCGAA
>CAZHOX010000177.1:0-6330 GCA_964534345.1 uncultured Anaerolinea sp.
CCCTGCTCCGTTACGCGGAATTTTCCATTGATGCTGCCAGCAGGCTGGGCGCGGATGGCACGGCTGGCAGGGCCGCCGCCACGGGCAATGGTTCCACCACGACCGTGGAAGATGGTCAACTTGATGTTGTGATGCCGAGTGACCTGCGTGATCTCTTCCTGAGCCAGATACAACGCCCAATTTGCCATGAGATAGCCGCCATCTTTGTTGCTATCAGAGTAGCCGATCATCACCATTTGCTCATCGTTGTGAGACCTGAGATGCTCGCGGTATGGTTCGCAAGTAAAGAGTGCTTCCAGAATATTTTTTGCATCCTTCAAATCACCAACGGATTCAAAGAGCGGCGCAATGGGCGGCACGTAGGTACAGCCTGCCCAACGAGCAAGTAACAATACCGTGAGCACGTCGGCTGTAGAGTGTGCCATGGAGATGACGATTGCCCCAAGTGGTTCATGTCCGTACACGTCACAGACGCGGCCAATGAGTTGGAAAAGTGCCCACACTTCAGAGGTGGCGGCAGTCACTCCGGGATGTTGAGCCAATTCCATTGGCGACTGAGCAAGCAAACGCGTGAGAAGAAGCGTCCGCTCGGAGTCAGGTAAATTCTCAAAATCAGATTCGATTCGCAGCGCGCGCAATATCTCACTTAATGCGGAATTGAATCGGCTTGAATCTTCGCGGATATCCAGCCGTGCGGCGTGCAGCCCGAAGATGTGAAACTGTTGCAGGGTTGTTTTCAAGTCGCCATGTACCAAGGCTTTGGGCATGGCGCTGGCGATGAGATCGATGGGCGTTAGCAGTTTTTCTGGCTGAAGGTTGGTTTGATATTGATCGCGGCTCAAGAGATGAGATTTCATATCTTCGTTCGAGGCTTTTGCAAGATCAGCCGACAACAGGGAAAGCACAAGACGATACGGCTCGTTGGTGTAGCGTTCTTCGATAAAAGAAACATGCTCAGAAAATGGACGGCGTTTCTCGATCCAATTGCTCAACTCGGGTGGCGGCGGTACAAGCCTTGAACTCATGCTCAAACGGCGCGAGAGATCTTTGAAAATGCGGCGATGATTTTCAACTGCGAGGCCGCGATGCAGGCGCAACGTTTCGGCGGTTACTTCGGTGGTGACATTTGGGTTGCCATCGCGATCTCCGCCGATCCATGAAGATAGTTTGAACCATGAGGTAGGCGGCTTTAATTCTGGGTAGTGAATTTGCAGAGCTTTTTCAAGGTCATCATACACGGCGGGAATGGCTTTCCAAAAAAAAGCATCCACATAATACAAGCCTGTTTTTACTTCATCTGTAACGGTGAGGCGGTTGGCGCGGGCGCGCTCGGTGAGCCACAAAGCAGAAATCTCTGATTGCAAAGACTTAAGAAGTACATCTCGTTTACGCGCTGAAATATTTGTGTTGCCGATCTCTTCAATCAACTGCGCAATACTTTCGATCTTTGTGAGCACAGTTCGTCGCCTTGCTTCAGTTGGGTGCGCAGTGAGCACAAGCTCAACAGAAAGATTTTCCAACAAGGCAGACATCTGCTCTGACGTAATGCCGCGCGCTTTGAGTATTGCCACAGCTTCGCCGATCGATTCGTCAATGGGGTCGGGATATTTCCACTCCAGCTTTTTATTAAGAAGCTGAACGCGTTGATGATCTTCAGCAAGATTGACAAGATCAAAATAGGTGGCGAATGCCGAAGCGACCGCGCGCGCCTCATCCGCGCTGAGAGCTGATACCAGTTTCTGCAATCTCTGCGCCGCTGATAGGTCTCCCGCGCGGCGTGCCTTTGCTTCAGCACGAATATTTTCTTCAATCTCAAATACGGATGACGATTCGAGGTCAGAGATAACTTTGCCCAGCATGTCGCCGAGGATGTGAATGTTTTGTGAGATGTCCATGTTGTGCTCCAGTGGGCTAGTATAGCGGAAAATAAAATTGTATAATCAAAAAACAAGGCGGGATTGCTAATTTTTCTAATTTTTTCCAGGTGGACAAATAGTATAATTTTGTCATAACTAATGGCGCAAAAGATACACTAAATCAGCGCGTGTTTGTCTTAATTTCCCCTAGAATGTACTCAATAGTTCAATTAAAAAAAGTCAAATGAAACCATAGATTTCAATGATAACTTTTACCACTCGTCAGCGAGAAATTCTCAAGATCATTCTTGAATCCAACAGACCAATTGGTTCTGTTGAATTGGCGGGTTTGCTGCATATTACACCCCGACAGGTGAATTATAGTATGAAGGGTGTAAAAGTATGGCTTCATCAACATGATCAGGACTTGATCGTTGTGCCTGGTGTTGGCTTTGCTGTAAAATTAACAGCAGACCAAACACGGACATTATCCCAGAAGATCAATGGCCATTCCGGTGTTCAAATTATTCTTTCCGTGAGTCAACGTCAGCAATTACTGGCGTTGTTTTTATTAACCAGAAGAGAGCCTTTCATCCTTGCCCAACTGGAGACGATGTCTCAGGTTTCGCGGATGACGATTTTGAAGGACATCAATGAGATTGACGAATGGCTGCACGAGCAAAATCTCAGGCTCATTCGCAAGCCGCATTTTGGTGTCTTAATCAGCGGGGCAGAGCATGATTGCCAGCAGGCATTGACCAAATTGTTGTGGGGAGAAACGCCGTTTAGCAGTGACCCCATTGCTGAAATTACCCATTCAGACGGGTTGATGTTCACCCTTGAAGGGGATGCTCAACTTTTACCATTGGTTGAATATATTAATGATTATTTTGCCAGCCTGTATATTCAACGTGCAATCAGCCTGGTTGCCAAAGCCGAAGAACAGTTTGGCGGACGATTCACCGATGATGCGGTTTTGCATCTTGCGCTTGTTTTTTCAGTGATGTCAAATCGAGTTCAGGGTGGGAATCATTTGGATGTGGATGATAAGTTGCTCGCGTCTTTACAAGCGGCGAAGATGTGGCCTGTAGCGTCTTATATTGCAAAACGGCTGGCACGCGAGTACAACACGGTATGGAAATCTGGTGATGTAGCCGGAATCGTGATGGAAATGATGGCGGCCCCCCGAAATGAGATCCTTCCCGGCGAATTGGAACACGAAAGTGATTTCTCTGCGCTGAGTGAACGTTTGATGGAGCATATCAGCCAGGCGTTTGGCATTTCCAAGCTAAAGCATGATCGCACTCTGCAAAACGGATTAATGAACAACATTGTCCCAGCCTGTTTTCGCCAGCGTTTCAAGCTTTGGTTCCCTGTTGCATTGAATAATGCCGGTCTTCCTGATAGATACGAAAAAGAACATGTTGTTTCAGAAGAAATTTCGCAATTGGTTTATGAGTTTACCGGCGTGACTCTTCCGCAGAGCGAAGTTAATAACCTTGTTGTGCTGCTGCGTGCTGCATTTATTCGTAACCGTTCTTATCGTTTTGACCATGTCATCGTCATTTGTCCGAGCGGCATGGCAACGGCTCAACTATTAGTTGCCCGTCTTCATGCCCGTTTTCCCAACCTTAGTAATTTAGAAGTTGTCTCTTTGCGTGACTTAACTCAGTCTTTGGTTTCTTCAGCGGATTTGATCCTTACAACAGTCCCACTGCCTCGCCAGTATGCGAACAGCCAGAAGGTGATTCAGGTACATCCGCTGCTCATGCCCAAAGATATTGATACGATCACTCAATTCTTGAGTTGAGCAACCTTTCCATTGGTTATCCGGTAACGTTCCGACCGTTACCTGTAATAGTAGAAAGGCCTGAAGTTCAGGCAAATAAAAAAATCTACAAGGAGAATTAACATGAGAGAAAAGTTACAACAATTTGGGGGCTTTCTGGCCGGCATGGTTATCCCCAACATCGGCGCATTCATCGCCTGGGGCTTGATCACTGCACTCTTCATCCCGGTTGGCTGGATGCCTAACGAAGCATTTGCCAAACTGGTTGGGCCGATGATCATTTACTTGTTGCCCCTGCTCATTGGTTACACAGGCGGCAAGATGATTCATGGCGTACGTGGTGGCGTGGTTGGCGCGACTGCAACTATGGGTGTCATCGTCGGTGCTGACATTCCCATGATGCTTGGCGCTATGATCATGGGTCCGTTAGGCGGCTGGTGTATCAAAAAGATTGACGAAGTTTTTGAAGAAAAAATCCCCGTTGGTTTCGAAATGCTCTACAACACTTTCTCGGCTGGTATCCTTGGCCTCATCCTTGTTCTGATCGGCAATGTTGCCATTGGGCCTGTTGTGGTAAGCCTCAGCAATGCTGCTGGCGCTGCTGTAGACTGGTTGGTGAAAGCCCGCCTTCTGCCTTTGGCTGCCATCATCATCGAACCTGCCAAGATCCTTTTCTTGAACAATGCTCTCAATCACGGCGTGTTGACCCCGTTGGGTGTGATCGCTTCTCAGGAAACTGGCCGCGCCATTCACTTCCTGCTTGAGACGAACCCTGGCCCGGGTTTGGGTCTGTTGATCGCGTTCTTCGTAGTGGGTAAAGGTATGCTTAAGGATTCTGCCCCTGGTTCCATGATCATTCATTTCCTCGGCGGCATTCATGAGATCTATTTCCCCTATGTGCTTGCTCACCCCATTATGGTTCTGGCTATGATCGCTGGTGGTATGGCGGCTGATTTGTGGTTTGTTATCTCTGGCGCCGGCCTTGTAGCTAGCCCTGCACCAGGTTCCATCTTCGCTTATCTTGCGGTCATTCCGGCTGGACAGCACTTCCAGGTTCTGACCGGTGTTTTGATTGGCGCAGTTGTTTCCTTCCTCGTGGGCGCTTTCATTTTGCGCATCAACCCTGTCAAGGAAACTGGTGAAGAAGAGACTACCGCCGCCGCTGGCGCAGTTCCTGGACTAGGCTAAAACTACTCTAGGTTGACCCGAATTGACAGGTACGGCAGCCTCAACTTCGCGCACGATTATACACGTTGTCGTGCCTGTCAAAAATTTTGTAAGGAGAGTGTAAAAATGTCGCATTCAATTCCTGCAGGACAAGTCAAGACCATTATTTTTGCATGTGAAGCTGGCATGGGCTCCAGCCTGATGAGCGTAAACTCTCTGAAGAAAAAGTTGAAAGCAGCTCAAATTACAGATATTGTTGTATTCCATAAGCCAGCCCGCGAGATACCAGCAGATGCCCAGGTGGTTGTGGTGCACAAAGGGCTTGCAAAAACTGCTGCTGCAAAAGCACCCGGTGCTGTAGTAGTGGCATTCAATCACTTTTTGAATGACCCTGTTTTTGACAAGCTCATCAAAGCGCTTGTTGAAAAGACAGAGATCGTATCTACAGAAGCATAAGATTTATTTTTGTATAAAGTACTGCTTGTAATAAAAATAGTCCTCGTTGTTGGTATTGGGAATCATGTTGCTATCGATTCCTGCCATGAGCGGGGGAAAAATAACAGGTGATGAAAATGGCAATTCTTTCCAAAGACCGAATATCCCTTCAAGCAAGCGCTGTGGACAAGGCTGATGCCATCCGTAAGGCTGGAGAATTGCTGGTGAGTTCTGGCTGTGTTTTGCCTGAGTATATTGATGGAATGTTGGCCCGTGAACAATCCATGTCTACCAGTTTGGGGAACGGGGTTGCCATCCCGCATGGGATCTATGAAAACCGTGATCACATCCTGCAGACTGGAATTTCCGTTTTGCAGTTGACAGAAGGTATTGTGTGGGATGAAGAAGATGAAAACCAAAAGGTTTTTCTAGTGATCGGTATTGCTGCCTCATCGGATGAACATGTCGGAGTGTTGTCCAATTTGGCAGAGGTGGTTGATGATGAAGAAAGCCTTGCTGAGTTATTGAAGACCGATGACCCGGAAGTTGTTTTGAAGTATTTAGGTGAAAAAGAAGAGTCATCCTGAAATTTGCTTCCTTCGTGTGGACTTGAACTGTCCATACAGAATTGACAGAGCCTTCCATGAAACAAATCGAGATCGTCATCCAGAATCGAACAGGCTTGCACGCACGTCCTGCCAAGGTGCTGGTCAATTTAGCCAAGAAATTCAAATCAGATATTAGCCTTTATCACGGTGAGAAGCGCGCAAATGCTAAATCCATGGTGTCGGTATTGACTTTAGGTGCAGTCAACGGCAGTGGGATTACCGTCCAGGCGAACGGCGTGGATGAGGAAATTGCAATCGCTGAACTCGAGTCTGCTATTTTGGCAGGGCTGGGGGATAATGATCTGCCTCTCGAAACAGAATCAGCTCCCAGTAAGAAAGAAGCGCCGGTAAAAATTCCACAAGCGGTTGAGACTGCCGAGCCTGGCGTCATCAAGGGAGTTGGCGCGGCTCCCGGTATCGCAGTGGGTCCCATATTCCATTTTCAGCAAGTTGAATTAAATCTTGATAATGTTGA
>CAZHOX010000178.1:0-3117 GCA_964534345.1 uncultured Anaerolinea sp.
CCCGTCTGCGTGATGGACGAAGTGGACGCGATGCTCGACGAAGCCAACGTAGGCCGTTTCCGTGACCTGCTGGTGGATTTGAGCAAGGACACGCAGTTCATCATCATCACCCACAACCGCAACACCGTGCAAGCGGCGGATATTATCTACGGTGTGACGATGGGACGTGACTCAGCAAGTCAAATTATTAGCTTGAGGTTAGATCAGGTTACGGATGATATGTTGAAGAGGGGCTAAAAAGAGCAATGATGAATGATGAAAAATCCCGTCTCAATTTTGAGACGGGATTTTTTGTTACGAAAGGCTTGAAGAAGATTTCAGAATGATTTTTTCATTCATTCTTCTGCATTCACACCTGCACTGGCGTGCGGCGCAAGTGTCATTGCTCTTAATTGCTCTTACGGTTTCGGTGTTTCTGTTGCTTCAAGCTTTTTCACGGATTCCGCTTGAGCGGTCAACTGGTCAAGCGCGGCTTCGGTGGCGATAGTCACGAAGTTGGGTTCGCTCGGAACGCGGCTCTGCCAGATATCAAAGGTTTCCACGCCGTATTCTTCCTTGGCGGCGGTCAACCAATCTGCGAATGCCTTCTGCTTGGCAGTTTCGTATTGATCGGCGGTCAGCGGACGATCCTGCCTGGCGATCAACTGAATGATGTGATATCCGAAATCGCTCTGCACTGGTTCGGTGGTGATGTCACCGGGGTTCTTCAATGCGAATGCGGCGGTCTCAAATTCAGGAACCATTGCGCCGGTTCCAAACCAGCCGAGGTCACCGCCATTCAGGCCGGAGCCTGTATCTGTGGAAAGTTCCTTGGCAAGTGTTGCGAAATCTTCACCAGCCTGCAAGCGGACGATGATGTCTTTTGCGGCTTGCTCGTCTGCCACCAAAATGTGACGTGCCCAAACTTGAGTCTGAGTCGTAGGGATGTCAGCGCTGATCTCTTCACGCAGTTTTTTCTCAAGGAGTTGCGCTTCAAAGAACTTGCGGAAGACATCCTCGTCAAAGCCGAGCTTTACCATTCTCTGATTCGAGTTTTCCAGATCACTCTGAAATCCTTCCAGAGTGTAGGGTGTGGCGGTCGGTTCCGGTGTGGAGGTGGGGCCAACTGTCGGTGTTGGGAGGGCAGGCGTCGCTGTGGCGGTGGCTGCCAATTCAGGGGTGGCAGTCGGCTCAAGCGTGGCGGTCGGCAGCGGGGTCTGGGTGACCACGGCAAACGCTTCTTCTGGAGCATCTGGCAATGTCACCTGTGTGGGTGTAGCAGATGGGACGGGGGTCCCATTTGGGAAGTAGTTGAATGCAGCTTGAACAGCTTCGTTCAATTCTGTTTCGTCTACAGTAATACCGCGTTTTGCTGCTTCCTGGCGGATCAATTCTTCATTGATCATCTGCTCCATAACAGTTTCGCCAACGGTCACAGGCGCATCCAAGCTGGACTGAATTTGCTGCAATTGAGCCGTCACATCCATACCAAACTGCTGGTATTGTGAGTACATGTTATATTGACTCAATAATTGTTGGCGCTGCAAACGCACACGCGGCTCGAAATCCTTAACAAGGATTTCCACATCGCCCACTTTTGCTACCGGACGGTTCGCCTGGAAATACTTGATGTCCAGCCAGCCATAGACCAGCAAAAGAACAACCGCGGCAAGAATGCCGAAGAAGGTATACAGGATGAAACGTCCCTGCTGCTGTTCGCGCTGCAAGCGGGCAACATGTTTCTTATGCAAAACAGGCTTTTTATCCTGTTCATTAGGCATAGTCATACTCCTTTATAAAAAACTCAAAACCCTCTGCGTTCTTTCTGGCAAAACCTTGCCCCCGCATAAGGTGAGTTATTAACATAAATTCGGGGCATGGAATTTGATTCCCATGCCCCGCGAAATTCTTTTGGCAATTAGGAACGATTATCGTCCAATGCCCTGCCGCTGAAGGGCAGAAGTGCCACATGGCGGGACTGTTTGACAGCCGCGGCCACCACACGCTGGTGCTTGGCACATGCGCCGGTCTGGCGGCGCGGACGGATCTTTCCGTCTTCGGTTACATATTTGCGCAACAGGTCAACTTTCTTGTAGTCGATGACCAATTGCTTGTCTGCGCAAAACTGGCAAAACTTAGGCTTTGCAAAAAACTTGCGATCACCGCCGCCTTCGCCGCCTGAGAAATTGCGCTCACTACGCTCGTTGCGTTCGTCACTCATGGTTTACTCCAAACTTTATTAGAACGGAAATTCATCTTCCACCGCACCATTGATCGGGTCGGCAGAAGCGCCATCAACTTCCTGTGAATGGTTATTTGAATCGCGTCGGTCGCCCAGCATCATCATCTCACTGGCAACGATCTCCACACTGGTATGCTTTACACCTTCTTTGTCATCCCAGCGGCGGGTTTGCAGGCGTCCTTCAATGTAAACCTGCTGACCCTTCAAGAGATACTGTTTGCAAATCTCAGCGAGATTTCCCCAAGCCACCACATTGAACCACTCGGTCTCATTATGGCGTTCCCCGTCCGCACTATTCCACGAACGGCTAACCGCCACCGAAAAAGTGGTAACGGGCTTGCCGGAGGGGGTGTAGCGCATCTCAGGATCTTTCCCCAGATGCCCAATGATCTGAACTTTATTAAGACCTCGGCTCATAACATTCTCCTTGGTAAATTACCGGGCAATTCTAAAATAAACTAACCAACAACAGAAAGCATATGACGGATAATGGGCTCCTGGTAACGCAGGTTGCGTTCCAGTTCAAAGGTGGCTTTGGGCTCCATGGTCACGTTCAAAAGAACATACTGACCTTCACGGTGCTTTTCGATAAGATAAGCAAGCTTGCGGCGTCCCCACACCTCAGCCTTATCGATCGTGCCGCCTGATTCGCTGATCCAACCTTTTACCTTGTCAAGCACGCCGTTAAAAGCGGTCTCATCCAAATCGGGCTGGATAATGCACATCAGTTCGTATTTACGCATTGGGAAATCCTCCTTTCCATGGGTTTGATCCTGTCCAAGTCGTAGACTCGTCGGGAACGGAAAGGCACGTATATTGAAACGTACCTATTTAATTAGCGGGCGAAGTTTACCACAAAACCTTTTCGTTTGGATAAAGTACACCGCCTCATTTCT
>CAZHOX010000178.1:3217-6282 GCA_964534345.1 uncultured Anaerolinea sp.
GAGAGGACATGGGTGCGGATTCCAAACTCCGTGTTCTCAGCGCGGATCAACTCCATCAGCGTGGTCAGCCCGTGCATGGCAATGGCAAATGCCCCATCCTGCGGATAAATTCCCAGCGCAGAATCCGAGCCGATTGCCATCACCTCGCCGTGTTTTTGCTCACGCAGAATCGGCAAGGTAGCGCGTGCCATCAAAAATGGTTCACGCAAGTTGGCATTCATCACCAAGTCCCATGTTTTGAGGCTATGGTTGTGGATCATCCCGCCGCTCCAAAATGGGGAAATGAGAATCACAATATCCACCCCGCCAAATGTGGACCGGGTCTGGTTCACCACGGCTTCGGCTGCCTCCAACGTATCAAGCTCAGAGACCATCGAAATTACCTTGCCCCCAGCTTCCTTAACTTTTGTTTCAGACATTTCGAGCAAGTCACGCTGCCTGCCGCACAGGGAAATACTCACCCCGTTTTTTGCAAGAGCGAGAGCGACTGCCCCTGCCAATTCCGTGCTTCCGCCGGTGATGATGGCGGTTTTATTTTGAAGTAGATTTGTCATTGAATAACTCCGAAGGAGTGAAACTTGAGACTGTTTTTGAACCACAGATGAACGCGGATAAACACTGATTTTTGATAAAACAAGATTGGGCAGCCTGTAAATATCCTTTTTATCTGTGTTGATCTGTGGTTCATTGTATTTTGGGTTATTTTTTCTCTCGTGTAGGCATGATACTTGTCCCTGCCACTGCATCACTGACAGCATCGCCGATCAGGTTGATGGAAAGCACCGCGAGGAAAATTCCTGCGCCGGGGAACACCGTCAACCACCACGCCTGACGGACGAATTTCATGCCTGCATTTAGCATCGCACCCCATTCCGGCGTGGGAGGTTCTGCGCCCAGACCAAGAAAATTGAGCGCGGCTCCCGCCAGAATGGACGAGCCAATTCCCAACGTGATCAACACCAACAACGTGCGAATCGAATTCGGCAAAATATGTTTGACCAAGATCCGCGCGTTGGAACTGCCCAAAGCACGGGCAGCTTCCACGTACACCATCTCACGCTGAGAAAGGACACTGCTGCGCATCAACCTCATAAAGGATGGGACGAATGCAATGCCGATGGCAAGCATGGCATTTGTGATGCCGGGGCCGAGAATGGCAATGATGGCAAGAGCCAGCAAAATATCGGGGAAAGCCATCATCACATCGGTGAACCACGAAATGACTGAGTCCAACCAACCGCCGAAATAGCCTGAGACGAGTCCAAGCGTGATGCCGATCAACGCACCGATGGTGATGCCGATGAGCCCCACGCGCAGAGAGAGTCGTCCACCATAGAGGAAGCGGGTGAAGTTATCACGTCCGATTCCATCCGTGCCCATCGGGTATTCCAAGCTGGGTGGTTGCAATGCCACGGACGGCGCTGTTTTGTTGGGATCTTTGTCGGTGAAAAGGGGGGCGGCGTAGGAGGCAAAGGCAAGAATCAATAAAAGAATGCCGCCGAATTGTGCGCTGCGGTTGCGAAGGATCTGCCTGAGCATACGTCTGCCGGGCGAGTTTGATTTAATGGGAGAAGTGGACAGGTCAGCGGTCATTTGAGACGGATCTTTGGATTCAGCCAAACATAGGTGATATCAGTCAGGGTATTGATGAGAACATAAATGGTTGCAGTGACAAGAACCACACCCTGCACCATTGGATAGTCACGATTGAAAATGGATTGCACGGCCAGCCGTCCAATGCCTTGACGGGCAAACATGGTTTCCACAATGGTCGCGCCGCCGAGCAGATACGCCATCTGCAAGCCGACGAATGTGACCACAGGAATCAACGCATTTCGCAAAGCATGTTTGAGGATGACCAATCTTTCGGGCGCACCTTTTGCACGAGCGGTGACGATGTAATCCTTGTTGAGCACGTCCAACATGCTGGCACGCACCATGCGCGCGACGACGGCTGCTTCGGGTAGGCCAAGAGTCAGGGCGGGCAGAAATAAGTCGGCGAAGGAAGAGCCGCTGGAAATGCTTGGGAACAGTTTCAACTTCACAGAGAAGAAAAGGATGAGGAGGAGACCCATCCAAAAAGTTGGGATCGAAAGTCCACTGACCGATAGACCCATCACGAAGGTGTCCACCCATGAACCGTGACGCAGGGCGGCGAGCATTCCAAGAATGCCGCCGATGATGAGCGCCACCGTGAGCGCAGAGATCGCGAGCGCGAAGGTGCTTGGGAGTTGTTCGGAAATGGCTTCGGAAACAGACAGGTTGTTGCGGATCGAAACGCCCAAGTCGCCGCGCAGCGCCTTGCTGAGATAACGGCCGTACTGCACGTAGAGCGGATCGTTTAAGCCGAGCTGCTCACGCAGCTCGGCTACTTTTTCTTCCGTTACTTTCTGACGTCCGAGGATCGCCATGGTGACATCGCCCGGCACAAGATGGATGACTGAAAACACCAGCATCGAAATGCCGAAGAGCACCAGGATGGATGTGAAGAGACGTCGGATCAGGTAACTAAACATTCAGGCTTATTGAGAGATGGAAATATCGTAGAGGAAGGGATAGCCTTCGAGGTCAAAGCTGAAGCCTTGAACGGAAGGCGCGGTGAGATAGGATGTGTTCACGGTGAACATCGGCAGCACGAGTGCGTTTTCCATGATGATATTCTGCGCGGTGATGTAATCCTGCTTGCGGGCGTTTTCATCGGTGTTGGTGTCGCCGTCTGCGAGAGCCGCATCGAGCTCTTCGTTGACGAAGTTCGTCCATGCGCCGCCGCCGTTGGTGTTCTCAGAATGGAACAGGTAGCGCAGCGGAGTGGGATCGGGGCGAGTCCAGTACATGTACACGAGGGTGTAGTTGCCAGCGAGGAGTTCTTCGTAGGCAGCGCCATCGTCCATGGAGCGGTATTGCACATCGAAACCAACATTGGTGAGATAGCCGATCAACAGTTCGTTGAAGGCTTCAGACCAGGCGGGATTATCCGGCCAGTCGATGGTGAGCTTCTCGCCATCTTTTTCGCGGAGGCCATCGCCATCGGAATCAACCCAGCCAGCTTCTTCCAACAGGCGGGC
>CAZHOX010000179.1:0-6233 GCA_964534345.1 uncultured Anaerolinea sp.
ATGGTCCGTGGGCGTTCATTGTGGATGGAAAATTCGCAGGCTGGGGCGGATTGCAGCCCGAAGAAGGTGACGCAGACCTTGGGCTTGTCCTTCACCCTGATTATTGGGGCATGGGAAAAGTCATTTACGAAGAGATCATCCGCCGCGCCTTTGGCGAGATGGGACTTGAATCGGTCACGATCCTGTTCCCGCCCACCCGCACCCGCATTAAAGGGATTCTGCGCCTCGGCTTCCAGCCTGATGGAGAGGTGGAGGTCGCAGGCGAGCGATTTATCCGCTACAGGTTGAATACACCCAAATAAGAAATAGACTGAAGCCAGTTGGCAGTCTACCCAAAAGTAGGCTGCCAATTTTGTTTATAGCCATGATCATCAATTCGGCTGCAAAGTCAGACAGGTATAATTTCATTTATGGACAAAGAGATCAAGGTGTTTCTCGAAGTGTCAGACGTGAAATGGGCAATTGCCGCTGCCACTACTTCCATTGAAAAATGGTCGGGGCAGGTTGGGTATTACAACAATCGTTTTGATTCTCATTTCAAAGGCAAATTGGGAGAGCTGGCTGTTGAAAAATATCTGCTTGAAAATGGCTACAAACTTGACTCGCACTTTCGTTTCCCAGAGCGTGAAAACTTAAGTGACCTTGTGATAAAGGTCAAACGATACACAGAGGTGTGCAGGCTTGAGGTCAAAACGTGGGATGCAAAATACTGGCCCGAACTTGGCCGCTGTATTTCTGTGGAGCAATATCCTGATTTGAAGAAGAAGGCAGATATTATCCTTTGGGGCGTGACCGATATTAAGGATGCTGAAATGCTGATTCAAACCCCTGTAGGTTTGCCTGTTTTGTTGGCAGGTTGGTCAACGGTGATGGAGATACCCAATGCGCAAATAAAAGATACAGGCATTGGCGGGATGAGAAAAGTAAAGAATTACCAATTGATGGAAGCGGACTTGCATTCCATGTCCGAATTTATGATGTAAAACAACTTTAATCTTTGGAGAAAATATGCAAAACAAAACACCTGCCGTCATTGCTGTACTAGCTACCATCCTTCTACTTGTCGTTTTTGCGATCTTATCCGTTCTTTTTGAAATGCTTGCCCTTAACGGCGCAAGTGAAAGCCAGGGGTTGACTGCAATAGGGATCTCGCTCCTCTGTCAGAGCGCAGGTGCCGTGTTGATCGGGATCTCCGTCTGGTGGTTGACCAACCTGCTTATTTCCAGATTCAATTGGGGCAAAGTTATTGCGGTGATCGTTGTTGTGTTTTTGGGGACGGTGATCGGCACTGGACTTTCTTTCCTTGCGCTCATTATTTCCATACCAATTGCGGGAGTGCGTTAATTTGAGATACCTCAACAGGAAAATCAATATGAAATAGCCATCCGTTTGTGTGTGCAAAGCAGTACAATAAGTGAATAAGGAGAAAGTTTTTATCGGTGACTCCTCCCAATATTGTTTACAGCACGATCTTGTTGCTTGCAGGGACAGTCTGTTTATTTGTCGCCGTTATTATTGCTTATACCCGGCGTGCCTTAACGGGGGCCATTGCATTGACTGTTCTACTCCTTGCGCTTGCCTGGTGGGATATTACTTATGCGGTCTTTTGGGCAGGCGCCCCAGGCCCTACAAAATATTTCTGGCTTGATGTCACCTATTTTGGCGCTGTAACTGTCCCAGCTGCATTATTCTTTTTTTCATTACAACTTACGAATCTACAGGGCTTGCTAAAACGTCCGCTTATTATTTTTATTTATCTGGAGCCAATACTTGTGTTGGCAAGCCTGTTCACGGACTCGTATCATGGACTCTTTTTTGCGGGGAAGCGTGTCGAAAATAGCGCGATCATTCTGGATGCTGGGCCAGTATTCTGGTTCAACGTTGTTTATTCCTACGCTTTGACGTTGACGGCCACGGTTTTGATCGTGCGTGCATTCTTGCGATCTTCGGGAATCTATCGCAAGCAGCTTGGTGTTGTTCTGGCTGGAATAGCTTTTACCTGGCTGAATAGCATTATCTTTGTTGTCGGGCTAAATCCATTACCTGGGGCTGATAACACGCCCTTCTCATTTACCATCACTGCTTTGGCCTTCGCTTTTGCCATTGGCAGGTATCAACTGTTGGATCTAATTCCGGTGGCAAGGGATAACCTTGTCGAAAAAATGACGGATGGTCTGCTGGTTATCGATACGCACAACAGAATTGTGGATATGAATCCCTCGGCCCAGAAGCTATTAAATATCACCACGAATACCTTCGGCAAGCCGATTGATGAGGTCGTCAAGAAATGGCATCAATACGAAAAAGAGTCTTTCAACTTTACGCAGGCACAAACTGAAATTGAACTGGGCGGCAGACCTCATAAGCATGTGGATATGCAGGTCACATCCATCACAGACAATAAAGGGAAAAGCCTTGGGCGTCTGATCATTTTGCATGATATTACCAAATTGAAGCTGGTACAGAATGAACTGCATATACTCGCCAATAGCGATTCGTTGACAGGCGCAAACAACCGCGGCCATTTTATGGAATTGGCGAGAAAGGAAATTCAGCGCGCTGCCCGTTATAAAAGAGGGTTGTCTATTGTGCTTATGGATATGGATGTGTTCAAGCGGATCAATGATACATACGGCCATGCGTGCGGCGACCAGGCGCTTATTACATTGAAAAATATTTGCACGAAGAACACCAGAAAAATGGATATCTTTGCGCGGCTGGGTGGTGAAGAGTTTTCCTTGCTGCTGCCTGAGACGAGCTGGGAAAAAGCCGCAGACCTTGCTGATCGTTTACGAAAATTTCTTGAGAACACCACGATCAAGGCTGATGGTGTTGAATTCAAATGTACGATCAGCATGGGGGTGACGGAATTTGGAATTCAAGAACACGATACTCTTGAGACCCTGCTCCATAGGGCAGATAAGGCCTTATACAAAGCCAAGGCCGATGGACGTAATCGGGTTGTTGTTTGGAGACCAGAGTTGGAATAACCACATCTTTTGCATGTGCAAGAGTGATCTTTATGGCGGGGAAATGCCAGGGCGGAAGATATGCTGCTCGGACGGATTCAACTTTCAGGGCGGAGTGAAGCGCAGGAATTTCATCAATGTGTTTTTATGAGAATGCCGTGAAGAAATCCCCTGAATAACCTCGGAAATGGTAGTAATCTTTTATAATATGGCTCTTCCATCAGGGCGCAACGTAATGTGCGAAAACCAAATAGAGGAAATGAGGAGAATCATATGAATAACTTGAAAAAGAATAGCCAGTTTAAAAGGTGGGTGAAAGTTAGCTTCTTCGTTGTGTTGGCGATGGCCTTGATCCAGGCTTGTGGAACGCCCAAGATTCCCGAAGGCGCGCGAATCATTGAAGATACTCCAACAAGAACCATTCCAACAAAAACTCCTTATGTGACAGCTACTGTTCCCGGTGGTTCAGTATTGACTGCAACTGCGGAGGCTTTGCATACTCATGATGGGGCTGTTCGTTTTATGACCTACAACATTCAGGATGGTGGGCGCGACAAGCTGGCCGAGATCACATCCATTTTGAAAGCATACAATGCGGATGTGCTCGCTATTCAAGAGACCAATGGCTGGAATGTTGATGATTTTGCGCTTGCAAATCAGGTGGCTGGCGAGCTTGGCATGGAATATGTCTATTGCCCTGGAGATGCAACATTGGTGGACGATAACGGCAATACGCATGACCTTGTATTATTCTCAAAATTAGAGATCAAAAGCTCCGAAACATATTCAAATGTATCCAATTGTCTCGCTCGGGTTGAGGTGGTAACTGCGGGCGGTGCATCGGTGCAGGTGTTTGCCACTCAAATCAATCCCAATTTTGACGAGGTGGCTTGCGTGAATGTGGAGAATATTGCGAAGGCAATGGAACCGTTTGTTGGCGGCCAGGCGATCTTGATGGGCGACATGACCATGCCTCCTCCAGGTGTGATCATGGGGTATTCCGATAGTGAGATCGCATGCCCGCCTCTTCTCGAAGCAGCCGGGTTATCCTTCTTTGCGGATGTAAGCCAGGTGGATCATTTGTGGGTGTCTCAATCCATGCTGGATATTCAATCCTATGAACTGCCCAAGGTGGCGGCTGAGCCGTTCTTCCCGAAAAACATTATGCGGAATATTTCGGATCATGCTCCGCTGGCAGTTGATTTCTATTTCCCGTAAACATTAATTATCCTCTTTGGTTTGGGGTGGATTCTGCCCTTGCATGTAGTGCAGTGGAAAAATAAAAAGTATCCCCTGTTTGGCGCAGGGGATACTTTTTATTTTGGGCAGGTCTGGGATTGTTTTTCAATTGGAAGACCAAATGCCTCGTAAACAGGCACGCCGTCCCATTCGGGCGGGATGGGCAGACCCAATGCAAATGCGGCGGTTGCGGCGGTATCGACAGTTTGAACAGAGGTCGTCAACTGCATGGGTTGGATGCCTGCTCCCAAAGCGATCCAGGGGATGGTCATATCTTCGGGCAGGCTGGACCCGTGGGTGGTGTTGTGCCCGCCGTGGTCTGCGGTGATGATGATCAATGTTTCCTCTCTTAGCCCTCTTGCTTCCAGTTCTGCGAACAACTTTCCAAACGCCTGATCGGCGCGGTAGAGCACGCTTAACTGCTCACCAGAAAGCCAGCCGTAAACGTGTCCCATTGCGTCGGCTGTGGGGAAGTGAATGAACATCAGGTCAAAATCGGCAGGGAAGTTTTCGATCAGCTTTTCGGTGATGACCAGATCCCGGTCGTTAATGTACTCAAAGATGTCTGTGCTGGAGGGTTCTGTGATTTGCCTTAGTTTTTCCTTGCCAACATACATCACAGTTTGCAACCCGGCTGCATGGGCAATGTCAAAGAGGTCTGTCACCTGGGCGTAACCGTTTTCGGGGAGGTAGTCGTTCCAGTTTACGCCGTGTTTTTTGGGACACAATCCGCTCAACATGGATGTGTGGCTTGGGAGAGTGGAACTTGGGTATATCGTCTGTGCGGAGAGAGAGTAGGCTCCGCTGTACATCAATGCTGTGAGCGTTGGCATGGGCGCAAGCAAAATGGCATCGGGTCGTAAACCGTCAATGGATAGAATCAACACCCGGCGCGCAAGAGGCGCAGGAGTCGGCGTGATGGTGACCGTTGGGGTTAATGTCAATGTGGGGGTGAGGGTGAAGGTCGCTGTGGCGGATGGTGTTTGTGTTGCGGGTTGTAAATCCATGCCGCTGGGAATCTGGCAGGCAAAGAGTATTAAGAGAACAAGAATAAACGGGATGCGGTTACGGTTATTCATAAGGTTACCTGTAATTGGGCTTTCTATGAGCTATCATTTTTTATATGAGTGACATTTATCCATTACAAGAATGACGGTGAAATTGTATGATGTGAATATGAATTCTACATCACTTGACAACATCATTAACGAAGTTTTGCATCACACTCAAACAGACCCACATAAAGGCGACTCAGGCCTTTCCGATTTTATTCTGGGCGCACAGGATGGGCTTGTGAACGTGCTCGGTGTGGTTCTTGGAATTGCCGCCGCTACAAATGATGCCCGCGTGGTTTTGGTTGCCGGGCTTGCCACTGCTTTTGCTGAATCCATCTCGATGGGTGCAGTGGCATACACCACCACTCTTGCCGATGCAGACTTGTACCAAAGTGAACGCGAGCGCGAGTATCGTCACATTCAGGAAGCGCCGACCCTTGAGACAAAAGAGATCCGCGATATTTATGAAAGCAAGGGGTTCAAAGGGGAATTGCTGGAACACATCGTAGCAACGATCACAGCGAACAAGGATGTGTGGGTTGCGGTGATGATGGCGGAGGAACATCAGCTTGCACCAGTAGATCGGAGCACGGCTTTCCGAGCTGCATGGGTGGTGGGCCTTTCGGCGATTCTTGGCTCGCTGATTCCAACTGTCCCTTTCCTGTTCTTTTCCGTTGCCACAAGCATGTGGATGTCTGTCGTTGTCACGGCGTTGGTGCTGTTTGCCATCGGTGCGTACAAGGCGCGGGTTACGGTTGGCAAACCCTTGCGCAGCGGCTTTGAAATGATGCTCATCGGCACCGTCAGCGCGATGGCTGGTTATTTGGTGGGCGTTCTACTTAAAGTCCCACCCCTGCCATAATTAAGATTTGATCTGAAATAGTTTTCTCCACGAAGTACACCAAGATGGGTGTGCTTCGTGGAGATTTCTTTTTCTATCCACGGCAATTGCAATGCGCCTACACTTTTG
>CAZHOX010000180.1:0-6198 GCA_964534345.1 uncultured Anaerolinea sp.
GCCACACGTCCAAGCTGGTGACCGAGGGCGTAGTTGAATTCGGGGTAGCCGGAGTCTGTGACGATATCTCGCGAGATGATGTCCACTTCTTTGCCTGCGACTCCGATCTTCATGGCTTCGCGTGATTTCTCAATGGCGGTGCGGATGGTGATGAATCCGCGCTGGACTTCGAGTGGCGCTTCGGTTTCGCCTTCACGCAAAACATAACAGACGCGTTGAATATCGGAGCAGTAGCCTTCGTATTTCACGCCAAAGTCAAAGTGGATGATATGGCCGCGTTCCACTTTGATGTCCATTGGGCCGTTATGGCCGACGATCTTGTTCGGGCCTGAATTGACAGCGGGATTATTTTCACTAGGCCATGCAAAGCCCACGCCGTATTCGTTCATCAGGTTGTGCATGTAGTTGGCAATGTCAATTTCTGTCATGCCGACTTTGATGAAGGCGAAAGTTTTCTCGAAGATATGATTTGTGATCTCGATGGCTTTTTGCACGCGGGCTTGTTCGGTTGGGGTCTTTCGTCCGCGCAGGGAGTTGATGATGGGCTCGGCGCTGACGAGGCGGTCTGAGTATGGCGTGCCAGCCAGATATTCTTTGAGGAACTCGTACATGGCGTGAGTCAAACCGTCAGCGTGGACGTTGTTTCTGGAAGTGTTAACAGCTATCCGGTCGGGGTTGAGGCGAGTGACCGTCTCTTTGAGCAGGCCGCTCACGGCAGTGTCGTATCCGATGATTTCGGTGAAGACATCCATTCGCTGCATTGCTTCTTTTTCAAGATTGCCAACGATGGCGACTTTATCTCCGTTGCGGGTGAGGATGAGCGCCGAAGGCCAGGTGAGGTCGTTGTCGCCGATGAGGAAATCGAGTGCGGGGTCGCGCACGCCGCTCGTCTCGCGGACGAAGGTCAGCCACATATCGGTCTGCTGTTCTTTGAGGATTTCAACGGCTTGGTTTACTTTTTCTTTGATGAGGGACATGGGAGGCTCCGTGGGAAAGGATGAATTATGAAGGATGAAAGATGAAAGTGACAGATTTGTAGTCTTTCATCTTTTTGATTGATGTGTTCTTGGGTCTTTAACAAGCAATAGCAGGATCGCGATCATCACAACCGAGAGAGTGGTTGAGATAGTAAAGGTAGGGATGAAGCCTGCTGTGTCCACGATCCAGCCGCCGATGATGGGGGCGAGGATGGTTGCGGGGGCGGTGAGGGTTTGCGAGAGACCAATGTACATGGGGCGTTCAACTTCGGTGCCGAAGTCCACGGTCATGACCATGCCGATGGTCCAGATGGAGACATTGGCGAGGCCTGTGAGAAGAAAGATGGGATAGAACCACGCGAGGGAAGTGGCATTCCACGCCAGCACGGAACTGAGCAAGGCCGCGAATGCGCCGAGGATGAGCATGGCGCGATGTCCGATGCGGTCGCCGATCCAACCCATGCCTATGTTGGCTACGGTTTGCGAGATGGTGAGTGTGGCGGTGAGATAGCCCGCAACGATGGGGGTCATGTCGAAGCGGCGCAAGGCGTAGATAATGTAGAACGAGAATCCCATGGTGGCGAATTGGGAAAGGAAGCGCGCGACCAGAAACCAGTTGAAGTTTTTGTCTTTGCCCAATATTCTTTTCGCATCGTCCCAGAAGTGAGTCTTTTCTTCGGGGATGACTTTTTCTGTATCTTCGGGCTCTTTGGTGAGCGCGAGAGCAACCCATGATAAGGCGAAGAAAATGCTTGCGAGGATGAAGCAGGCCGCAAAGTCCCAGGGAGAATCGAATGTATCCAGGATGTAGCCTGCCGCAATCGCCGATCCGCTGATAAATAGGTTGGCGAGGCCGGATTGCATTCCAAAAAATGAGCCGCGTGTTTCGGGCGGGATGATCTTCGAGACCATGGATGTCCATGCGTTGGCGGTGAATCCGCCGCCGAGTCCCTGCCAGATAAGGAAAAGGAATGTGGCTACGAGCCCAACCTGCAAGCCAATGACGGGGAGAAGTAATGCAATAATGGCGAAGCCCAAAAATGGGACGCGCTCATGGATGGTGGTCATGATGACGGTGTGTTTGTATCGGCGCAGGCGTGAGATGCTGCTTGCCGTGAAAAGCTGAGGCAGCTGCCAGCCGACGGAGTGGATGGCAGGGACGAGGCCGATCAGCAGGGCGGAACTGGTCATGGATGCGACGAAGAGGGGGAGGATGGTGCCGAAGGATGCAAAGCCGAGCGCCACGCCAAAGAGGCTGCCGTCTATAAGACCTACGGTGAGGTTGTATTTCAGGTTTTGTTTGTTTTCTTTTTCCAGATTTGTGAGCATGGTTGGATTGTAATCCATCCAATCTTTCTGTAAATCATGTATATGACTTAAGCAAAACCCAGGAGCAAGCCGCGAATTACACGAGCGGCAAAAGATTTTGAATTGCACAGGGTTTATTTGCCTTGACAGATTCCCCGTTTTGCATAAAATAAAAACGAACGTTCGTTCATTTTTATTTACGGAGACTTCATGACAGAAGAAACACAGACCAAAGGCGAGCGCACCCGACTGCAAATTGAAGATGCTGCCATTGAGTTGTTTATGGAGAACGGCTATCACGCCACTTCCATGCGCCAGATCGCGGAGCATTCGGGGCTTGCGCTTGGCGGAATCTACAACCACTTTAAGAGCAAGGAAGAGATATTTGAAGCCATTGTTGTAGATAAGCACCCCTACAAGCGTATTCTGCCTATTCTTTCTGAGACACAGGGAGATACGATGGAGGAGTTTCTCAACAATGCAGCGCATATTGTCATCAAAGAACTGACTTCGCAGCCGTATTACATCAAGCTGATGCTGATAGAAATCGTGGAATTCAATGGAGCGCATGGCGCGGCATTACTCAAGGAAATTGCGCCGAAGATCCTGCCCATTTTTGAGAAACTTGTGAAAACAAGAAAAAATCTGCGCGTGACCCATCCGGCACTTTTAATGCGCTCTTTTATTGGCATGGTTCTTTCGTACATCATTACAGACATGATCATTGCCAATTCTATTCTCAATAAATTCATGCCGAAAAATGCACTCGATGCCTATGTGGATATTTACATGCACGGCATCATAAAAGCAGAAATATAGGAAGGCCTGTCAGATTTATAAAAAGGAAAGCTTATGCTCAATACCCGAATTTTTTCCATTGTACGAAAAGAGTTTGTTCAGATCTTCCGCGACCCGCGCACTCTGGCGCTGATCATCGTCATGCCCATTATTCAATTGTTTCTGCTTGGGTTTGCAGCCACCACGGATGTGCGAAACATCCCCATGGCAATTCTGGATCAAAACCAGTCTTCGCAATCCCGCGAACTATTGGATGCCTTTCGGGCCGCGGATTATTTCCGCATTGATTACTACGTCAACTCTACTGACGAATATCAAAAGTTGATCGAGTCGGGCAAGATCCGTGCGGCATTGGTGATTCCTCCAGATTACGACAGCCAATTGTTGGACGGCAAAGCGCAAGTCCTTTTCGTGCTGGATGGTTCCGATGGCAGCGTGGGCGCAACCGCACTTTCCACGGCAAGGCTTATCGGCCAATCTTACGCGACCAAAGTGCTGGAACAGCAAATGACCCTGCGGAGTTCTTCTGCATTGCCTGCCCCGCCACTCGAAGTCCGCACACAGGTTTGGTACAACCCCGATTTCCGTTCCGCGTATTTCATGATCCCCGGCGTGATCGGCATGATCCTCTCCTTCATCACTACCATTCTCACTGCCACCACCATTGTGCGTGAACGGGAACGTGGCACCATCGAGCAGCTCATCGTTACTCCGATCCGCTCATGGGAACTGATCGTGGGGAAGCTGTTGCCTTATGTCATTCTGGCTTTCATCGAAACATTTGAAATCCTCATCATCGGGCATCTTTCGTTTGCAGTCCCCGTGCGCGGGAGTCTGTTGCTCATCACTCTGGCATCCGGCCTGTTTTTAATGTCCAGCCTCGGTATCGGGTTGTTCGCTTCTACGGTTGCCAACACCCAACAGGAAGCCATGCTCACAGTGATGATGTTCAACCTGCCCATGATCTTCCTTTCCGGCTTCTTTTTTCCGATCCAAGCCATGCCGAAATTCCTGCAACTTGTTTCCTATGCAATTCCACTGCGCTATTACCTTGTTGTCATCCGCGCTCTCATGATCAAAGGAGTTGGCTTTGCCGCCATCCAAAGCGAGATCATTTCCCTCACTATCTTCGGCGTAGTCATTATGGGCGCCGCCGCAATGAGATTTAGAAAACGATTGGATTAAAAGATCACTTCGATTAATGGAGATACCCATGCAAAATAAACTTCCCCCTCTTCCCGTCCGTATTTTAGTTGCCGTGATCGTCATCGGCGCCCTTGCTTACTTCGGATTTCAATCCCTCAATGACGATACTGCTGGCGCACTGACAGCTTCCGGTTCCATCGAGGCTACCATTGTGAACGTAGCCCCTGAGATGGCTGGCAAAGTAGCAGATGTCTTCGCCGATGAAGGTCAATCGGTGACGAAGGGACAACCGCTTCTTGATCTGGACCCGAGCCTGCTTGCTGCCCAACGGGCAGTTGCCGCCGCCGCAGTAGACTCTGCCAACGCCGCCCTTGCCACTGCCCAAACCAAATATGATCAAACTCTCGAGGCCGCTCTCGCTGCTCAAGCCGCACAACGCTCCAAAGACTGGCAGGCTTCCGTCCCAACTGAATTTGACCAACCCAACTGGTATATTGAGCAGGATGAGCAAATCGCTGCCGCCCAGGTCGAATTGGACGCAGCCCAGGCCGCCATTGACGAGGCCGTGACCAAACTCGATAAAGTCATCGTCCGTTTGGATGTGACCGACTATATCAACGCCGAAAAGAGACTCGCCGAAGCCCGCGCCGCATTTGTCATTGCCGAACAGGTCAAAGACCAGGCCAGCAATGCCTCCGATAACAGCGGACTTCTCGATGCCGCTCAGGATTATTACGATGATGCTCTCATCGAACTCGATGACGCTGAAACAGAATATAACGACCTGCTCGATTCCGAAGCCGTAACAGATGTTGAATACGCCCGTGGACAAGTTCTCGTTACCCAACAGCGATACGATGCCGCCTATGCCCGTCTTCTCTCTTTGCAGACCGGCGCCGAATCCCCAACCGTGATCGCTTCTGCGAACGCATTAGAACAGGCGAAGTCCACTCTCGCTCAGGCAGAGGCAAGCCTCAGCTTGCTTGATGCGCAGATCGCAAAACTTACAGTCAACGCCCCCATGGACGGAGTCATTCTCACCCGCAATGTGGAACCCGGTGAATTTGTCCAACCTGGTGCCGCTGCTCTTACCGTTGGCGATGTATCCAACCTGACCATCACGGTCTACGTCCCCGAGAATCGCTACGGCGAAGTCTCTCTCGGTCAGGCTGTGGATGTAACGGTGGATTCTTTCCCCGGCGTAACATTCTCAGCTACCGTGATTCAGATCGCGCAAAAGGCCGAGTTCACCCCGCGCAACGTCCAAACCGTGGAAGGCCGCAGCGCCACCATGTTTGCTATCAAACTTAGCGTGCAAGACCCCGAAGCAAAGTTGAAGCCCGGTATGCCTGCGGATGTGGTGTTCAAGTAGCTTTTAGCAAGTAGCAGTGATCAGGAATTATGAGCACTGAGGCAAAGGTAGATTTTTTATGACCGAGTATTTAGTTCAAGCAGAAAATTTATATAAGCACTTCGGCCACACCCGCGCAGTGGATGGTGTTTCCTTGCAGATCAAATCCGGCGAGATTTACGGCCTCGTCGGTTCGGATGGGGCAGGGAAGACCACCACCATACGTTTATTGGTTGGCGCTTTGCTGCCAGATGAAGGCTCTGTCAATGTCTGCGGGTTCGATGTGTTGAAGCAAACCGAACAGGCCCGCTCCACCATCGGCTATCTCTCGCAGAGATTTTCCATGTACGAAGACCTGACCGTTTTGGAGAATATCCGCTTCTTCGCTGAAGTGCGCGGACTCTCCTCTTCTGAATGGCTGCCGCGCTCGATGGAAATTCTCGATTTTGTGGGCTTGGGGAAATTCAAAGACCGCCGCGCAGGTCAACTCTCTGGCGGTATGAAACAAAAGCTCGGCTTGGCAACTGCACTTGTCACTCGTCCGCGCCTGCTTTTATTGGATGAACCCACCACAGGCGTTGACCCTGTGACACGGCAGGATTTCTGGCAGTTGGTTAT
>CAZHOX010000181.1:0-6193 GCA_964534345.1 uncultured Anaerolinea sp.
ATGGGTTTTGGGCATGGGGCATCGAACACCAAGCAGACAAGAAGCTGATCGGCATTATCAATATCAACAAACCAGGTTACGACCGCAAGGTGGAAGTGGGCTACACCATTGCGCGAAAATACTGGGGACAGGGACTCGCCACTGAAGCGCTTCAGGCGTTGATTCGGTATGGGTTCGAGAAACTGGATGTAGCGCGGATCGAAGCGGTGATCCTTCCTGAAAATAAGGCGTCTTCAAAAGTCCTGACCAAAGTAGGAATGCAGTATGAAGGTCTGCTCCGAAATTATCAAATATGGAAAGGTAAACCCAGCGATCTGGAAATGTACTCCATCGTGAATTCATAAGCCGATCTTACAATCGCTCCATGCTCAAAGATTTTGTGCTCCGAAGGATTCCACGAGCAGACATGTTGACAAGAACGGAACGAAATCTGCCTTGGCGGGTTTCGTCTTTTATTACGGGTAGTGATTAGTTTTATAAATGGAGGCAGCTATGACAAAGAATATTTTTATGAGTTATTCACGCCGTGAACTGGGATTTGTAGATGCCCTGGTAAAAAATTTAGAGGGCGAAAATTACAATGTCTGGCTGGATTATCAGGCACTGATCCCAGGTTCACCCTGGAATGTACAAATCGATAAAGGATTGAAAGAGGCGGATACTGTTCTGCTGGTTGTTTCCAAGGCGGCGCTTGCTTCAGAATATGTGGAATTGGAATGGCGTCATTTTTTGGAGACAAAGAAGCGCGTCATTCTTTTGATCTTTGAATCTGTAGACCTGCCAAAGGAATTGGAACAATACGAATGGGTGGATTTCCGCAGCAACTATAAAGCAGGCTTGAATGAACTATTCTCCCAATTAAAAAAGCCTATTCAGGAGGAGCATCCCGTTCCAGAGACTGGCTTCAAAGCGCCGTGGATCGTGTGGCTGGCTATCGCCATCAGCGCCGCAGTATCGTTCATCTCCATCTTTGAATATTGGACTCTGTTCATACCGTTCATTTTGATTCCCCTCCCATACCAGATTTACAAGCGCAATTTCAATTTTACGAATGTGCAAACCGCTTTGCTGGCAATGCCGGTTGCATCTCTGCTTTCGGAACTTGTCTATGAAGACCCAACCCTGTGCAATCTCGTCTGGGCCGGTTTGGGGTTTGGGTTGGTGCTGCTGTTCATTCTGCGCTCTCCAACCATGCAGCGCTGGGGAAAACCGGAAGCCATCATCCCAAAATATATCAACCCTCATGACCCAAAGATTCCGAACCCTGCTCCCGTTTCCTTTTATGTGGATTATGCCCCTCAAGACCGTGTCGTTGCTGAAGAGCTGACCACAACCTTGAAGAAGTATGGGCATCCTCAGGCAAAGACGATTCAAGAAGCGCAGGCTGTCTTTGCGTTGATCTCACGCTTCAAATCTGACACGGAAGCTGATTCTGAAAAACAAATGCTTTTTCCCATTCTGATTCAAACGAACAACAACATCTCCAAGACATTATCCCGCATCCAATGGATCGACTTCCGCCCCGGCGTGCGCGGCCTCGATACGATTGCTCAATTACTGTCCAACCCAAAAGAATTGCTCAAGGCGCTTGGTATGAGGCCAGTCAGTTCGCAGGCTGTGTACTCGCCGTTGATCACTTCCATTTACTATTTCATTATCTTTTTGTCTGTGGTCAATATCGGATCTGCTTTGAATTATGTCATCTCTCCTCCGGTAACTTTGTTCCCCGAAGATGTTGTTTCACTTGTTGTGAATATGTTGCTGTTCGCTGGGCTGGCCTATATTATTGTGAGCGGACTGACCAGCCGAAAAGGCATTTTTGCCAATTTATGGGTCGTCCTGTTGGGAGTTGTTTGTATGGGACTTCTCACATTATGGCAGGTGGAATTGGATACCAGGATCGTTTCCGAGGCTTATGATTCCGGGGTTGATATAGATAGTATTGCCTACAGCTTTGTCAATGTGGCATCGTATGTCTATATGATCGGCATCGCCGTGACCGGCTATATGTTCCTCCGAAACGGGCGCGACGCAAAACGCTGGTTCCCTGCAAGTAGAATGAGCTCATGAGTAAAAAATGCCTGCGAAAATTTCCGCAGGCATTTTTTGTAAAGTTACAGCTTATTTTTCAGGATAAACAAATTCCCACATGTCATTCAATCGTATATTTCCATTGCTTCCGCCAAACAACATAACCCGGGCACGGATCTGATCGTACCAAATTACCATATCTGACCGGATGGATGGTTGATTTTGTGTGACATATTGTGTCCAGCGATCTCCATTGAATAGCCAGGTATCATTCAAGTTAATATTTTCTGATTTCCCACCAAAGACCATGAATTCTTTATGGGTTGGGATATACACTGTTGTTGTGCGGACCCGATCATCAGCTTCAAATCCGACTGGCAACTTAGTCCATTGGTCGTTTTTTAATTCCCAAGTGCCGCCAGGGTATTCGCTTAATACTGCCAGCAGGGAATCTTGGTCTGGGTTACGAACCAATGAAAAATAACTCGCTGTGGGAGGATTTTTTCCAAGATCGATCTTGTCCCATCGGCAGCCTTCGCCATCCCACGCCCATGCATCGTTGAATTCAGTCTCTTCGTCATAACCGCCATAGAGCACAACCTTCTGTCTTGCTGGGTCGTAGAACATTTCATGCCCAAAGCGGGCAGATGGATGGATGCATGTACAGTGGTTTGCCCAGGTAGACCCGTTCCATTCCCAGGTATCATCCATGGGTCCGCTGTCACTAAACCCGCCAAATAGAACTACCACACCTCTGTTTTCATCGTAAGCCATGGCATGTTTGCTGCGCCCGGGCGGGTAAATGTTTGGATGCATGTTGAACCATTTTTCTCCATCCCATACCCATGTGTCGGATTTGTAATTCCATTCACCGGCAAAATAACCTGTTACACCGCCAAACATCACCAATTCATTGTTCTTTGTATCGTACGCTGCTTCTGCTTCAGATAGTGGATCGGGCATAAATTCAACGGAAACGGGTGCCCATCCGTAAGGCTCTGGTTTCTGATGTGAAAATATAACTCCAGTTGCCAGAAAAATAATCCAAAGCACAGGGATGAATGCAACGGCGAAAGAGAAACCTTTTTTTTCGTTTTTGTTTTGGAATAAAAAGCCTGATGGATGTATGGATGTTGTGATGAACAAGCCTAATAGTAAACCCCAAATAATCCATGCTGATTGTCCATCAGATGATTTACAAAATCCATCTAAACCGGCTGACCATCGGCCAAAAGAACAATCTGTCAGCCAGCTTTGGATACCGCTTATATGAATGGCTTCTGCTGTTAGCCAGCCGATCAAACTCCAACGATAGTTGAATACGGTTAGGCAGAAGATGGCTATACCGAGATAGATCGCTCCGAAGATAATCCATTCCTGAAAGCTGGTCTCTAACAGCGAGCCGTTGTAAGCGACTCCGGTTTCATCTATATTGCCAGTCCAATACTGTAATGGTTGATTCATGAACATGACTGCGATTTGGGTCAGGTTTGTGATCAGGAAAACGATGATGAAGCTACCAGGCAGATAGGGAGGGGAAAAGATACCGCTTGCAAATACCTTCACATTTGCGCGCCAATTATTTAACCATTGCAGGCGAACGATTCGATTCTCTTGATTCGATTCCATGGGCTGCCGGCCTTATTCTTCCTCAGGGATAAATTCCCACATATCGCTATATACATTTGAATCGTCGCGTCCGCCAAACAATACGACGCGTTGTCTGAATGGATCGTACCAGATTGTCATATCAGACCGCGCCGATGGATGAATTCTGCTGTTGGTGTACTCGGCCCAATTTACTCCGTCGAACATCCATGTGTCACTTGCCAGGGTGCTGCCATTAATCCCTCCAAACGTTACAAATACTTTTCTGGTGGGGTCATATACCATCGTTGTGGACGAGCGATTACTTGGTTCGCTGCCTGGGTACAGTCTCGTCCATGTATCCTCTTCCCACTTCCATGTTCCACCAGGAGTTCCACTTAAAAGGGCAAATATGAAATTTTCGTCGGTGTTGAGGCTTAGTGCAAAGACACTTGCCACAGGTGCTTCAGCATTAAGATCGATCTGATTCCAATTTGTCCCATTCCATTCCCAGGCATCATTATAAAAGGTTGGGTCGCTGTACCCGCCATAGACGACAACTTTTTTGCGGATGGGGTCATATGCCATTTCATGCCCTGAACGTGGATATGGTTGAGTCTCGGTTTTTTTCTCGGTCCAGGAGCTACCATCCCATTCCCAAGTGTCGGACAAGCGACCATCTTTCCCTAACCCGCCGAACAAAACAACTACCTTTCTATTTTCATCATAAGCAATGGCATGGTCCAGACGCGCAGGCGGATACACATCCGATGACATCTTTGTCCAGGTTTCCCCATCCCACTCCCAGGTATCATTCAAATAATCCCATTGATTATCACCAATATAACCGGATGCACCGCCGAACAGGACGATCTTGTTCCGCTTTGAGTCGTATGTAACTTCCCCATCTTGTAATGGTCCAGGGTTGTTTTTCACTTCCAAAGGCACCCAGCCAAAGGAGGGCTTTTGGATTGATAATAGCACTCCACCAACCATGATAAGAATCCATACGATTGAAAGAATACCGCTGAAACTCAGCACAGCCTTTCCAATCTTTTTGTTTTCTATGGAAAACTCTGCTGGCTCGAAGGAGAATACAAGCAGGATGCCAATTAAGATCATGGCCGGCATGAGGAAGCCAATATTTTCAACCAGTTTGCAAATTTCGCTGATCGAGGGAATCCAACGGCTAACATAGCAACCATCCAAAGTCTGCTGGATGAAGTAAATATGAGCAAATTCCGCAGTCAGCCAGGCGACCAAACTCCATCGATAATTTACAAAAGCTAATAACGCAGTTCCTATAATCGTGTAAAGGATGGCGAAAACGATCAGACTCCCCGCTCCCATTGTGAGTTTTTCACCAAACATTCCCAGCCCAACGGCATTGCTTGAGTTACTCCAATAGGATAATGGCTGACTCATCAATATAATTGCCAGATGTGAAGCGGCAGTAATGACAAAAAATGCTATCAGAACGACAGGCAGGTATGGTGCGGTAAAAATATTACCCGCCAATGTCCTTATCCACTGACGAAATCTGTCCACAAGCGTTGGCGATGAAGTACCTTGATTGTTCTGCATAAATTCCTCTACCTTGAATATTACATATTACTTGATCATTTGCGATGATAGAGTATTGTACGATATTTTTTATGGCTTTATTATTACACATGAAATTCTGAAGGCTTATTCCTGTCAACAAAAAAGAGACTGGCTCATCACCAGTCTCTTTTTTGTTACTTACCTATTACTTCTTTTTCTCCATATCCTTGCGGATCTGCTCACGCAGCGCATCTGCTTCCGGTGAGCGTGGAGCTTTTGCCGATTCATCTGCCATCACGCCGAAGCGTTCGGAGAGCAGCATGGTCAGCAAGCCTTCCATCACATTGCTGGATGCGCTGCTTCCGCCTTCGGCATTGTTGCCGCCACTCACTACCACACGTGGGACAACATCCACACCTGAGGTTTGAATAGCTTCAGCAAAGCGGGTTAGCACCTGCTGAGTCACCTGGAACTGCGGCCCACCATACGCGCGGACTTGTTCTTCCGTAGCAAGAGCCTGAGCGATACCGATGCGGGCGATCTTCTCTGCTTCTGCTTCTGCGAGTGCGCGAATCTGCTGCGCCTGTTGAAGTGAACGCTGGTACTCAGCCTTACCTTGGTCGGTCTGAATGTTAATGTTCAACTCGGCTTCGGTCAGTTTTGTTTGCATCTGCGCGCGGGATTGTGCTTCGCGCAGCTCGCGTTCCTTCACAGCAGCTTTTTCCTGTTGGGCGTATGTTTCAACCTGCTCTTCTGCAACCTGGCGGGAACGTAACTGCATCAGGATCGTTTCGATCTGGGTGTCATTCTCTGGGGAGGATGGCGTGCCGATCAACACTTCTTCCAGGGCAAGGTTGTAATGCTCAAACTTTTCCTTCATCTCCTGGCTGGCTTGCTGCTGAATGGCGCTGCGGTCTTGCAGCAATTGGATCAAAGTGCGCATCTGACCGACGTTCTTGAAATAGGCTGAAACCATCGGGTCAAGAGTTTGTTCCACTAGTTTCTTGATGTCGCCGAAGCGTTGAATGAC
>CAZHOX010000182.1:0-6128 GCA_964534345.1 uncultured Anaerolinea sp.
ACCTAAAAAGTCAATGACTGGATTCAACGACATCTTATTTCTC
Organism: uncultured Anaerolinea sp.; assembly: GCA_964534345.1. GTDB lineage: Bacteria > Chloroflexota > Anaerolineae > Anaerolineales > Villigracilaceae > Villigracilis. The sequence goes on from CAZHOX010000182.1 coordinate 44, forward strand.
CTTGGCTATAAATTCACGGATCGATTCAACGACTAATTTATGATCTTCTTCCTGTGGCAAGCCGGATACGGTAATTGTCCCGACCATGCCTGTGCCTTTGATGAGGATGGGAAAACATCCGCCATGCGCGGCAAATTCACTTTCAGAGATGAGATAAGACTGTTCGATGGTTTTGCCTTTGTGCTTGAGAGATTGCCCCATGTAAAACGAACTGTGACCGAAACGATTCACCAGCCGCACCTTGCGCTTGACCCACTCGTCATTGTCCGCAGCGGTGCCGGGCATACTAAAATGAAAAAGTTGATGCTGTCCACGCGTGATATCGATGGTAATGGGGAGGTTGTCGCGCATGGCACGTTCCACCATTTGGCTTCCCAATTGCCATGCGGTGACTTCGTTGAATTTTGTGAACTGAAGTTCCTGCTCTTGTTGCAATAAAGTGTTTAGTATGTCTTCCATCTGTCTGTCCTTTGGGAATGCAATACCTACGAAAACCAAATTCGCTTTAAATCAATCTTTTAAATATAGTTTTTAATATTTACAGAGGCAATACTGATGAGATCTTTGTTGTTGAGAACGAGAGCAGTCGTTGAAACTGCTCTCGTTGGTGGACCAATTATTACGAACTCTTGTTTTTGTTGTACACATCAAACAAAACGGCTAAAAGAAGTACCATGCCTTTTACGACCTTTTGCCAGTCAATACCTACACCAAGAATGGACATGCCATTGTTTAATACACCGACAAGAAAGGCTCCAACTACTGCACCAATAACTGTACCAATACCGCCACTCGCAGAAGCACCACCGATGAAGCACGCGGCGATTACGTCAAGCTCAAAGCCTTCACCTGCATTTGGTGTAGAACTATTCAAGCGGGAAGCGACAACCATTCCAGCCAGCGCTGCAAGCAGGCCCATGTTGACGAATGTGAGGAATAACAGGCGTTGAGTGTTGACCCCTGAAAGACGGGCAGCTTTTTCGTTCCCTCCAAGGGCGTAGATGCGGCGACCGATCACTGTTTGGTTAGTCAGGAAGGAATAAGATGCAACCAAAGGAAACATGATCACAAGCAAATTAGGAATTCCCTTGTAGGAAGCCATCAAGTAACAAAAACCCATTACAGCAGCTGTAATTGCTATTTGTTTGGCTACAAAAAAATAGAAGGGGGTAACTTCGAATCCGTATTTTTCTTGATTTCGTCTTGTGCGTATATCAGCAACGATCAAAAGGATAGAGACTAATACCCCGACAAAAATGGTAGTAAGATGAAAGCCTTCATAGTGAAAGAAATCTGGAATATAACCACCACTAATGTTGCGGAAGCCTTCCGGGAAAGGGCCAATTGCCTCGCCACGAACCATGACAAGCGTGAGGCCGCGGAAGATCAACATGCCAGCCAAAGTTACGATAAAGGCTGGAATCTTAAGATATGAAACCCAATATCCTTGCCATGCACCTATCAGGCCGCCAATCAGAATACAGATCGCTATGACTAGAACCCAGTTCCAGCCCCATTTCACGATCATAACCCCCGCAATGGAGCCTACGAAAGCAGCCACTGAACCAACCGACAGGTCGATCCAACCTGATACGATGATCAACAGCATGCCCAGAGCCATGATAATAACGTAACTATTTTGGAGAACCAGATTTGTGATATTGATCGGCTTCATCAGAATACCATCGGTCATGAAATAGAAGAAGATCATGATCACAATGAGCGCGATCAACATCCCATATTCGCGAATGTTATTCTTGAAAAGATTGGACAGGGTTTTCATGATTCAATAGCCTCTTGTTCAAACATAATGTGCTTCATTACTCGTTCTTGTGATGCTTCTTTGGCAGGCATTTCACCAACGATTTTTCCATCCCGCATGACATAAATACGATCACAAACCCCCAGGATCTCCGGCAGTTCGGAGGAGATCATCACTATGCCTTTGCCCTCATTGGCCAGACGGTTGATGATCGTATAGATCTCATACTTGGCACCAACGTCAATACCGCGTGTTGGTTCGTCGAGGAAAAGGATGTCAGGATTTGCGAACAGCCACTTGCTCAAAACCACTTTCTGCTGGTTGCCACCCGAAAGATTCAATGCCAATTGCAGGATACTCGAGCATTTGATATTCAATTTATCGCGATATTCACGCGTAACTGTTAATTCCTTGGGTTCGTTGATCACGCCTGTGGAGGAGACCGCTTCCAGGTTGGCGAGGGTAATGTTGTCCTTGATCTCTTCGATCAGGATCAGACCATAAGACTTGCGGTCTTCGGTAGCATAGGCAATGCCATTGGAGATCGCTTTGTCGATGGTGCTTATGTCAATTTCTTTCCCGTGTTTATAAGCCTTACCACTGATGCGTGAGCCATATGCGCGTCCGAAGATGCTCATGGCAAGTTCAGTCCGACCGGCTCCCATGAGGCCTGCGATTCCCACCACTTCGCCCTTGCGAACGTGGATGTTCACGTTATCACTTACTTTGCGGTGCTCATGAAGCGGATGATAGGCGTTCCAATCCTTGATCTCGAAGATAACATCGCCGATTTTTGTCTCACGCGGCGGGAAGCGATGTGTCATATCGCGTCCTACCATACCCCGAATAATGCGGTCCTCTGTGATCACATCTTTGTGCGTATCCAGAGTCTCGATCGTGGCACCATCGCGTAGGATGGTGATCGAGTCGGCTACCTTCGAAACTTCACTTAATTTATGAGAGATCAAAATCGAGGCGATGCCCTGCGATTTTAGTTGTAATAATAGTTCAAGCAGCTTTTCACTGTCATTTTCATTGAGAGAGGCTGTTGGCTCATCCAATATAAGCAGTTTGACTTTCTTGGCCAGTGCTTTGGCGATCTCGACCAACTGCTGTTTGCCAACACCCATGTTTGTAATTAATGTGTTCGGTGATTCGTGTAACCCCACTTTTTCGAGCAATTCCTTGGTTCGGGAAACCGATTCGTTCCAGTTGATAATTCCATTTTTCGCGCGCTCATTCCCGAGGAACAAATTCTCGGTAATGGATAAATAAGGGATCAGCGCCAGTTCCTGGTGGATAATGACCAGCCCTACTTCTTCAGACTGGTTAATACTATTAAATCTACATTCTTTGCCTTCAAAAAATATCTCCCCATCGTATGAGCCGAAGGGGTAGACCCCGCTCAATACCTTCATCAAGGTGGATTTGCCTGCTCCGTTCTCTCCGACCAAAGCATGGATCTCGCCTCGTTCTACACTAAAATTGACATTGTCCAGTGCTTTAACACCCGGAAAAGTCTTGGTAATGTTTCTCATTTCGAGGATAACTTCAGACATGGTTTTCTATCCTTGATGTTTTTTTCCTGCAATTTTACTGCTTTAAGAAATAGGTGTGTGAGGCGCTTTGCCTCACACACCTATTTGGAATACTTTTACTTCAGATCTTCAGCCTTGATGTAGCCACTCTCAACGAGGAGCTTCTCATAGTTGCTGAGGTCAACGCTGTAGGGGGTCAACAAGTAGGAAGGTACGACTTTGACGCCATTGTCATAGGTCTTGGTGTCGTTGACATCAACGGTCTCGCCCTTGAGAGCCTGGTCCACCATCTTGGCGGTCTGGGCAGCGAGTTCGCGGGTGTCTTTGAACACGGTGTAGGTCTGTTCGCCGGCGATCATAGCCTTGACGGAGGCAACTTCTGCATCCTGGCCGGTGATGACAGGCCAAGGCTGGTCAGCGGTGCCGTAGCCAACGCCACGCAGAGCAGCAATGATACCGCGGGAAAGACCATCGTACGGAGCGAGGACGCCATCAACGCGCTTGTCGGTGTAGTTGGCGCTCAAAATGTTTTCCATGCGGGCCTGAGCTACAGCACCATCCCAGCGGAGGGTACCAACAACATCCATGCCCATCTGGCCGGACTGAACAACGAGCGTGCCAGCATCGATGAAGGGTTGGAGGACGGACATGGCGCCATCATAGAAGTAGAAGGCATTGGTGTCATCGGGGGAGCCACCGAACAGTTCGATGTTGAAGGGGCCAACACCAGAGGGGGCTGCTTCACCGGCCTTCAAGCCGAGGCCTTCGAGAAGCTGGGAGCCCTGGATTACACCCACGCCGAAGTTATCGAATGTGGCATAGTAATCAACATTCTCGGTCTTGGAGATCAAGCGGTCATAAGCAATCACGAGCACGCCAGCTTCCTTCGCCTTGCCAAGCACGTCAGAGAGGGTTGAGCCGTCGATGGCGGCGATCACGAGCACATCAGCGCCCTTGGTGACCATGTTTTCGATCTGGGCGATCTGGTTGGGGATATCGTTGTCAGCAAACTGTAAATCGGTTGCGTAACCAAGTTCTTCGAAGGACTTGACCATGCTTTCGCCGTCAGAGATCCAGCGGGTGGAGGTCTTGGTGGGCATGGAGATACCAACCATCTTTTGATCGCTGCCAGCATTACCTGCAGCGCCACCGCAAGCGGTGAGAACGAGGCTGGCCAGCATTACTACGGCCAAGAGCTTATAAATCAAATTCTTTGACATTTCTTCTCCTTGATTTAGTAGATAGAATATTGTATTGGCGTACTAATTTGTTAAGACTTTTGTCATTAAATTGGGCAATTGTCTTTTTGAGGAGTGTACACCTAAGACGCCAACAGACTTATGTACACGTCCTTCCTGCCAAAATTATTTACTTCCCTTTCGACTCACCTCCTTCAGTTTATATTTCTTCAGGATATACAATTGAAAGGCGGGATGAAAATAAACTCAAACCCGTTTCGTGCTCTCACGAACAATCAGGGTTGGTTGTATGAACCTTGATTGTGCAATGACTAATTGATTTCCCTGACGTGCCTGGATCATTTCCACAATATACTGAACGGACTGTTCCCCAAGCATTTGAAGGTCTTGGGAAATGGTTGTCAGGGAAGGATAAAAGTAGGCCGATTCTGGTAGATTGTCAAAACCAATAACAGCCAACTGTTCTGGGATCTTAATACCTGTGCGATGAGCTTCACGTAAAACACCCAGCGCCATTTGGTCATTCGCGACAAAGACTGCATCCAAGTCTGGAAACGCCTCAAGTAATTGAATGAATGCCTGTTCACCGCTGGCAGATGACCAGTTTCCTTCTTTGCAATGTTGGTCTGAAGCGTCAAGACCTGCCTTTGTGAGCGTATCGCGCCAGCCGCGTTTGCGCTCGTCCGCTTCCCACCAAGTCAACGGACCTGAAATATGTCCGATCTTTGTTCTTCCACACTCCAATAAATGTTGCACTGCCAGGATCGCACCTTGATAATTATCTGTGGCTACGCTGGAAATCCCTTCACGGGGTTCCATTGCAAGGAACAGAACTGGAACTGGGATTTTCTCCAGACGCTCATCAAGCCAGGAATGATTGTTTCCAATCTCTGGGGCAACCCAAATGATGCCATCTACCTGACGTGCGAGAAGTGAGTCAATCACGTCATCTATACTATTAATGTCAAAATTGTCGAGTTCTTTCATCAAAAGCATGTAACCAAGTTCATCTGCTTTATCGGCCACTCCGTTGAGTGTCCGCGATGGTCCAATATATTTCAAGCCAAAAGTAACGACCCCCAGGGTATAACTTCGCTGTTGAATTAGACTGCGTGCCAGAGTACTAGGGCGGTAGCCAAGTTCATCTACTACCGCTTCCACACGCTGACGAGTTTCCTCTGAAACATAGGAAAACTTATTCATCACCCGCGACACAGTTTGTGTAGACACCCCAGCAGCCTGTGCTACATCTTTAATTGTGATGCGTTTTCTGTGCTCAGCTGGGATCAAACGATTATCCTTTTGGGTAATGTTATCGATAACATGTTATCGATAACATAATATCAAAAATGATATACAGAGTCAAGAGGAAATTTTCATTTCTTTCATAAGTTGAATCATAAGACCACTCCTGAAGTGATAGGGAGTGGTCTTATGATTTGAAGTGAAATAAATTTACTTATTGCGATGCTTGTAGTGAACATCTGACAATGATCGCAAGCGCTCCGTTGCCACTTCGGGAGTGATGTCTCGTTGCGGCATGGCGAGCATTTCGTAGCCGACCATAAATTTGCGGACCGTGGCCG
>CAZHOX010000183.1:0-6116 GCA_964534345.1 uncultured Anaerolinea sp.
GAGGAATATTTCGCGCGGATCACATCTGCAATGCGGTTGGCTTCTGAATGGGTCATGCCTTCGCCAAAGAAGAGCGTGACGATCTCATGTTCACCAGCTTCTGCCTTTTCGAGCAGATCCATCACTCCCTGTTCCACAGTCTCGGCAGAAGCAACCAACTTGCCATCCAACAAGGCAATGACCTGACCATCTTTTACGACCACGCCGTCAATTTCAACAGAACGTGTGGCAACGGTGATCTCACCCGTTTTTACATTGCTGATCGCCTTGGTCATTCTGTCAGCAACAGCATCAACATCCCCATCAGGGATGAGCGAGAGCATGGCGGCAAGTCCCTGTGGAACGGTGCGGCTCGGCACAACTCGTACCTGCTTCACTGTCACATCTTTGGCTTGATTCGCTGCCATCACAATATTCTTATTATTAGGCAAAATGATGATCTTATCTGTCGGAAGGTTCTCAAAGGAACTCAAAATATCCTGAGTAGATGGGTTCATCGTTTGCCCGCCAGATACAATTGCCGCAACGCCCAAACTCGCAAAAATTCGATTCAAACCCACACCAGGCGAAACCACCACCACAGCAATATGCCCCGGCTCCACCGTAGTGAAATTGATCTGTGCCGATTTTTGAATATCATCCATTTGGGCAAGCAGGTTTTCAATGGCAACCTTCGTCACTGTGCCAATGCCCATGATGTAGTCAATTGGCGTATATCGGTTTTCGGTCGGCACATGGATGTGCATACGATACATCCCTTCGCCCTCCCCCACCTGAATGGACGTGCCCATTTCTTCGAGCTTCCCATAAAATGAACCAAGATCAAGTTCGCCGTTGGGGACAAAATCCACAACGATTTCATAATCCTGCCCTTCTTCCACTTCTTCCATTGCATCCTGCAAATTCATGGAAGACATCGGTTGGATCTGCATGGTGGGCGTTTCCAAAGATTCGCCATACACATGGCGCAACATCCCTTCGAGGATGAAGAACAATCCCTTGCCGCCCGAATCTACTACACCAGCTTGTTTGAGGACTGGGAGCATTTCAGGTGTTTTCTTGACTGCCTCATCTGCGGCTTTTACAGCCACTTCGAGGATTTCAAACGCATCTTTCGCGGACCCTAAAGCTGCTTCTGTTGCTATAGCAACTTCCTTAATGACGGTTAAGATCGTCCCCTCTACCGGGCGGACAACTCCTTTATATGCTGTATCTCGCGCCTCACCAAATGCTTTCACGAGAGTCTCTTTATCCAGCACCGCTTTCTCATGCACGCCGCGCGAAAACCCACGCAGAATCTGGCTGGTGATTACGCCAGAATTGCCGCGCGCTCCCATCAACGCACCTTTGGAAACTGCCGCTGCCATCTCCCCGAGATTATGTGTGCCCAAATCCTTGATCTCATTCCAGGCAGCTTGCAGTGTCAGGGACATGTTCGTGCCGGTGTCACCGTCAGGCACAGGAAATACATTTAAGGCATTTACAACTTCCTTATTGGTGCGAAGCCATGTCACGCCTGCATCGATCAGGCGTTTGAAAACAAGGCCGTCAATGGGTTTCTTGCGAAGTGTTTCAACGCGAGCGGTATCAATTGCCATGAATCAAAAATCTCCTAATCCGTGTCACTGATGCGCAAGCCCGCTACATGCACATTGACTGAGTTAACGCGCAGCCCCAGCGCCTTTTCCACGTGGAAGCGCACGGTATTGGCAACGCTTTCCGCCACCGAGTTGATACGTGTGCCATATTCAACGATGATATTGATCTCAATATGGATCTCATCACCCTTGTAGTGGACAGATATACCGCGTGAAGGCTCACGCGTAATGGTGGATACGATCCCATCCGCCAGGTTTTTCGGTGCGAGACCCACCACACCGTACGATTTCAAAGTGGCAAAATATGCAATGGTTGCCACCGCATTTGGCGAGATGTGGATCCCGCCCAAAGTTGTTGTGTCTTCGCCCATGGGTTCCTCGATACTTTATTTTTCTGCTTCAGGTCGTCTTGTTGCCTGAGCGCTTCGTTTTATTTACAACTTTCTTGTTCCTATTTTAACATCTTAACTTGAAGTTGGTTGCGTTCTATGGTAAAATGCCCTGCCTTCAAAAAAGGGTACCTGCCGTTTGGCAAGGTCAAGTTTTGGAATCATTGCAAGGAAAGGATCTCATCAAATGGCTAAGTGCAATAACTGCGGCAAGGCAACCACCTTTGGTCACAATCGCTCTTTCTCCCAACGTGCCACCAATCGTACGTTCAAACCCAACCTCCAGAAGGTTTCGGTGATGGAAAAGGGTCGTTTGGTCAAGAAGACGCTGTGCGCCAAGTGCATCAAGACTCTCGGCAAATCAGCAGCGTAGGTTCGTTCTTCCATTCACATCAAAGGTCACGGCGCAAGCGCCGTGATTTTTGTTTTAATTCGCTGGGGATGAAGCTATTTCTTTTAATATCCTCACCCCTTCTGCTGTTCCTTTGGGGTGTTTGAAGGCAGCATTGCCAGTGACAAAGGCGTTTGCACCTGCTTTTTTCATTAAGGGAAGTGTTTCTTGGTTGATGCCACCATCCACTTCAATATGAGCATGGGAGCGGAGTGCGTTTAGTTTATTGTGAATCTCTTCTACTTTGGCGATCATCTCAGGCATAAATGCCTGGCCAGAGTAGCCTGGGTTGACGCTCATTACCAGAACGAGGTCGGCCAAAGGCAGGGCGGAATCTAATGCGGAGGCAGGAGTGGATGGGTTGAGGGTGATTCCGGCTTTGCACCCTAGGGATTGGATCTTCTTTACAATTGCCGGCAAGTCGGGGCAGGTTTCCACGTGGACGGTGATGTTGCTCGCGCCTGCTTTCGCAAACTCTTCAATATATTTTTCAGGTTCAGAGATCATTAGATGAACATCCAATGGAAGTTTGGATGCGCGTTTGCAGGCTTGCACAAAGAGCGGGCCAATGGTGATGGTGGGGACAAAGTGGCCGTCCATGATGTCCATGTGGAGCCAGTCGGCGCCAGCGGATTCACAGGCGTGAATCTCTTCGGCGAGGCGGGTGAAATCTGAAGCAATGATGGAAGGGGAAAGGAGATAAGGTTTCATGGCTGGTATAAAAACCTGACAGGTCTAAAAGGCCGTCAGGTTTTTTGATCATCGAACAGGGGGATTGAATGTGAGATAGACCATTAACCAGAATGGGATGAGTCCGCCAACGGCAAGGACGGCCATCAAGCCAAGACCAACGGAGACCCAGTCAATTTCTTCAAAGGCAGAAAATCCGTCAGTTTGAGGAACAGGCTCCGGCTGAGTCTGAGGCGGCGGCTGGGGAGGATAATACGGCGCGGAAGCAGGTTCCTGCTGAGGGGGTTGAGTCCGCCCTTTGCCAGCGAGTCGATCTGCCACTTCCGGTTTGAGGGTTATGACAGGTTGTGATGGCGGTTCTTTTTCGACAGGCAGTGGTTCGGGATCTGGCTGTGTTCCAAATTTCAGTAAGACGCGACCAAGCTGATCGGCGGTGCGATAACGAGCAGCGGGTTCTTTGGAGAGAACTTTGGCAATGATCTCTTCGAGCGCGATGGGAATATCGGGGATGTACTCGCGAATGGGTATGGGGCGGGCAGAGATGTGCAACCGTGCGAGTTCATCGGCGGTGGATGCCGTGAAAGGCGGTGTGCCGCAGAGCAATTCATACATGACCACACCAAGGGAATAGACATCGGATGCTGGCGAGGGCGGCTCGCCTGCTGCCTGTTCGGGTGCGAAATAAAGCGGTGATCCCCAGACTACGTCTGTGCGTTCACTGGTGGCGATGGAAGCAAGAGCGCGTGCGATGCCAAAGTCTGTGACTTTGAGGCGGCCATCGTTGGAGACAAGCATGTTGTGGGGTTTTACATCGCAGTGGACGAGTCCTGCGCGGTGGGCGTAGCCGATGCCTGCGCATGCCTGCACAAGAAGCGGGATGCCGTCCTGCACGGAGAAACGCCCTTTGTCGCGGATGAGTTGTTTGAGGTCTTTGCCCGGGATGTATTCCATGACGATGTAGAGCAGGTTGTCGGCAAAGCCAAAGTCATGCACGGTGACAATGTTGGGATGCGAAAGATTCGCGGCAGCCCGTGCTTCAAGCTTGAATTGGTTTTGGAATTCGGGGTTGTTTGAAAAATCCTTGCGCAGGACTTTAATGGCAACGTAGCGATCGAGCATAAGATCGCGGGATCGATAGACATCGGCCATGCCCCCGGAGCCGAGTTTTTCGAGGAGTTGATATCTGTCGTTGAGGAGTGCGCCTTCGCTCATAGAATGGGATTATATCGTAATTGGAGGTTGGGGAATGGGAAACCAAAGGGATGGCATTTGGATTTTTATCTGCTGCTCTTATGTCAAATAATCTGTCAGGGATTTTAAGTCGTTGCCTTCGCGTACTATTTTGTACTCATAAAAGACTCCACCTGTCATAACTTTCCAGCTCGAAAGAGTGATGTGGGGCGAAGCAAAAATATCAAGCAGGAGGGATGTTTCAATGTGATTATAGGTTTCTCCCCGCCCACCGTATCCACATTCGATCTCAATAATATCTTTGTGAATATGAACCGCATTGAATATCCACATGTTTTTCTGGCTATGGAAATTGTCAACATTGGATGAGTCTATAAAGATATGCTGCTGGCATGTCTGTTGATGATGCTGACAGAATTTCTCTTCGGGGCAATAAATGTATTCTTGCAAAACTGCCTGTTTTGCAAAATGCTCAAGAGCTTTTGTGCTTTCAGGGGTTACCTGCGCCCAAAAGACCCAGTCTGGGCCTTGTTGTGTTACCTCCCAGCACCATAATTTTTGTGTACTCATTTTATTGGGTGTCGTCCGGTTGGTGTGTTTGATAACGGAGGAAAACTACACCACTATCAAAACGGCGTTCCTCCAAAAGTTCCAGTTCTACTCGGACATTGGCTGGCAGGGCAGGTTTGCCTCCACCCACAATGATCGGTGTGAGAAACAACTGATACTCGTCGATCAAGCCTGCTTGAAAGGCGTGGGCTGCAAGTTCGGGACCGCCAATGAGGATATCCCGTTCGACAGTCTCTTTCAATTGTCGAATCACTGTCGGGTCGAAACTCCGCTCCAGTTTGGTCCTGCGAGTGGGTACCGTTTCCAATGTTTTGGAGTAAACGATCTTGTCTGCGGCTTGCCATATCTCTGCAAAATCGATCAGGAGTGGAGAGTCAACAGTAAAACTGGGATCGGTCTCCCACACCATCAAGGTCTCATACATTCGCCGTCCATAGAGATGGGTACCTGCTGACCGTTCAAGATCGTTGATAAATTTGTGTACTTCCTCGTCTGGCGCTGCCCAGTCGAAATTCCCATCCTTGTCTTCAATGTAGCCGTCCAGTGACGAAATTGCCGAGTAGATCAAACGAGCCATAGTAAATCTCCTTTTGTGAGTGGTACCAGTAATTGAAATCTCTTTATTAAATTGCTTGAATGGCTTATAAGCATTCAAACAACACGCTTTACTTATTTTTTGACAAATAAGAACGTAATATCATGTCCATGACCATTGCTGTCATCATCATCAACAAGAGTCCATTTCATTTTTTCTCCGAAAATAGTGACTTGGATAATTGATGTTTCAAATATGTCTTCATCGTTAAGAAGTAATCGAATATATCCTTCAGAAGTACATTCATATGTACCTCGAAGACTCATTGTGCTTGCAAAGTCGACCAGTTTTTTGTCCAATTGAACATACTCGCCGTTGGGATAAAAGGTAACAATTTGCCCCCAAAGGTCCGACTCCCATTCCCCTTCAATATTTTCCATCCAAGAACATTTTGAGGCTTGCTGGGCTGTCAGAACAAACGGAGTAAATGTCGGTTCTGGAGTCCATGTAGGGGCAAGAGTTGGCGGTGGGAGCGGTGTCACACTTGGCGTGATAACAAGCAAAGGATCGGCAAAAGCTGTATCCGTTTCAAGAACTACAGGCGGCAATTCTGTATTCATAGACGTTTGCGGAAGAGTTTGTAAATTTTCTGTGGATGATGCAAGTAGAAAATAAAAGCCAATGCCAATACAACTCATAATACTAAAAAAGCCAACAAGAAGACCTACCCACATCCCAACAGAAATTTGATT
>CAZHOX010000184.1:0-6067 GCA_964534345.1 uncultured Anaerolinea sp.
TCCAGCGCACGGTCGATATCATCTGTGATGAATTTGGCTTTTATTATGCAGGCGTATTTTTGCTTGATGATAAAAAACAATATGCCGTTCTTCGTGCTGGCCGTGGGGAAGCCGGAAGGGCGATGATCAACGAGGGACACAAACTCGCTATTGGCGGGAACTCGATGATCGGTGCATCCATTGCCAACCGCCAGGGGCGCATCGCTCTAGACGTTGGGCATGAGGCGGTTTTCTTTGAGAATCCCCACCTCCCAAAAACCCGCTCCGAGATGGCGCTTCCGCTCGTTGTGAGTGAAGATGTCATTGGCGCGTTGACCGTTCAATCCACTGAAGAAGCTGCCTTCCATGATGAAGATATCGCCGCCTTGCAGACGATGGCAGACCAGCTTGCGATTGCCATTCAAAACTCCAATCTGCATCGTCAGGCTGAACGCCGTTCACGATTGCTTAAAGCCGCGAACCGCGTCGGTAAAGAAGTCACTTCCATTCTCGATCTTGAAAGACTCCTCCCGCAGACCGTGAACATTATCTGCGAATCCTATGGTTTGTATTATGCTGGCGTCTTCCTTTTGGATGAAACTGGTGAATATGCCGTGTTACGCTCTGGCTATGGCAAGGCAGGCAAAGCCATGGTTGCAGAAGGCCACAAGCTCAAGGTGGGCACAGAGTCAATGATCGGCGCATGCATCGCAATGGGCGAGGCACGCATTGCGCTCGATGTTGGCGAAGAGCGCGTGCATTTCAAAAATCCACACTTGCCGCATACCCGCTCTGAAATGGCGCTGCCTCTCATGTATGGCGGCAAGCCGCTTGGCGCAGTCACCATTCAAAGCTCCGAAGAACGCGCTTTCAGTGAGGATGACATCACCACCTTGTTGACCATGGCCGAGCATTTGGCTGTTGCCATCAACAACGCTAAACTTATTGACGAGCTCAAAGAAGCACACAGTGAAATTCTGCGCAACAAAGTCTTTGAAGCTCTCACTTCCGCTTCCACCGAGGCCATCCATTGGATCGGCAACAAGACCCTTCCGATCTCGCTGACCGTTGCCCGCCTGCGCGAAGAGATCGCCGACGGTAACGTGGATGTTGAATCCTTGAAGGAAGACCTCGATATGATCTCAGAGAGTGCTGCTCAGATCATTCAAGTGAAAGAACAACTGATCGGCGCTGTTCGTGAAATGAAGCCGCGCCCTGTCCTCGTTGCAGATGTTCTTCAAACTGCGGCGTATCAACGCAATATTTCTGAAAGCGCACTCAAGGTCACTATTGACCCTGCGGCTGCGTATGTCATCGCAGATAGCACCCAACTCACACGCGCACTTGGTAACATTTTGCAAAACGCATCTGAGGCAGGCGCAAAGTCTGTGAACGTAAGTGTCCGCCCCACGGAAGAGCGCGGCGTCCTCGAAATTGAGATCGACGACGATGGCGCAGGTATGGATGAAAGCACCATGCAGAAAGCCTGGTCTCCATTCTTTACCACACACGGCATTACCCATCACGGCCTCGGTTTGCCCGCCGCCATGCACGTTGTCTCACAATCACAGGGACGCATTGCCCTTGTCAGCGAGCAGGGCAGGGGAACCACTGTCGCCATGTTTATGCCGCGTGGCGTAGTGAACAATGCTCAGGTCCAGGCAGGAAGCGTAAAAAACATTCTGCTGATCGACGACAATGACGATTGGGCAAATCTCTTTGCAGAACTGCTCAAGGATTCAAAAATCAAACTAACTCAATCGGTGGATGTGAAAAAGATTCCTGCCGCCGATCTAATTCTTGTGGATGAGAACATCGCCTCTGCTTCGCTGACCGATATCCTGTCTGCCCTTTCAAAAGCCGGACTCTCCGCTAAGACAGTCATCCTCACTTCCGCAATTAACCCCGAACGCGTCACGCAATTCCTGCGCGAGGGCGTGAAAGATGTAATAGTAAAACCATACTCTTCAAGTGAAGTAAGTGAATTGTTGAAGTAGCTGGATAAGACCTGACAGGTTTCTAAAATCTGTCAGGTCTATGAAAGAAGTTTATGAGACCTCGATGGCGTAAAGTTTTACATGATTTATGGGATAACAAGGGCCGTACCTTGTTGGTGGTGTTTTCCATCGCAGTAGGCGTAATTTCCATTGGCGTGATTTCAGGTGCTTACCAAATTATTGGTAACGACATGGGCGTCTCTTATGCGGCAAACAATCCATCCAATATTGAACTGCGGACAGAGAACTTCAATGAGACTGTGTTGGATACCATTCGCAACATGCAAGGAGTTGCGAATGCAGAAGCCCGCCGCGTGAGTAATTTTCGGGTACGTACCATAGACAGCGATTCCTGGATATCGCTGGATGTGATTGCTTTTAAAAGTTTTTCAGAAAATGAAGTCAATTTATTACGTCCCATTGCAGGGGCTTCCGAGGCTGGTAAGAACGAAATTTTGCTTGATAAGCGGACTCTCGAAAAAATAGACTTTGAGATCGGCGATTACATTGTGCTCGAACTGCCAGACGGCACCACAAAACAATTAAAGATCGTCGGTATTGTGCAGGATTCCAGTTCAAGCGCAGGAGATTTCCTGGCTCCCTCGCTCGGCTTTGTTTCAATGAAAACCATGCCTACGCTTCGCCAGCCTGATGATCTATATAACCGTGCCTATGTGACCCTTTCTGAAGGTGTAGACGACCTGGACCACATCCATGAAGTGGGCGCAGAAATCAAAGATAAGCTGGAAAGAAACGGCACAGATGTCATTCGCACCCGCTTCTCTGAGAAGAATAAATATCCACTTGCGGATATCATCAATGCAGTCCTCGGCATTTTGATGGCGCTTGGTATTCTGATCGTTTTCCTCTCCAGTTCGTTGATCGCAAACACTTTGGATGCGCTGCTCAGTCAGCATTTGCGTCATATCGGCGTGATTAAACTGGTTGGCGGCAGGCGTAATCAAGTCTTTGCCATGTACATCACCCTCATTATGGCGTTCAGCTTTTTGGCGCTGTTGATCGCCGTCCCAACGGGTGGGTGGGGGGCATATCGGCTTGCTGAGTTTATGGCAGATAAGTTGAGATTCAACCTGCTTGGCTATCGAATCGTGCCGATGGCGCTCGTCATCCAAGTTGCAATAGGCGTGCTTGTCCCGTTGATCGCAGGGATTGCTCCGGTTGTGAATGGATCACGGATTACGGTGTTGCGTGCTCTGAGCGGAGATGTGGCAGGCGATGAAAATAAGCCGCATAAGCAGGAGGATCGTGTTAATTGGTTCGACTGGATGCTGGTGCGGATGACAAATATTTTAGCCAGGCGGGGCATCCATTTCCCCCGCCCGTTCATTATCTCCATCCGTAATACATTCCGCCGCCGTGGACGCCTGATGTTAACGCTCTTCACTTTAACGATGGGCGGTGCGATCTTTATTGCCGTATTCAATGTCCGTGTAACTCTGCATGACTACATGAACGACATTGGAAAATATTTCCGCGCCGATATTACATTGGACTTTGATGAGCCGTACCGTGTCCGTGAAGTGGAGCAATTTGCTTTGCAGAATTCAGGCGTGCTTTCGGTGGAAGGCTGGCAATTCCTTTCATTTGAACTTCTTTATCCTGATGGCACAGTAGCAGAAAATATCAATGTTTTTGCGCCTCCTTCAGACAGTAAATTGATCGAACCCATTTTGGTTGCAGGGAGGTGGATGCAAGCAACCGATGTCCGCAGGATTTTATTAAGCGAGAAAGTGCTGGATACCTACCCAGACCTCAAGCCGGGTGATTTTATTTCGCTAAAAGTAAACGGGCGAGAGGAATCATGGGAGGTGATCGGGTTGTTCAAGTTTGTTGGGCAGGAAGGTGTGTTTGGGTACATACCGCTGGAATACGCTGCTCAGATCACGAACCTTCCAAACCGCTCCTATTCCTTTCGCGTTGTGACAGCACAGCATGATCGTGTATCTCAGGATTTGATGGCTGAAAAAATGGATCGGTTTTTCCGTGATGCTGGGTTTAAAGTCCGCAAAGCAGAATCAGGTCTTGCGTCATTGGATAGCGCGCTGGAAAGTTTGGATATTCTCGTTACATTCCTTCTCATCATGGCAGTGTTGACAGCCGTTGTTGGTGCGATGGGGCTCACTGGCACAATGGGTATGAATGTCCTTGAGCGCACGCGTGAGATCGGCATCATGCGCGCCATCGGTGCTGATGACCGTGCGGTTATGCGGACCATTATTGCAGAAGGTTTTGTGATCGGGACGCTCTCCTTTATTTTGGCTATTGTAGTTTCCATACCATTTACGTATGGGCTTTCCTACATTGTCAGTTTGGCTGTATTTGAAACGCCCATTGAAGTGGTCTTCACATATTTGGGATACGCGATCTGGTTTGGACTGGTATTGGTTCTTTCCGTGATTGCATCCATAGTGCCTGCGCGGAATGCTGCGCGTTTGACCATTCGAGAAGTGCTGGCGTACGAATAAAAATTGTAAATCAAAGAAGGTTTTCATGAAAAAAAATATTTTGAAATTTGTAACATTATTTGCAGTTCTTACGTTATTTTTAGCAGCGTGTGGAAATGCCGCAGAAGCGACCCCAACTGTTGCCGAGGTTGTCACTTCAAACGAAGTTGTGGCAGAGGGGCGCCTTGAACCCGTCCATGCCACAAACCTGACTTTTCAGGTGCGCGGCGTGGTGGAAGATGTATTGGTTTCAGAGGGAGACACCGTCAGCGAAGGAGATGTTCTAGTCCGCCTCTCAAATGCGGGCGGGGCTGAGGCGCAGGTCGTCATCGCACAGAACGCGTATGACACGTTGCTCCGCAATGAAAGCGGTGACCGTGCCAAACTCTGGCAGTCATATATGGATGCACAGATCGCACGCGCAGAAGCTGAGAAGGAATGGGAAGGCGTGAACGTGGATGACATCGACAACCGCATCGAAGACCTCGAAGCCGATGTTGAAGACCGCAAGACCGACTTGACTGATGCGCAGGAAGAATTTGATAAATATAAAGACCTCAGCGAAGATAACTCCAAGCGCAAGACTGCCGAGGATGATCTTGAACAAGCGCAGGAAGATCTGAACCAGGCTGTGCGCAATCTGGAAGAGGAAACCCGCAGCCGTGATGAAATTTATGCCGCGTATGAGGCTGCTCTTTCCACTGAAGCAGAAGCAAAATATCAATATGAGATCAGCCTCGACGGCCCGAATGCCGATCAGTTGACTTTGGCAAAAGCTCAATTGGATGCCGCGAAAGACACCCTCTCTAACTATGTCATTACCGCTCCTTTTAGCGGCGTTGTTGCAGATGTGAATGTGAAAGTGGGTGAGCAGGTTGGTACCGAGACCCGCGCAGTGAGCGTTGCCGATTTCAGCACATGGGTAGTTGAGACGACTGATGTTACCGAGTTGGAAGTTGTGAAATTAAGCGAAGGCCAGAAAGTTACATTGATCCCCGATGCCTTGCCCGACCTTGCACTCACAGGCGAGATCACACAGATCAGCAATGCCTTTACCCAGCAAGGCGGAGATATTATTTACACCGTCACAGTTCGCGTAAATCAAACTGACCCGCGTTTGCGCTGGGGTATGACGGTGGAAGCCGTATTTTTAGAACAATTGAGTGATTGAAATAAGCTAAAAAAAATGCAATAATAAAATAGCTCCGATAAAGAGCAAAACCGGGGAAACCCCGGTGGCGCAAAGCTCTGAACCTAAAGCTGAACTGAGCCAGGGTTACCAGGGTTGCCGAAAAAAGCAAAGCCGCCAAAAGACGGTGGCGCAAAGTCAGAGCGTCTAAAACCAGTGCAAACACTGAGTCAAGACCGACCGACTGCCGAAAGGCAAAATCAGGGAAACCTGATGACGCAAAGTCATGGATCTAAAATCACACTTTATTTGTGATCATGACCGCCAGACTGCCGAAGAGCAAATCTTTTCACAGGGATGACTGAACGCTGAGTCATCCCTGTTTGATTTAATCGCTTCTCTCTTAACTGGAAGCTGATCGGCGGTTTATTGGCATATCATACCCGCAGGGTACGTGTGCCCGCAGGGTATAATCGCCTTTATGACAAAATCTCCCC
>CAZHOX010000185.1:0-6054 GCA_964534345.1 uncultured Anaerolinea sp.
GCGAGTTCAAAGACCAATGCGGAGTTGAACATCACGTCCGCATTTTCTTGATAAGGGAAGATATGCCGCTTCTCGCCGCGGCGAACTGACTCCCAGCGCGAGATGGTGGCTTGTGCAGAATATCCGCGCTCGCGTGCATCACGAACAATGCGGCGGATGAGGCGCGTGTCTGTGGTGGAGACGCGGTTGTGGCGGTCGAGGTTGAGCTGCGTCAGCGCAGAGACATATACCCGAAAAGCAGAATCAGCCCAACGGTCCGGAATGAGGCGCGGGTTCATGCCATGAATGCCTTCGAGGATGATGGGTTGTCCCTCTTGCAATTGGACAACATCCCCTTCTTCGCTTCTTCCTGCCTTGAAGTTGAATCGCGGCAATTGAACTTTTTCTCCGCTGATCAATTTTTCCAGATCATCTGCAAGGCGTGTGAGGTTTAAGGCTTCAATGGTTTCGTAATCAAAATTTCCGTTTTCATCAAGCGGAGTTTTTTCACGGTCGACAAAATAGTTGTCCAACTCCAGCGGAAAGGGGGAAATGCCGCGTGCAAGCAATTGAACGGCGAGGCGGCGGGATGATGTTGTTTTGCCCGACGATGAAGGGCCTGCAATTAAAATGATGCGCGATTTTTTCTGAACGATCTGCTGGGCAACATCTGCAAAGTTTTGTTCGTGCAGTGCTTCGGAGACGAGCACGAGTTCATCGGCGCGGCCTGCGGCAATGGCATCATCAAGAGCGCCAACATTATCAATGTTGAGGGTTTGAAGCCAGTCGCCATATTGCCGAAAGGTGTTAAGCAGTTTCGGGTAATTACCCATTGGCTCAAGCTGGGTAGGTGCATGGCGGCGCGGAAACTGAATAAGAAATCCGCCATTGACCAGTTTGAGGTTGAACCACTTCAAATAGCCGGTGGATGGAACCATGTAGCCGTGCATATAATCCATTTGGCCGTTGAAACTGTAAACCGTGAGGTAATCTTTATTGCGGTGTTTTAGAAGCCGTAATTTATCTTCATACCCGCGCTTCTGAAAGTATTCGATGGCCTCTTGAATGGGAACTTCACTGCGAAGAAAGGGGCGATCTTCCTCGATCAATTTTTGCATGTAGGCCTTGAGAGAATCAAGTTCGGTCTGTCTGAGCGGCCCACGGCCTGTTACTTCGCAATAAAATCCACCAGACGAAACAGAGTGGTCGATGTTCAAATTCCCTTTTGGGAAAAGCTCGGCAAATACCATTTCAAGCAAAAAGACAAGTGAGCGGCGATAGATTCGCGCACCGTCGGCGGTATCCATGGTGACGGGGATGCAATGTGCTTCTGCATCTACCGGAAAGGTTAACTCGTGAATTTGGTTGTTGATAATGGCAGCAACGATTGGAGCAGAAAAATCGTCTTTGACCTCAGCAAGGAATTCCCCAATTTGTGTGCCGCGCGGGCCAGATAAGGTTTTGCCATTGGGTAAATGGATCTCGATGTTCGTATTAGGTTGGGTGATTTGAATGGACATGATTCTTCGGTTGCAAGTTGGAAAGTTACAGGTTGAAGGTTCTACCTTCAACTTTCAACCTTTCAACTTGGCTAACAATTTCTCCGGCTTTCCTTCATATTCGAAAAGTGGAATTTCTTTTTTGGTGAGCGCCATTAAAGTGTTGGTCAATAATTCGTTGACGGGGGTTGGGATGCCGCGTGCCTTGCCTTCGCGGACAATTGCGCCGTGCAAAAATTCCACTTCGCTTTGGGTTCTGCCTGCATACAGGTCAATGTGAAAAGAGGGCATTTTTGCACCGCGTCCACTGCCTGCGGCGCGGGAGAGAAGCGGCTTGGAAATCCAGAGAGGTATTTTGGTGGCAAACGCCAGCGCACGGACGGGGGTTCCGGGCAGGTCGTACACTTCAAGGTTTTGCGCTTTCATCACCGCGAGACATTCCTTCAACATGTCGATCTCCAGTTTGTACAAGCCTTTATGTTCAAAGACCTGTGCGGCGGTCATATTGAGAATGGCAGAGGTTGGGTTGGCGATGAGGTTGGTTAACATCTTCGACCATTTCATGCCATGCGGTTCGGGATACAGGCGGCAATTTAGGAAGGCGCTGTCCATCACGGTGACGAGTCTCTTTGAGAGTGGGTGTCCTTCTGCAACGCCCACGCCACGCAATTTTTCGAGGACAATGTCGCCGGGTCCGCGGCGGCCAATCGCGGTGGTGACGGTGCCATAGATGACTTTATCTGGTCCCAGCACGCGCGCAATGGACTGTTCATTTTCCACGCCGTTGGAAAGGCAAAGGATCGGGGGGAGCTTTTCCGCGAAGGGTCTCAGCCCTTCCATTGCGGGGATGGTGTCGAAGGATTTCAGGGCGAAGATGGCAACGTCAAACGGGCCGAATTTCAGAGCGTCTTCCAAAGACGGTTCGATACTGAAAGAGCGGGCATCCAACGAAAAGGCATCTTTCGTCTTTCGTCTCTCATCAATCGTGAGGTCGAGGCGCAGCCCTTTCTCACGCAACTGCTCGACCATCTTCGGCTGTTCCACATACACAACCTGATTCCCTGAGAGCGCAAGTGAGCCGCCAATGTAGGTGCCAATGGCTCCTGCGCCAAAGATGAGGATTTTCATTCCAGATGAGTTTGGGTCAATAGGTCGTACCATGAGGCTCCAGAGTTGTAATTGGTAATTGAGTAAACCGAAGGATACTCTTAGCCCAATTTACTATTCACTATTTACTTTCTAGTCCGCATCCAACCAGTGGGCGTGGTCGTTCAACTTATCAATTGCCCAGCGATGTTGATACGGATAATACATGAGCTGCGCGAAGGCTGTGTTCCCAAAGCGGAAGCGCGTGCCTGCATTGTTGGCTTGCGGGGCAACTCCCACAATTGCGTGCATTACTTGATTCAGCAAGCCGCCATGTGAGACGATCAAATAGCGGGCGGGTTCGCGTTTTAGTAAATTGTGCAGTGCCTGACCCGCTCGCAGGAACAATTCCCAATCCCCTTCCCCATCTGAACCGACGGGGTCATACGGAGTGGTAAAGGATGGATGAATAAAATTCTGACGGACTTCGTGCGCGGTCAGCCCAGCAAATTCGCCATTGTCACGCTCAAGCCAGAGCGGCTCGAATTCAATTTTCAAATTTAGAGTGGAGGCAATGATCTCGGCAGTCTGCTTTGCGCGGGTGAGCGGACTGGAGATCACGTGGTCAAACTTCACGTTCTCTTTTTTCCAGCGTTCGGCCAAAGCCTCAGCCTGTTCTCGGCCACGCTCCGTCAGCGGGAAATCAGCCTGCCCTTGCCAGCGCGACTCTGCATTCCCCACAGACTCACCATGACGCAGCAACGTAATGAAAAAAGATTTGGGTTTATTCTCGGTCATCTGGCACTTTCCCCTTCACTAAATAGATCGGACGACGTTTGACTTCTTGAAAAATGTACCCGACATACACACCAATGAAACCAAGCAAAATCATAATGATGCCGCTTGCAATGAGCAGGATACCCATCAACGAACTCCAGCCAGGTTCCACGCGCTGCGTGTTGCCTGTCAGCCAGAGGGAAAGGACGTAGATCAATTGCGCGCCCGCCAAAATAAAAAAGCCCAGCCCTGCGCTCAAGCCAATATACAAAGGCGCCAGTGAAAATGAAAAGATGGCATCCGAAGCAAGGCGTACCATTTTGGCAAGCGAATACTTTGATTTCCCTGCAATACGGGCAGGCTCATGATATGGAAGGATGACGCTTTTGTATCCCATCCACGAGATCATGCCGCGCAAGAAACGATGATATTCGTGCATCGAGCGCACGCCGTTCAAGGCATTGCGTGAAAGCGCGCGAAAATCCGCTGCGCCTTGCAAGACCTGCGTGCCGCTAATTTTATTAATAAGCCAGTAGAAAAAATTGGAAGTGACTTTCTTGAACGAAACCGAGCGGTCATCTTCCATGCGTTGGGCTTGCACCACGTCATAACCCTGTTGGATGAGCTCAAGCATTTGCGGAATCATTTCGGGCGGGTGCTGACCGTCGCCATCGAGCGAGATCATTACGTCGGCGCGAGAGGCGTCCATGCCTGCTGTCAGCGCGGCTTGGTGCCCAAAGTTGCGGCTGAGTTGGAGCAGGGAAATGCGCGGGTCTTCGTCCGCTATTTTTCGAAGCGTATCAACCGTCCCGTCGGAAGAGCCGTCATCTACATAGATGAAATTAAAGTCAAAGGGCAGCGCATCCACAACACGGCAAAGATCCGCATAGGTTTGCGCGATCGCTTCAGCTTCATTGAAGACGGGGATGACGAGGTCAACTTTGAGTTTTTGTTTTTTTGGAGGCATCGGAAGGATTTTACCATGCGCCCGTGCATGAAAAAAAGACCGCCAAACGCGGCGGTCTTTCATGGGATGTCTAACGCTTCACAACCTAACCCCGTGCCTGTCAGCCAGCAAACGGAGAGTGCGCTCCACCTCGGCATTTTTCTGCTCAACGCTCCAGCCGATAGCCGCGCCCATGGCGTCAGCGATCTCTTCCACGTTGTTCTTCGTCAGGCGGCCGAGCATGGCAAGCATGGTGCGGCGCAGAAGAATGTCATCGAGATGAATGGCCTTCTCGCTTTGCGCAAGGAAGGCAATCTCGCGGCGGGTGTATTCGGGCAGAGACTTGAGCGGCTCATCGGGTGCGCGGTTGATAAAGGTTGCAACCGCTTCGGTGCGTGTACCGTAACGGCCATACAAAATTTGCAGGTGCTCCTTGCTCAAACCCGTCCACGCGGCAAAGCCTTCGATCTGGCGGTTCTGCTCGGCTTCATCGGTTGCATATCCGCGCCCGCCGCCAATGGGAAGGTCTTCCGTGCTTTTCTGGCGGGTCTTTCCAAGATGAGCCAACACCTTATCAGTCACCTGTTCCGAGAACGCGCGGAAGGATGTCCACTTGCCGCCCACCAGCGAAAAGACAGGGAATGACAGATTCGTCCAATCGCCGCTTAACACTTCGATGTGATGGTCGCGGCTGTATTGACCTGTGGTCTTCGCGCCGCTGCTGCCCAACGGACGCACACCCGTAAATTGAAAGACAACATGCTCGCGAGTCACTTTGATGGTTGGGAAAACGCGCGCGATCATGCCGATGAAATAATCGATCTCTTCATCGGTGCAGCGCACTTCATCAGGATGATCGATCTTGATGTCTGAGGTTCCCACGAGAACACGGTCAAAAAGTGGGAAGATGAGCACAATGCGGCCGTCTTTATTTTCAAAGAAGAATTCATTGCCGCCAATCGCTTCGCGCAGTTCAGGATGATTCAAAACAAGGTGCGAGCCTTTGGTTCCGCCAATAAACCGCGTGGACAAGCCCATGCTGTGATTGGCAAAATCGATCCACGGGCCAGCGGCGTTAATAACCAGCTTGGGATGAACCTCGTAGGTTTCATCGCTCAACTCATCGCGGAGAATGACCGTGTCTTTTTGTCCACTGACCATGCTGACATAATTCAAAGCACGCGCATTGGGGTTGTCGGCTTCCGCGTCCAAAAGAACTTCAAGCGCCAGCCGCTCAGGGTTGGAGATCAGGCCATCGTAATAGGTCGCGGTGTTGGCAACCTCAGGATTTAATTTATTCCAGCGCTTCAGCGAATCAGCGCGGGAGAGGAAGGTGTGGCGCGGAACCGTGCGCTTTTTGCCTGTGTAGGCATCGTACATCATCAAGCCAAGTTTGATGATGATGGAGCCGCGTTCGGAAGGTTTTTCAAGCAAGCCTAAAAATTTCATCGGCGCATTGAGCAAGCCCGAAAAATACTTAAACATAGGCACAGTGGTCGGCAATGGCGCAACAATGTGCGGCGCATTTTGGATCATGCGGTTTCGCTCCCCCACCGCCTCGCGCACCAGACGGAATTCGCCATTTTCAAGATATCGAATGCCGCCATGAGCCATGTGCGAAGATGCCGCGCTCGCGCCCGAACAGAAATCCGCCCGATCTATGAGCAAAACATCCACGCCGTTCAGCGCAAGATCACGAAATGTGCCAATGCCGTTGATCCCCGCGCCAACGATCAACACAGAGACTTCAGGTTTTGCTTTGAGAGA
>CAZHOX010000186.1:0-6005 GCA_964534345.1 uncultured Anaerolinea sp.
TCATGGCGCTCAAAAAGGGACGCTACGAAGACATGGCTGAGATCATGCGCCGCACACCGCCCATCCCTGAAAATTGCCAATGGTGTACCTTCCTGCGTAATCACGATGAACTCACGCTCGAAATGGTCACCGAGGAAGAACGCCAGTGGATGTGGAAGGAATACGCGCCAGAACCACGTATGAAGCTCAACCTCGGCATTCGCCGCCGCCTTGCGCCTCTGCTGGACAACGACCGCCGCAAGATCGAAATTGCAAATTCCATCTTGTTCACGCTCCCCGGCGCACCCATCATTTATTATGGTGATGAGATCGGCATGGGTGACAACCTTGACCTCTTTGACCGCAACGGCGTGCGTACCCCCATGCAATGGGATGATTCTCCGAACGCTGGTTTTTCAACAGGCAAGCCTTTCTCGGAGTTTGTTCAAGGAGAGTTGAGCTATCAAAATGTGAATGTTGCTAGCCAGATCAATGACCCTGATTCGTTATTCCGCGCCATCAAACGGATGATCGCCGTTCGCAAAAGCCATGCAGCGTTTGGCGGCAGCAGCATGGAGTGGATCGAAACAGGGAATTCCGCTGTAGCTGTGTACCTTCGCCAGCATGAAGGCGATACAATCCTTGTGCTCAATAATCTCAGCGCTTGTGAGCAAACCGTTCAAATTCCAGAGAAATATCAAAAGACCTACCTGAACTTATTTGCCAGAGATTCTCAAACCCTCGCTGCGCAACTTACCCTTCAGCCATATTCCTATCTCTGGCTGGAGCAGGTGAAATAACCGAACTCACAACGTTAGGAAATAAAATCAGTTTCAGTAACTATTTTTAAACCACAGATAAACACTGATTTTTGATAAAACGACCTCGAAAAAACATTGAACATCCATTTCATCTGTGTTTATCTGTGGTGAATTTTAAGAGATGCTTTCTAATTTCAAAACAAAATATGAATGATACATTTCGCCCAAACTACCACTTCACACCACCTTCCAATTGGATGAACGACCCCAATGGAATGGTATTCTTTGACGGCGAATATCATCTTTTTTACCAGTACCATCCAAAAAGCGATGTGTGGGGACCCATGCACTGGGGACATGCTGTCAGCACAGACTTGATTCATTGGCAGCATTTACCCATCGCTTTGTATCCAGATGAACAAGGCATGATCTTCTCCGGCAGTGCAGTGGTGGATGTGAATAACACAGCAGGTTTTGGAAAGAATGCGCTCGTTGCCATTTTTACCTACAACCACGATTACAAAGAATCCCAAAACCTTGCCTACAGCACAGACCGCGGACGCACCTGGACGAAATATGCTGGCAACCCTGTCATTCCACACCCCGTTCCCGTGCGAGACTTTCGTGACCCCAAAGTCTTTTGGCATGAAGATCACTGGGTCATGTCTCTTGCGGCGGGGAATTCAGTTGAGTTCTTTTCTTCGCCTGATCTGAAGAACTGGGAGCAGACTGGAGTTTTTGGCGGCGGGGAATACGGCTCCACTGTGGGAGTGTGGGAAACGCCCGATCTTTTCAAACTGACAGTTGATTCAACCACTGAAACCCGCTGGGCGCTGACGGTGGGTGTTGGCAAGGGCGGTCCCGCTGGCGGTTCTGGCACGCAATACTTCATTGGCAAATTTGACGGCAAGACCTTCCTCTCAGAGAATCCAAAAGAAATGATTCTTTGGGCAGATCATGGCGCAGATTATTACGCGCCGCAATCATGGAACGACGAACCGAACGGACGCCGAATCATGCTTGGCTGGATGAGCAATTGGCAATACGCAAGAGAAGTCCCATCCGATGGATGGCGCGGCATGTTCAGCGTACCTCGTGAAGTATCTCTCGCCACAACAGCCGAAGGAGTGCGCCTTGTTCACAAACCGATTCCTGAACTTGAAACTCTGCGAGTCAAAGGACAGCATTGGCAGAATCAAACCGTACGATCTGGTGAAAACCTGCTCAGTGGTTTGACCGGAGAAGCCTTTGAGATCATTGCTGAATTTCAATGTGCCCCATCTGTGAATTCTTTTGGTCTGCATGTGCGCCAGAGTGCGGAGGAATGCACAATCATTGGGTACAACTCCGTATCTAAAAAGATATTCATAGACCGAACCAGGTCTGGGCAAAGCGATTTCAATGAGGACTTTTCAGCCATTCACTCCGCAAACCTTGAACCGCAAAATGAGATTGTGCGCCTGCATATTTTTATAGATAATTGTTCCGTGGAAGTGTTTGCAAATGACGGCATGGTCACTCTTTCAGATCTGATCTATCCCTCCCCGCAAAGTGTAGGGCTGGAGTTGTTTACAGAAGCAAATGAAATTTTTGTCCGGTCGCTCAGTGTGTACTCTTTGCAAGCGACAAACTGAAT
Organism: uncultured Anaerolinea sp.; assembly: GCA_964534345.1. Lineage (GTDB taxonomy): Bacteria > Chloroflexota > Anaerolineae > Anaerolineales > Villigracilaceae > Villigracilis. Next base: position 2,377 of record CAZHOX010000186.1, read on the forward strand.
TCACACAGGAAGGATAAACATGAAAAATAGTAGTACTCTCTATGGCGGTATCGAAGGTGGCGGCACAAAATTTGTGTGCGCCGTTGGCACCGGGCCGGATAATATTCTCGCGGAAGTGCGTTTTCCCACCACAACACCTGAGGAGACAATGACCCAAGCCGTGGACTTCTTCAAGCAGCAGGAAGCCAGCTTTGGCAAAATCGCATCCATTGGATTTGCCAGCTTCGGTCCTCTCGACCCGAATCCTGATTCGAAAACCTACGGGCATATCCTCCCGACCCCCAAGCCCGGCTGGGCAAATTCAAATGTCGTTGGATATTTGAAATCAGCATTTGATGTTCCCATCGCATTCGACACAGATGTCAACGGCGCAGCATTGGGAGAATGGCGCTGGGGCAAAGCACAAGGCTTGCAGACCTTCATTTACATCACCATCGGCACAGGTATTGGCGGCGGCGCGTATGTGGAAGGAAAACTTCTGCACGGTTTAGTCCACCCCGAAATGGGGCATATCCCTCTGCCGCACGATAAAACAAAAGACCCGTATCAGGGTGCCTGTCCGTTTCATGGCGATTGTTTTGAAGGTCTCGCTTCCGGCCCTGCCATCGAAAAACGCTGGGGCGTGCGCGGTGACCAGCTTGGCAAAGACCACATTGCATGGAATCTCGAAGCGGAGTACATTGCGCAAGCGTTCGCCAGCTTTTCATTTACCCTCTCGCCGCAGCGAATCATTCTCGGTGGCGGCGTAGGCTCGGTTCCGCATCTCCTGCCAAAGGTCCAGCAGCGAACGAAGGAATTGATCAACGGCTATATTCAATCGCCAGTCATCCTTGAAAATATCGAATCCTACATTGTCTCTCCTGGGCTGGGGAATCGCTCGGGAATGTTGGGCGCCATTGCACTGGCAGAACAGGCATATAACTTCATATGATCCTTGACCCTTCTCTCGAGCGTGAAGCGCGCAAATCGTTACAACGTCTTTTGCCGCGCGTGGAACAAACCCTCAAAAAAGAAATTTCCAAAGACAAGCAGGGTTGGAAGCAGTTCAACGCGCGTCTGCAAAAGAATTTTCCTGCGCTCTTTCATTTGTATTTTGAAATTTACAATGGCCGCTACGATTTCTTTTATCATCTCGAAGACCTGCTCGTCAGCATTGCGCGTTCGTGGTTCAACCGTCCCGTGGATTTACGCGAGTTGGACGAAACCCGCGAAAAGAATCCGCTTTGGTTCCAGTCCAATCAAATGCTCGGCGGCGTTTGCTATGTTGATCTTTTTGCAAATGATCTCGAAGGTGTGAAATCCAAAATTCCATATTTCAAGGAACTCGGTCTCACGTACCTTCATCTCATGCCGCTCTTCAAAGCCCCCGAAGGCGAGAACGATGGCGGTTATGCCGTCAGCAGTTATCGCGATGTTCATCCGCCCCTCGGTACGATGGAACAACTTGCTTCCCTCGCTTGCGAGTTTCGTCAGGCGGGCATCAGCCTCGTCGTGGATCTGGTTTTCAACCATACTTCGGATGAACACCTCTGGGCAGAACGCGCCAAAGCAGGCGATGAGGAATATGCAGATTTTTATCGCATCTTCCCTACCCGACAATTGCCCGACCTCTACGAGCAGAATCTCAGGGAAATATTCCCCGAAGAACACTCCGGCGCATTTACCTTTTTCTCCGACTTATTCCCTTCCTCTATTTCCGAAGGAAATGGAGGCTGGGTGTGGACAACCTTCCACAGCTATCAGTGGGATCTGAACTACGCCAATCCTGCCGCATTCAACCGCATGGCGGAAGAAATGCTCTTCCTTGCCAATCAGGGTGTGGAAGTCATCCGCCTTGATGCGGTGGCTTTTATATGGAAGCAGATCGGCACGAATTGCGAAAATCTACCTGAGGCGCATGTTTTGATTAAGGCATTCAATTCTGTTGCTCGTATTGCGTCACCTGCATTGATCTTCAAGTCCGAAGCCATCGTCCACCCGGATGATGTGGTCAAATATATTTCACCCGAGGAAGCTCAGATTTCCTACAACCCATTATTGATGGCATTGCTGTGGAACACGCTTGCCACACGCCAAACAGATTTGTTGTCTCAGGCGCTGGCAACGCGTTTCAAGATTCACCCTGAAACTGCCTGGGTCAATTACGTCCGCGTGCATGATGATATTGGCTGGACATTCTCAGACGAAGATGCCGCCATGCTCGGTATAAACGGCAACGATCACCGCCGCTTCCTCAACGAGTTTTACCGTGGACGTTTCAACGGCAGTTTTTCACGCGGACTTCCCTTTCAGGAAAACCCGGCTACTGGCGATTGCCGCATCAGTGGGACATGCGCCTCGCTGGCGGGGTTGGAAAAAGCCCTGCACGAAGAAGGTGACAAGGAAGTGGAACTCGCCATTCGGCGTATTTTGCTCATTCATGGAATCATCTTAACCGTTGGTGGCATTCCCCTCATTTACCTCGGTGATGAAGTTGGCACGCTCAATGATTACACTTATCGTGATGACCCCGCCCACGAAAGAGACAGCCGCTGGGTTCATCGTCCGCGCACAGATTGGGAGAAGTACGAAAAACGGAACGACGTGAACACGGTGGAGGGGCGAGTCTTTCAAGGGTTGAAAATGCTGATCGACTTGCGTAAACAGCATTCAGTTTTCGCAGGAGGCGAGTTGGAGATCATCCAGACCGAGAATGAACATGTCCTCGGCTTTACCCGCATCCACGCTGGCAAACGCGCTGTCATCTTCGCTAATTTTTCTGAACAGCCTCAGGCTATTTCAAAACGTATCATTGAGCAGTATGCCGTGCAGAATAAAGAACGATTGCATGGTCGCAGCAATATCCTGCAAAGCCTCGAGCCGCTTGACTTGATGATTTTTGGATAAACAAAGTGTAGCTGTCTCAGCTTCCTTTTAAAAACAAATTCACCCCGAAAATTATGTTCCGGGGTGAATTTGTTTAATCCCTAATCACTAATTACTGATCTTCTTCAAAGCCTCGCCCAATTTCGCAACTTCATCCAACGTGTTGTAGTGGACTGCCCCCACGCGCACCATACCGCCTTTATCTTCGAGGCCAAGCCGCTCGGTCACGTTGATGGCGTAATAATTTCCATCCCAAACATAAATGTTTTCTGCGGCAAGTTTTTCTGCGATCACCCGCGGATTCATATCCCCGATGCAGAAGGAGAACGTAGCGATGCGCTCATCCAATCGGCGTACATCAGTGTTGCCAAATATGTGTAGCCCAGGAACAGCTTCCAGCGTGGAGAGAAGCGCGCGGCTCAATTCAAATTCATATGCATGGACGGCGGTCATCGCTTGTTTGAGTAAGAGCGTGCGTCCGCTGTAGCCTTCTTCGCGCAGGCCGTCTGCGTACCGCCCGCCGAACTCCTTGCCAAGCCATTCAAAATATTCAATTGCCCCAAGGATGCCCGCAATGCCTTCGTGGTTTTGTGTGCCTGTCTCGAACTTGCCCGGCAGATGATTGGTGGCAGGCCGCACTTTGTAAGCGACTAATTTTTCGAGAAGGTCACGCTTTCCAAAGAGAATGCCCGCGTGCGGGCCAAAATATTTATAGTACAGGACACAAATCACAAGACACTTTCAGCTTTACGGTTCGTCTGGTT
>CAZHOX010000187.1:0-2924 GCA_964534345.1 uncultured Anaerolinea sp.
GAAAATTTCAAAGCGTAGTAAAAACTTTATTTGCTGAACCAACCGCCCCGAAGAATGAGGCGGTTTTTTGTCCATTTTACGGGGTGCATGTAACAGGGAATGTCACCTGGCTTGTTTGTTCATTTGGGGCGAGGATCAGAAGCTTAACCCAGTAGTCGCCAGGCGCATTGATCTGATAGTATTCATTAATGACCTGTGTGCCTGATTCTTCATAGACCAGCGCGCCTTCATTGGAGGAGACTCCGGTGCTGATTTCCCATTTCCATTTCAACAAGGTGGGGCCGTTGGATGTGATCTGAGCTTCAAAAAAGACCGTTTGTGGGAATTGGTTACACCCAACTACAATGCGGTTTGGTTCAACTCGAAGATCGACTTTGGTGATGGTGACAAATGGGGGCGGCGCAACCTGCATCTCACTGGTCGGTGATTGGGGTTGGGTTACTTCTGCGGAGACCCAGCAAAAACCGCCCGGGTTGCCGGGGTCTTGAACATACCACCAGGTGAAGGATTCGTTTCGGCCTACTGCTTGAAGAGTTTGCCCCAAAGAAAATTCGTTGACTTGTTGATAGACCGTTCCCGGGCCAAAACGGCAGTTGATCAATTCATTGATCACACGCAATGCAACTTTAACCGGGGTGGGGGTTGGCGGCACAGGAGTGGCACTGGGTATTAATGGCGCACTGGTTGATGTGGGAATGATGGGGGTGGGCAAATCTGTTGGTGGTGTAAGGTTACATGCCATTAAGATACTTGAGACAAGTCCTGTTATCAGGATGATGCGCTTCATGGGTTCCTCCTTTATTAATAAATATCATACCCTATCGGCGTTGGGCATAAAAGTCTAGCAGTTCCTACTGTGTTGTAACAGCAATTACCGCAGTATGTTACGTTTATTTGGGATGGTACTTAAGGATGATTCGAGGTGAAATTCAATATTGACTCATGCCGTTTTTTAGACAGCATGAGTATTTTTACTTTAATCGCGCAAAAGCACGGACGGGAAATGTGCCTGCTCCCTTAAACTTGGGCGGGACAGCGGTGAAGGTAAACCCCTCATCGGGAATATTTGACAAATTGCACAGGTGCTCAGCGATGAGAACATCGTTTCTCAGCAGGGTCGAATGGACGGGTCTGGCATTGCCGCGAGTATCGTCAATATTCATCGAGTCGATTCCAACTAGCTTAACTCCGCATTGCAGGAGATAGATCGCCGCATCTTCCGTGAGAAAGGGATGGTTCTCGTAATATTTGTCGGTTGCCCAATGTTCATCCCAGCCGGTGTGGACGAGAACTGCCCGCCCGCGAAGTTCTTTATCTTTGAAAGCTTCTGCTGTGATGGCTAACCCGTTACGATGGTCTGCACGAATGACAATGCCTTCCATATCTACAAAACTTTCCAGCGGCACTTCGGAGAGGTCTTTGCCATCCTCGTATCTATGAAATGGACAATCGACATATGTACCGGTATTTGTCACCATTTCGATCTTGCCAATCTGAAATTCTGTGCCGGGGGCATAGCGACCTCGTGAGTCTTCGCGGCTGAGGTAATCACAAATGATGGGAGCAGGCAAACCTTTGTAGGTGACCAATCCATCGTGAATGATATGGCTTAGGTCGATATATGTAGATGCAGACATGGATGTACTCCTATAAATATTATGGGCACACAAGCGGACGAAAAGGCTGCTGAAGAATTACCTGATCGTCCATTTCTGTGTGCAACACGACAGCCCATGCGGAAATATAACCGCCATTCGAGCAGCCAAGTATGGAAACTGAGGAAGCATGTGGAAAAAGTTCCGGCGGTTTTTCTCGGGGCAGAACCACTTGTATATCGTCATCGTTGAGCAGCCAGAAATGCAGGTACTTAAAGTCTTCCGGCATGTCTGCAATGTAAATGCTGCCGTCCGGTTTGTAGTAGCGCGGGTAAAGAGCAATGCCAGAAATAAGGATAGCGTTTTTCTGCTCAAGAAATTGCGTGAGTTGATCTGTGGTGAAAGTATTGTTTTGGGTCAAAGCAGTTTGGGCTTCGCTCTTCAAACTCTCAAAACTCTGTTTTGGAATCAAAAGTTCTGCCAGAGGCACTGAAATGCCAATCAGAAACAAGAATAAAAATACCGCCGGATAAACCGTTTTCTTTTCTTTGGGCTGGGTGTGATCTACCATCGCGGACGATGAAGAGTTGAACAGAAGACTAACTTTGGATGGCAAATAGGCTATTGCCACGCAAAAATACACCAGCGTAATCCAATCTACCGGCAGCGCAAACCTCCATCCCGAAGTACGAGCGAGCGCGTTCCCAGCCTGGTAGATTACAAAGACCAGCAGTGGGACCCATCCGGCCAGCCGATTATCCTTTTGAGCAAGGCTTATCCCAAAGGCAAGAATGGCAAGGTTGCATAGTAACGCAAAAAGATTCCCGCCACTCAACGATCCATCCCAAATATCCCAAAATGGATTTTGGTTTACAAGCTGTTGCGGCGTATCCGCAGAATAAACGGGAGCAATAAAGACCGCGCTTTCTGCAAGGCTGTGCAAAAAGTGATTGGAAATAAAAAACGCAACATTGCCGGGGTGTTCAAGCATGAAGGAAAATATGTCGCGGGAAAGCCTGCTTGAAAAATTGGCTGTTGTTTCGCCTGCTTCTGGCAATGGATACTCAACAGGGCTGAGCGAATAATTGCGCGCCATGAGCATTTTCTCGCCAGAGTCGCCGAGGGCAAACATGCCGGTGTTGTTCCAATTCCGCAAAGCCCAAGGCGCAATGACAAGGACAAGGCCGAGAAGAATGACAGCCGCAGAAACGAACTGGGGCTTTTTCGATTTTTGCGGAATAATAACAAGTAAAAGAATCAAAGGCACAAGAACAAGCGACTGTGCCCGCACCAAAGCCAGCAAACCAAGTGATGCGCCGATAACCGCCA
>CAZHOX010000187.1:3024-5986 GCA_964534345.1 uncultured Anaerolinea sp.
CCCGTTCCGCCAAATGCATGAAACAACGCAACCAGCCCAACATACAAAGGTCTGCGAATCAGGCTGTCGGAAAACCCAACACCTGAAAGCAAGTGATAGGACATCCTGTCAAATATTGCGGCATCAGAGTATGGATAATATTCGTAATTCGGTGCAGAAGGTGCAGGCGAAAAATGAGTTGGGCTTATCACCTGATGTGACCAAAGCAAAACAGCTACACCCCACAAGGCCGCAAAAACCGCCACATCCAAAACCATCAACCAGCGAGGTTGGCTCAACTTTGCGCCAGTGGCATATACCAAAAAAGACAGCAGAAATCCAACAGACAGAACAAGGTTCACCTGCGCAAAACTCAGCGGGGTTCCGGCAGGCCCCCAGTTGAGTCCCACATTATCAAAGGTGAAACCAATGCCGGTGAGCGAAATAAAAATAGCGATCAAAGAAAATCCCCCAAGGATTAAAAGCATTGGCTGCCAAACCTTTTTTAGGGATTCATCTTTTTTCTCAATAAAATTTGGGAGGATGGAAACAATTCCCGCCTGCATACAAACCAGCGCCCCAAGCAGCAACAGCGGAGTCAGACGTTCGTACACCGCCTCACCCATTAAGCTGACAACTGATTCTCGATAAAGAAAAATATTCCACGCTGTGAGCGCTGCCGCAAAAAGGACAAAAGACAAAACGCCCCCAAACCGCAAGCCCTGTATTCGAGCCGTTAATTCAGCAGTTTTTTGTGCAGACCCAAATTTGAAAAAGCTAAAAACACCGGCACAGATGACTGCAAAAATAATCGCCAGAGACAGCAACCGAAAAGGCGAGAAGTTCTGTCCATCCCCCGGCAGAGATGCCAGATACACAAAAGCTGATAAACCTCCTACAACTGTAAGTGCTGAAAAAGCGCGAATGACTTTTTGCATTTTCAAGGGTCAAACAATCCACAGAGCATGAAAGCTACTGCAATGCTTCCCACTCTGCCAGTTTTTCATCCATCTCTTTTTGCACTTGATCGTAATCCTTCGCCAACTGAATGACCAGTCCTGCATCTTTCGGAGGATTTGCAAGTTGTTCGCTGATCTCAGCCAACTGCTCTTCGAGTTTAGCGATCTTGTTTTCAAGTTCCTGCTTTTTGGCAGTCCTTTTTCTTTCTTCCTGCGTATTGCCTGTCTTGGCTTTCACAGGCATTTTTTTACCAGTTTCCTCTTCCTCTCGTTCGGCTTGTGCGGCGGCACGGCGGGCCAGGTCTTTCTCTCTTTCTTCCTTCAACTGCGAGTAGATGCCCTTGAAAATGATGAGGTGCGATTCGTCTGTATCCACTTCCCAAATTTGGGTGGCGACAGCATCCACGAGATAGCGGTCATGCGTGACGAGAAGAATCGTGCCTTCGTAATCGTCCAGCACGGCTTCGAGAATTTCTTGCGAGGGAATATCCAAATGATTGGTGGGTTCATCGAGCAGCAATAAATTTGTATCCTGCAAGGCGAGCTTGGCTAATGCCAAACGTCCACGCTCACCGCCGGAGAGCATGGATACCATTTTGAAAGCATCATCGCCAGAGAAAAGATATTTGCCGAGATATTCACGCGCCCGCTGCGGCAGCCAGTTCGTTACGCCAATGATCTCGTCGATCACGCTTTTCTTGGGGTCGAGGCTTTCGTGGGCTTGAGCGAAATAGCCAATGTGTAGACTCTCTCCCAGAGTGACAGAACCAGCTAACGGCGGGATCTGACCGAGGATCGTCTTCAAAAAAGTGGATTTGCCCGCGCCGTTCGGTCCGATCAATGCGGCACAGTCGCCGCGCCTCAAATCTATATTTGGAGATGAGAATAAAAACTTGTCAGAGAATCCCACTTTGAGATTTTCCGTGCGGATGACCATATCGCCAGAGCGGGAGGCTTGCGCGAGGCGCAAATGCAAATTGGGAAGCTGGCGCACAGGCGATTGCAATGCGTTGATGCGGCGGCCTGCTTCTTCCACGCTGAGGACCGATGTAGCGACGGAAACATCGTTAGCGGTCTCGCTCCATTTTTGGCTAAGCGCGGCTTCCATGCCGATCTGCTCGATGGCTTGAATGATGCGCGAGATGCGCTTGAGCTTGCCCTTGGCTTGCAGCACATTTTGACCCGCCACATTTTTGCGGATGTATTCCATTTCCTTTTGCAGTTTTTCTTTTTCGCTGTCGAACACTTCCTGACGGCGTTCCATGCGTTCGGCGCGCTGTTTCAGATACGCGCTGTAATTGCCGCGATACATTTCTGTGGTGCCAGGGAACATTTCCAAAACCATGTTGCTGGCTTTGTCTAAAAAGAAACGGTCATGCGAAATGATGATGGCCGCGCCTTCCCATTGACTCAAATATCCTTCGAGCCATTCTACGGCAGCAATGTCGAGGTGGTTGGTGGGCTCATCGAGCAGGAGCAGGTCGGGGTCTTCGAGCAGGAGGCGTGCGAGAAATCCACGGGTGCGCTGGCCGCCAGAGAGATGATCAAGATCAAGTTGATAATCGGCTTCGCTGAAGCCCAACCCCGTGAGCACCTGACGAATTTTTGTGGTGTAGGTGTAGCCGCCGCGCCGCTCAAAATCTTCCTGCAATTTTCCGTAGCGAGCCATCACTTCATCCAGATCAGCAGCAGGGTCAGACATCAAGCCTTCGAGGCGATGCAGTTCCTCTTGTTCTACTTTGAAATGATCGAAGACGGATTCGCAAGCCGTCCAGATGGTGCCAGACATTTTGAAATCTGCTTCTTGGGATAAATATCCGATTCGGACTCCGCGGGTGCGGGATACTGCTCCCGAGGTAGCTTCATCCACGCCGACGAGGATTCGCATGAGCGAGGTCTTGCCGATTCCGTTTGGGCCAACAATTGCCATGCGCGCGCCTTTGGCCACGCTGAACGATACCCCGCTGAAAATATCAGTGGGGCCGTATGATTTTGAGAGTGAACTTACCGTAATGAGTGACATG
>CAZHOX010000188.1:0-5944 GCA_964534345.1 uncultured Anaerolinea sp.
GGTACGTCCCTCGATGGGCATGTGACCAAAAGTTGTGGGCCCGGCAGGATTCGAAATGTCCCTCGATGGGGCGTGCGACCAAATTGTGGGCCCGGCAGGATTCGGATGACATCCCTCGATGGGGCGTGCGACCAAAATTGTGGGCCCGGCAGGATTCGAACCTGCGACCAAGCGATTATGAGTCGCCTGCGCTAACCGCTGCGCCACGGGCCCTAAAACGATTAGCGATTAGCAGTTGGCGTTATACAAATTTGTATAACGCTGCCAGCTAACCGCTAAACAGAGCGGGAGATGGGATTCGAACCCACGAATATCAGCTTGGAAGGCTGATGCCTTACCACTTGGCGACTCCCGCAAGACCATATCTAGGATATTTCTTTTGCCAACTAACAGGCCAAAGCCTTAATGGCAGTCGGTATTATATGGGGAATTTGTCTTTTGAGCAAGTGACTTGATAAGAAAAAGATGAGGAGACTTTTACTTCCTGCACCTAACTGTAGCTTTCACCTAAAAAAGGGTTTTACGCCTTCAGAATTGCGCCCGCTGCTTTTGGGTCAAACCCTTCTGGAAAAATGGTATTTCGGGCGTAGACAGCCTCAGTTAGATTGACCCAACGCAGGTTTGCACCACTTAAGTCTGTGCCAATAAGTTTTGTCTCACTGAGGTCAGCTTTGGTTAAATTAGCCCCTGTCAAATTTGCCTCGCTTAAATCGGCTTTGCTTAACTTTGCCTCGCTCAAATCGGCTTCACTTAAGTCAGCTGTAACCAGTTTTGTGCCGCTCAAATCGGCTCCACTCAAAATAGCCTTGCTCAAATTGACCCAGCGCAGGTCAACGCTGTTCAATTTTGCGTTGCTCAAATTTGCATTATTCAAAAAAGCCCCAATTAGGTTTGCACCCCGCAAATCAGCTCCAGTTAGGTTGGCACGAGTTAGCTTCGTGCCGCTCAGATCGGTTCTGCTCAGGTTGGCGCCAATTAACTTTGCTCCGCTCAGATCAGCTTTACTCAGATCCGCAGCGATCAGATCTGCCTTGCTAAGGTCTGCATCGTTTAATTTGGTGCCTATCAACTTTGCCTCAATCAAATCAGCATCAATCAGGTCGGCGCTGATCAACTTCGCACCGCTCAGATCGGATTGAATTAGATAAGCCTTGCTCAAGTTTGCCCTGCGCAGGTCGGCGCCTCGCAGCTTGGCACGTCTCATGTCTGCTTTGCTCAAATCTGCATCGACCAGATCCGCGTGGTTCAAATTGGCATCGCTCAACTTGGCACCGCTTAGGTTTGCATTGATCAGGTCGGCTTCACTCAGGTCAAGCCCGCTAAGGTCTTTCGAATCCGCATTATTGATCAGTTCATTTAGTTCTTCTTGAGATAATTTCATAAAATAAAAATCAGCTTTCCGGGTCAGAAGCTCTTGGGAATATGAGATATTGCCGTTGATTTTACAAAACTACCATAGAAGCGGCAACTTCAAATGTATGTTGCTATTTTACGTCAAGTTAGTGGTTTATGGTGGCAAAATATACTCACAGTACATTTCAACTTAGTATGGAAAAAGATGATTTTTCACTCCAGATTCAACTCCACTTTATAAAATATGGCTCCTGCCGCTATTGGATCAAATCCATCAGGCCAGATCGTTTTTTGATCGTATTTTGCTTCTCGCAGATCAGCATTATTCAAGTTTGCTTCGCTCAAATTACTTCCCATCAGATAGGAGAAAATTAATCTTGCTTCGCTTAAGTTTGCCCTGCTTAGATTGGCATTGCATAAATTGGCTCCCATCAAATCAGCTTTGCTTAAATCTGCGCCGCTTAAGTTTGCCCCGATCAATCTGGCTCTTCCAAGATCAGCGCCGCTCATTCTTGCATCGGTCAAGGTGGCATGAAGTAGTTTTGCCAGCAAAAAATCTGCCTTTTCTTGAACTTCTTTTGGGAAATCGCTATTGGAGAAATCCTTCAGGTTTTCAATCCTGGTTTTGATAAGGGTATCGAGTTCTTTTTGCGATATTTTTTTCATGGTGTATTCAGGCTTTCAGTATTGTGTAGCTGATAACTGGATGCTCTTTGCATTATACAAGACGATGCCGTGGTTTCCAGCTTAGGAGAGTAGCGGGGATTTTACATCCCCTTTTTTGCAGACAGTCACTCTGCAAACCCTACCTTGACCATCCCCCTACATTCAAGTAAAATACCACCCGCACAAAAAACGCTTCCGTAGCTCAGTGGATTAGAGCGCTTGCTTGCGGAGCAATAGGTCGCAGGTTCGAGTCCTGCCGGGAGCACAAAAGCCATCTCATACATGAGGTGGCTTTTTATTATTTTCATGAGACATTGAGGCCAGTTTATAACAAGTGGGTAACAAATCACAAAGCGGTGAAGTGTACGATTTCTTTTTGCTTATAATAGGCTTCTATGAAAAAAACAAAACCACACATCCTTTTGACCAATGATGATGGCATTCGTTCCCCTGGCTTGTGGGCAGCGGCTAGCGAGTTATCCAAGATTGGTTATGTAACCGTTGCGGCGCCCCGCGAACAATCCACAGGCATGGGGCGTAGCTTACCCAGCACGTCAGATGGGATCATCAAAAAGGAACAGGTGCAGGTCAACGGTCAGGAATGGACCGTGTATGCGGTGGGCGGCTCCCCGGCTCAGGCCGTCCTCCACGCTGTTCTGGAAATTGTTCCGCACAAACCGGACCTTGTTGTTTCTGGAATCAATTATGGAGAGAATGTTGGTCTGGGGATCACCATCTCTGGCACGGTGGGCGCCGCAATGGAAGCGACATCCCTTGGCTTCCCTGCGCTGGCTGTTTCCCTTCAGACAGAGGCTCAATATCACCTGAGCCATTCAGAAGAAATTGATTTTAAAACCGCGGGATATTTCACCGGCTATTTTGCGAGACTTATTTTAGAGAGGAAGTTTTCAAGCGGCGTGGATTTGATCAAAGTGGAAGTGCCGTCTCATGCTACGCCGGAAACGGAGTGGCAAATGACGAGGCTTTCCCGCCTCCGATATTATGAGCCCCTGCCGGTAAAACGAGAGTCGTGGGATGTGCCAGGCACGATCTCATACCGGCTTGATAATAACCTGGAGAACGAGCAGGAAGATACTGATGTGTACGTGCTGCGAAAGAAGAAAATGGTAGCCGTCACTCCATTAGACTTGGATATGACTGCGCGTGTTGACCTGAAGGAATTTGAGAAGCACTTGCGCAAATAAAGCGCAGCACTATGCGCGGATCATCGTCAGCAGCATTTTGAATTTTTGAACGGCTCTCAATGCGTGCGGCTCATTGGCTGGCATGATGATCGCATCCCCTACTTTTAACTGAAACGGCTTGCCGGAGATTGTCACTTCGGTCTCGCCTTCAAGAATATGAACCAGCGCATCAAAAGGTGCGGTGTGTTCGCTTAACCCCTGATTTGCATCGAATGCAAACAAGGTGACATTACCCGCATCTGCCTTGGTGATCTGGCGGCTGACCACGGAACCTTCCTGATAACTGACCAGTTCAGCGATATGCAAAACTTGTGATTTTGGGGTGATCGACATGCTTCCTCCAATCTATTTTTTTTCTTCCGGCGGTTTGACAGCGCGAAACTCTCTGAACAGTAAAAGGTCATAAACAATTTTCAATCCACCCGCAAGGAAAAAAGGCGCGCTAAATAAAGCAGGGATGCTGAAAAAGATACCCGTCAGGGATGGGGAGATCGCCGCGCCAACCGAGCGGGCAATGGCCGTGACTCCCGAAGCGGCGGACCGTTCGTCGGGGGAGACAACAGCCATCGTGTAGGATTGACGCGTGGGTACATCCATTTGCGAGATGCTGAAGCGCAGGAGCAAGATCCCAATCGCGAGAGGCAAAGACGGCATCAACGGCACGAGCATCAACAGAATATTGGATGGGATGTGGGTGAAGACCATCGTGTTGATCAGGCCGATCTTTTCGGCGATCTTCACGGCCAGCAACGCAGAGATGCCTGCGAGCACATTGGCAAAGAAGAAAATGCTGCCAAGCAAGCCTGCGTCCACGCCGAATTTTACGTGAAACCAATAGGCGATCATGCTTTGCACGATCAGGCCGCCTGCGAAAGCATCCAGCGCGAAAAACATACTAAGTTTAATGACCACCTTTTGTGATTTGTGCAGACCGAATAATTTTTTAACGGTAACTTCTGTAGCCGCTTTTGTAATTTCAATGGCTGGCGAAACGGAAAGAAAAAGAATCGTCAGCAGCAGACCGCCTCCTGCATATCCCATCAGAATAGAACGATATGCTTCCAACGCCGTCCAGCCATTGGACTGTAGTATCTGCGCGATCCATCCGCCTGCCAGTGCGCCGCTTGCCGTGGAGAATGAGCCAACGAGGTTGTACCATGCGAAGGTTTTTGTGCGGGATGAATCGGAAACGAGTTGCGAAAGCCCTGCTTGTTCTACAGAAAGGAAGGGGCCGATCTCATTACCGCTTGGACTGATAACTCCGATGATGGCTGCGGCCATGAGGATGACGATGTTATTTGTAATGATGAAGATGATGCCCGCCCCCAACATAAGCAGCGCACCGATCAGCAAAGTGCGTTTGCGCCCAAAGCCATCCGCATGGGTGGTGAGCCAGAGCGAAATGCCCGCGTCACCTGCGAGCGTGAGCGTGAAAAGCAGGCCGATCTGTTTTTCGGTGAGGCCTGTCTCGGCGAGATAGAGCACAAGAACGACAGAGAGAAATCCGTAGCAGAATAGGCGGATGATGCGGGTTGCAAAAAGAAGGACGATATCTTTTTGGTGTTTCATTTATTCTCCTAAATTAATTGCTTCAATATTGCCAGCGTTTCCGCTTTGCCCCCGTAACCATTTTCACCGCCCGGCCCCACGCACGATGGACAGCCATCTTCGCACTCACATTGACTCACCAGCTCAAATGCGCGCTGCATTAGCTCGTCGTGAATTTCAAATAACTTTTGGCTAAAACCAATTCCCGCAGGCACAAGGTCATACAAGACCACAGACGGCAGACCACCGACCGCAGACCATGCAGGTTCGGTGAAAGTGCCGAGATCACGCGGGTCACACATCAAAAATAACGGCGCAAGGTTGCCAAGCACGAAACCAAGGCCGCCCAGCCCGCTGCGGATGCGGACGTTCTGTTCCACTTTGTGATGGCAGCTGCTGCAAAGCGTGGTGAGATTTTCCAAACGGTTCGCCTGCTCGCGGTTGATGACTCCATTTTGGATGAAGGCGCGGAACGGCGTTTTGTGATGCACATCATGTTCGCGAATTGTCTCCGCCGCGCCGCATACCTGACATTTGAACTGGTCCCGTTTTCTGACAGCGACTCTAATCTTTTGCCAATCGGGGCCGTAGTCGTTCGGGTCGTTGGACCAGATGCCAGCTTCGCGAAGATGCGAGAGAGTCGCTTCGGAAAGAGAAAGCCAGTAGCCAGTTGTCTGCAATTCGGAGGGAGGCAGGTCCAGCGGTTCTTGTCCCAGAGTTTCGTAGGTGAACCAGCGAATTTTTCGGAAGCCTGCCACCTGTGTGGTGACTTGAATTTCACCATAACTTTTTTCGCTGCCTTGAGCCGTGGACGTTTCATTAACCGACAGCACCTGAATTTCAGAACGGCGCTGTGCCTCGGTGTAGTAATCTAGCCCGACGGGTACGAGCTGTGCAACGCGGTTTTCGAGATTGAGTTCCTGCACAAAATATTGCTGCGCCTCGTGCATGTAGATCGCACCTGGGTGGATCATCCACATCGCAGATTCTCCGTCCACAGTGCCGATCGTGGTTGGTCGTCCATCGTCTGCCGTCGCCTGCAATACATAACTTTGCGGCGAAGCGGAGCGCAGTGAAATATTCGCGGCGGGATAGGCATCTTGCATCCAATAGAATTTATCGTTGGAGAAATGTGATTCCTGATTGGCAACAAGGAATTCAAGATATTCATC
>CAZHOX010000189.1:0-5904 GCA_964534345.1 uncultured Anaerolinea sp.
ATGAGTCCGCTGTGCGGGCGCGGACGGGTGAGAATTTCATCGTCAATTTTGATTTTGCCAGAGGTCGGCTTGCGCAATCCTGCAAGCAAATACAGCAGGGATGTTTTTCCGCAACCCGATGGGCCGAGAATTGACCATGTCTCGCCGCGGGCAATCGAAAGCGAAAAATTCTCGAAGAGCGGAGAATTGTGCGGGTAGGAGAAGGTGAGGGAATGAATATCAATCATTGCCGGGTTCAAAGATCAGGTTGATGAAATAATCTCTCCCGCCTGAAAAATTCTCGTTCGCGATAATTTTCCCCTGCTCAATATCGTTTGATTCCAGACCAAATTTTCCAAAACTTAATCCTTCGTAGGCAGAACCTTCTTCGTTCAGAGGAATCGCGCCTGTGTTGCTGAATTGCCAATGTGCAAAGATATCGCCTTTTTTTACGGCTAGAGAGTTTCCGAGCGGTATAGTTGTGAAACCTGTTTCTGTGGAAGTGTGATCGTCTTCTGATATATCCATTCGGTGAATCACTTCCCATCCACCACTTATGGGGCGCAGGATGAGCAAAGTGAAATCTTCTTCCAGTGAATCCGAGTCGTTTAGGAGAATTATGCCTGTCACCCGGCCATCACTTGGAAAAGGGTATTTATGAACAAAAATATGGTTTGGGGCGGCGCCATCTCCTTCTGAGTATGTTGGCATTTGATCGGAAAAGTCATAGCCTATGGATAGCGATGTTTGGAGGGCTGCTTGTGGCTGGCTTGTTGGTGCGATTGCACTGCAAGCAAGTGAGATGGCAAGAACTGCTGCCAGAAAAAACATTCTTGTTTTCATAGTATGCCTGTGTTGCATGGGTTCATAGATGAGCGGGAGACTGCCAAAGGGAGTCTCCCGCTCATTATAACGGTACCAACTATCAGTTAAGGAAGAAGCGAGCCGTTGACCGAATCCGCGTAGGAGACATCTGTGGTCAGCATCCCTTTTTCCTTGGCCCATGCCAGCGCGTCATTCCATTCTTCTTCGGTGGGAACATCACCAGCAGGGAAGGGCGGCACTTGGAAGGTTTCAAGCAATGGCGGCGGGACGAGACCCTTGTCGCTCAACAGGGAGGTGTATTTGCTTGCATCAGCATTGATAAGTTCAGTGGCTTCTTCAATCGCAGCGAGGAATGCCTTGACCGCTTCGGGATTCGTGTCGACCACTTCCTTGCGGAAGGAGATCACGCTAAAACCATATTCTGGGTGAGTGGAATCATCCAATACTTTGACTGCATTCTGCGAAACAGCGAGCGAAGCCAGCGGGTCGGGCAGCACGCCTGCGCTGAGTTCGCCAGAAGCAAGCAGCGCCATGCGGTCAGGGATCTTCGGCACGGCAATGGTTTTGATCTCATCGGCGCTGAGTCCTTCCGCTTGCAGGAGACGCTCTGTCACATATTCGATGACCGTGCCTTGCGACACGCCGATCTCAACACCTTTGAGTCCTTGTGCATCGGTGATGCCGCTTTTAGCAGAAGCGAGGATGAAGAAATGTCCAAAGCCTTCTACGGGGCGCAGCGCATAACGAACCGCCTGCATTTGCAACGCATCTTTATTGAAGAGCATAACGGCCAGAGTTTCATTCACCGTTCCATCTGCCTGACCTGCGGCAAGCAATTGATCTCGCTCAGGCGCAGAAGCAACAGGCACGAACTCAACGGTTACGCCATGTTTGGCAAATAAGCCTTCTGCTTCGGCGACATACATGGGGAGTGTATCAATGATCGGGAGGACTGCGATTTTGAGTGTGCCGACATTTTGAACAGGCGCCTCAGTACCGACCTCGGAAGCTGGTTCTGTTACTGCGGCTTCTGTCGCCGCTGGGGCACAAGCCGAAAGCAGCGTAACGAGCAAAAGGATGAGCGAAAGGGTGGTGCGTAATTTCATTCAGAAATCTCCTTTGGTTTTTGGTCTCCGAAGTTTGACAACTTTGGAAAGGTTATTATTTTTCTTTTCTTTCAAATTCTCTGATCCGTTCTTCGCTGACTCCGATGCTTTGAAGCAGCATTCTTCTCAACACAGGCAGCGACCGGACAGGGTCAGGCTGCCCCGTGTACACCCAACGCAGAACGATTTCGTTGAGCGCACCCATCCACGCGCAAGCTGCAACTTCAGTATCCAGTGCGGGAATGCTTCCGTCTGCAACTGCTTCGTCGAGATTGTTTTTGATGATGTCAATGAAACGGTCATTCACCGCACGGCGCTTTTCCTCGAAAGCAAGTCCCAGCCCCGTGGCTTGGACAAGCGCGATCTTTGCCAAACCGCGATATTGACCGAAAGTCTCCAAACAGACGCGAAGAGCCAGATCAACGCGTGCCATGCCCGAGGTCTCGGAGGCGAGGCGGTTGTGTAACTGCTTCTCGAGCAGCTCTGCGAAAGAATCCACAAGAGCAAGGAAAATATCCTGCTTGCTGGGGAAGTAGAAGTAGAACGAGCCTTTGGATGTGTTTGACTCGCTGACAATATCGTCTACTTTTGTGTCGTGGTAGCCTTTGCTGGCAAAGACAGATACAGCGGCTTCGAGAATCCGCTCGCGGGTTTCATGGGTTGGGTCGGGGGAATTGGGTTTCATAGTTGATAAACCGACTGGTCAGTCTATGCGTGTAAGAATATCGGAATCAAAAAGCCACGTCAAGTGACGTGGCTCATATTAAAGAGTGACAATCGGCAGAGCTAATTTTGAGCGAAAGTATCGATCAGCAGCTTGAAATTGCCGCCAACTGGGTAAAGAATAGGGCAGGTGCAGCCGCGCTTCTTGTATTCTTCCACTTTGGCTTTGGCTTCCGAAGGAGTGCCAGAAGCAGTGATCTTCAGAACCAGCTCATCAGGCACGAGGTCTTTGGCTTTCATCACCTGTTCCTTGGTGGCAGGCCAGCCAAGAATGGATTGGATTTTCTGCACAACGTCATCTGAAACATTGGAAGCCTTGGCAATGTGCGGCTGCTGGGCAATATACTGGCAAAGCAGCATTTTGCTGTAATCAATGGCTTTGTCGTGGTCTTCATCCACCGAGCAGACAATCAACTGCGGGCGGTCAAAATCTTCCATTTTGCGGCCTGATTTCTTCAAGCCGTTATTAAGCAATTCCATGGCGTTGTCATTGTATTCAGGAGCAACGCAGTAGTTCAGCACAGCACCATCTGCCACTTCGCCGGTTAGTTCCATCATCTTGTCGCCGGTGGCGCCAATCATAATCGGCACGTTGCGCGGTTCTCGGCGTCCATAAACCACATCCAACTCAATATCTTTAACATGGATGAATTCACCATCGAAAGTAACGCGTTCCAGGTTGAGTAATTTTCGCATGACCTGCACAGTTTCTTTCATGGCGGTCAATGGTTTCTTACGGTCAATCCCCACGTTTGCTGCTAGCGGATCCCACCATGCGCCAAGCCCGCAAATGACACGGTTCGGGGCAAGATCATCTAATGTCAAGAATGTGGCGGCCAGCAAACCAATGTTGCGCGTCCAGTTGTTGATGACCCCCGAACCAACTTTGATCTTGTTTGTCACTGCGGCATAGCCAGCCATTGGAACAATTGCATCGCGAACCAAACGGGACTCAGCCTGCCATACAGCTTCAAACCCTTTTTCTTCTGCGTATCGGGCATAATCCAATCCGTCACGCAGGTCGTGAGAATCCTGTAAATAAAGTGCTACTCGCTCTTTCGTCATGGTATTCTCCTTGATGAATTTTTTGGATGTAAAAAATTTTGCCACAGAATGTGTAAACTTCATAGGGTTTACTTTTCTGTGGCAAGTTATATGTCTATACTTTTGTTGCTTCCAATTTTCTTATCATCTCAAGGTCTTCTGGTAAATCCAGATCCAAACCCAGTGATGGAAGCTCAACGACCTCAAGATTTGCTCCCGCTTTTTTCACTCGTTCGCAATGTCGTTTGAACGAGCCTTCGCCAAAATCATATTCGATCAACCCCGCAGGAACCATCAACAATGCATTCGTTCCTTTGCCATGCCTGTCTGGTGCAATGACTGCAACAGGCGGCTTCGCGGCACGGTCGATCAGCGTCAACACATCTTCGGCAGTCAGCAAAGGCAAATCCGCAGGCAGAACCAAAACGCCTTGCGTAGCATGGACTTGAGCAACAACAGTAGCACGCGCTAATGCCGTATTCAAATGCGGCTGACCATCTTCCTGCACTGTCTTTGCGCCATGATTGCGTGCAATGGTCAATGCCTGTGGGTCACGGCTGACAACGAGTACCTGGTCAAGTTCTTTCAGGGACGAGAGCGTTTTCAAAGTCCGCTCCAATAACTCCTGATTTAATGCTGTTCTTTCATCTTCGGTAAGCGCTCCAGCGAGACGGGACTTTCCTCGGCGGAGTGGTTTTACAGGGACAATTGCCCAAAGTGACATAGTTATAAACTCCCAATGAAGTGTAGCACATCCTCTGCGAGTCGAGTACGATCTGTAAGGTTATTCATAAGTGTATCTGTCACCATTGTTTTTATGCCCAATTGTTTTATCTCGTTTTCCATTGTTGCGTCCACATTATCTAACACGAACCCCGTCAAAATGTTCTGGTAATGTTTTGCAACAGCCCATGCAGATGGCTCAATTCCCAATTCGGAATACATTTTAGCGGCAGGTCCTTTCACCGTCTTTCCGCCAATAATCGGAGAAACAGCCACGATCGGCTTGTCTATTTTTTTGACGACTTGCAGAATCGGATCTACACTCACCCAGGGATTGGATGGGCAAATGACCACCGCGTCCGCCGCTTCAATCGCTTCTTTCGCGCCGATAGTTGGTTGCGCTACTTCGACACCGTCAAACCGAAAGCCTTTCACTTTTGGCGCGCATAATCTGTGAACAAAATATTCCTGAAAAGCCAGCTCGCCCTCGTCTGAATCCACCATCGTCCTCACAGGTGAATCGGACATGGGCAATATCGTGTGTTGGATCCCCCACGCTTTGCAGAAATCCCTTGTGATCTGTGAAAGTGATTGTCCCTCTTTCAATCTTCTGGTTCTTTCAAGATGTGTGGCAATATCCTGATCCCCCAGGCGGAACCACGCAGGCCCGCCAAGGCGTTCCACATTTGCAATCGTATTCCACGATTCGTTTACTCGTCCCCAGCCTGTTTCAGGGTTCGCCAACCCGCCCAACGTATAACAGACTGTGTCAAGGTCAGGGCTGATATACATGCTCAGGTGTTCAAAATCATCACCCGTGTTGACGATGACCGTCAATTCTTCAGGAGCAAGGATTTGAGCGAGACCGTGCGCTAATTTGGCGCCACCAACTCCGCCAGCAAGGGCGACAACTTGACGGTGGACGGTGGACGGTGGACGGTGGGATAAGTCGTTAGATTTCATCGGGTTTATAGGGTGCTGTTTCTTCACTGAAGGATTTTTTTGCTGAAGTAAGTGCTTTGCGGAAGGCGTGTAAGCGTTTAGCAAGTTCTTGTGCTTTCAAATCCAGTTGATCCATGAAAGCTTTATCAACTACATATTTTCGACGGGAGATAAGTCTTTGGCAGGCTACAGTTTCAATCAATGAACGGATTGCCATACCGAGGAAACGATTTTGTTCAAGGTCGCTTTGCCCTGTTGATCCTTCGGCGATGTTTAGAGAAATTGATGTTGCCGCACGAGTGATTTGAGACTTTAGATTAAAGCGTTCGCTTTCAGGCAGCTTATCAGCCGCTTCATAAATCAAATCGGAATAATCCAAAGATAATTGCCAGACATCCAATTGTTCAAATTTGAAAGACATATGGTTCCTCTTTTCGTTACGGTCTACCGTCCACTGTCTACGGTCAGCGAAAACTCCACAACTTCTTCCAGACCTTTTCTTCCCTTAAAAGCAGGGATTTCTAATGGATAGCCAAGCAGGAACATCGCTTGCGGTTCCCAT
>CAZHOX010000190.1:0-5889 GCA_964534345.1 uncultured Anaerolinea sp.
GCCGTGGAGTGACGGATCTTGTACAAATACGTATCCTGATATCTTTCCTGAATCTGTGCCATTTTCGCTTCCTTTCTAGTTGCCCATCCTTCCTCCCCTAAATCCGAAGGATTTGGGGGAGGTGCCGCGTTAGCGGCGGAGGGGGTAAAAAAACAAAAAACTCTCATCCACAACGGGACGAGAGTTTGATTCTCACGCGGTTCCACCCGATTTACCCTCAAACGAGGATATCTCTTAGGCCAATAACGGAGCCACCCGTTCAACATACTTGCTAAAAGCTTTCTGTTTCACGCTCGCAAGTGGTTTTCAGCAGATTACCCTTGAAGAGATTCTCAATCGTCGATCTCTTCTCCCTGTCAGGGATTTACCTACTTACTCGTCTTGGTCATCACGATTTTTCTAATTGCTAACAGCTATTTGCTAATAGCTAGTGGACGGAATAGGGCTCGAACCTACGACCTCTGCGATGTCAACGCAGTGCTCTAACCAACTGAGCTATCCGTCCGAAGGACTGACATTATACCGAGGGTATGCAGATTTTGCAATATCATCTTTTTCTATGCAACTCGCGAAACCATCAATGTCACATCATCTACAAACGGTTGACCGCTCGTATGCTCTGATAACGTCTTCAATATCTTTTGAACGATCTGCTCGGCGGTTAGGTCAACACTCGTGCGGATAATATCTGCAAGCCTATCCTCCCCCCACAACAGACCTTGATGATTCGCAGCCTCAGTAATGCCGTCTGTATAAAGCAGAAGGATATCTCCTGACTCAAGTTTGACGTCCTGTTTATAAAGATTGAACTTTTCCATCAAACCTATCGCAGGACCTGTCGGTCTTAACCAGAATTCTTCATTGGTCGTCATGCGATACAAATATGCAGAATTATGTCCTGCGTTGGCATAACTCATCACACGGGTCTGCGGATCGTACTTCCCTAAAAAGGTCGTCACGAAAGTTGTGAAATTGATATTGTGAATATAAAGCCGGTTAATGCGTTCCAGCACTGAGAGCGGAGAATCCGCATCGGGAACCAGGGTGTGAAAAGCCGTTTGCAAACTGCTCATGAACATTCCCGCAGAAACCCCATGCCCGCTTACATCCGCCATCACAAGACCGTGAGTCCCGTCTTTGAAATTCACAAAATCAAAATAATCACCGCCCACGATCTGAGCAGGGCGACTAAATGCCGCAATATTCAAACCATCAATGGTTGGAACTGCTCTTGGCAGCAGCCCACGTTGGATCACCTGAGATAGTTCCAACTCAGCTTCCAACTGCCGAAGCTCCGCATCTGTAAAATGCCCCAGGCAAACAGCGCTCGTATAATCCATTTGCAAAAGCTGGGTTTCCACTGCTTCATGACAGATCGTGCAAACGCCCAAAGTACCTTCCTTGATTTTTTCCAATGACTCATCGATCACATGCAAATGTTCTTCAATGCAGGTGCTATCTTCCCCGCAGCAGATAAACTTTTTTTCTTCTGGCGCCGCTTCAACCCAATGGAGCAGGTTGGAGCGTGTCTCTTGCAGACTGGTCTCAATTTCATCAAGAATTTTGTTTTTCATTTCTTCCTCAATCTAAACGAAACAGCAGTAAATAGAACATGCGTTCTGTATTTTAGCAGGACTCCATATCTAAATCAAGTCTTAAATAATCTAACATTAAGACCAAATGAATACAAGCTCTCTTACATAAAATCTCCCCCATGCCTTGCGGTATAATCCCTTCGCTATGGCCCGCAAAAAAGCGCCCGAAGATTTATCAGTAGAAGAACTCCGCCGCCTGCTGGTGGAGAAGCGGCGCGGCGCGCGCAAAGAACGATTGGAACACTACCGCCGCACAGGACGTGTCGTTTCAGTCGCTCCAGATTTTGACTTTGACGCCGCGCCTCAATCTGCGCCGATCATTGATACCGCAGAAGCGACAGAATCCACGACCGAGCCTGTTCCCGTCCCACCCCGCCGCAGAATTATGGATCGTGTTCTTCTTGGCGTGGAAGTCCTTGCCGTTCTTGGCTTGGTAGTCGTCATCTTCAATGGGCTTGGCCTGCTCCGCACTCTTAACAACGAAGTGGTTGCCGCTCTCAACCCGGAGACCGTCACCCCCACCGCATTGGTCATGGCAGTGGTGCTTCCTTCAGGCCACACCCCGCCTGATGCGCAAGGCAACACCCGCCCCAACGAAGCTGAAATTCCATCCCACCTGCTGCCGATGGTACAGTCACTGGCGAACATCCCCGTTCCTACCGCAGCACCAGATCAAGCCGTCCGCATTCAGATTCCTTCGATCAATGTAGATGCGCCCATTGTTCAAGGCGATGGATGGGAACAGCTAAAGAAGGGAGTCGGCCAATATATCGGTTCCGCAAACCCCGGTCACGATGGAAACGTGGTGCTTTCGGCGCACGATGATGTCTACGGCGAAATCTTCCGCTATTTGGACAGACTCGTCCCCGGCGATCAAGTCATCATCTATACCCAGCAGCGGCAATTTGTATACATCGTAGATCGCACCGTTCTGGTTGAACCCACCGCTGTGGAAGTGATGGCATCCACCGGCTCGCCCACGGTAACGCTCATCTCGTGTTACCCATATCTCATTAACGATCAGCGCATTGTTGTCTTTGCGCGATTACAAAATTGACCTCTTGCAAATCCTTTTTGATGTAGAGATTTAAAAGGACTTTACTTAAACAGCGCCAGCTTAAGCAAGAAGTTTCATGACTACATGAAAGGAGAAATAAAATGGCTAAGAAAAACAAACGCCCCACCTCTGCTGTATCTTTTGGGAATACGTCTGCACAAAAAACGGAATTCAACCCCGATTACAGCATTGTCAAAAGAGACCTTGTGCGCATCGGCTCACTCGCAGGCTTCTTTGTTGTTGCTCTCGTCGTTCTTTCGTTCTTCCTAAAATAAAAGAATTTGGAAAAAAGAAAAAAGAGGAAAGATCATTACTGGTCTTTCCTCTTTTTGTTGCAGTTATAATCTCTCCATCATGAACGATTCCTTCATTTACGAAGTCACTCTCGAAAAACTCACCTACGGCGGCGAAGCCATGGGACGCCTCCCTGACCCCCTAACGGGGGCAAGTGGCCGCGCTGTCTTTGTTCCATTTGGCCTGCCCGGCGAAACCGTCCGCATTCAATTAACCCAGCAAAAGCAAAACTTTGCCCGCGGTGAATTGATCGAGATATTAAAAGCATCCCCTGAACGCATTGAACCAAAATGCAAACATTTCACCCAATGCGGCGGATGTCACTACCAGAATCTGTCATACCAAGATCAATTGCAGGCAAAAACAGAGATCCTGCGTGACCAACTCCAGCGCATTGGCAAGATAGAAAACCCGCCCGTTCTTCCAATGATTGCATCCCCGCTCGAATGGAACTACCGCAATCACATGCAATTCCATCTTACCGAAGACGGCAACCCCGGCTTCATCAACGCAAAAGGCAATGCAGTCTTCGCCATTGAAGAATGCCATCTGCCCGAATCAGGCATCAACAACTTTTGGCACGAACTGCAATTCGAATCAAAAATGAATCTGGAACGCGTTTCCCTGCGCTCCGGCCAAAATGACGAATTAATGCTCGTGCTCGAATCTGACACAGAAGAAACTCCAGAGATCGAGATCGAAGCCGATATCTCCGTGGTTCACACCTACGAAGATCATTCCGTCGTCATCGCTGGGCAGGATCACTTCTTCATCAACATTCTAGGCAAAGACTTCAAAGTATCCGCCGATTCATTTTTCCAAGTCAACACAAAAATGGCTGAGAAAATGGTCGAACATCTTCTCTCCAAATTACCAATTACCCAATTACCAATTACTCTTCTGGACATCTACTGCGGTGCCGGCCTCTTCAGCAAATTCTTCGCGCCCAAATATTCAAAAGTCATCGGCATCGAATCATCCCCATCTGCCTGCGAAGACTTCGGCATCAATCTCGACGAATTCGACAACGTGGAATTGTACGAAGGCACCGCCGAAGAAATCCTGCCTGCACTCACCGAGCAACTCACTCAGCCCACACACATGATCGTTGACCCACCCCGCGCCGGCATCGACAAACATGCTCTCGACGCCATCCTCAAGATCAAGCCGCAGGTCATCGCCTACGTTTCCTGCGACCCATCCACCCTCGCGCGTGATGCGGCAAAACTTATCAACGGCGGCTATCGTTTGCAAGAAGTCACCCCCTTTGATCTCTTCCCGCAGACCTACCACATCGAATCCATTTCCATCTTTGAACTCATGTAACCATGCTCAAGCCGCTCGGCGATTCTGCATTGCTCGTCCAACTCGGTGACGAGATTCATCCCGCGCTCAACGCACGCGTCCACGCGCTCAACGCGCTTTTGCAAAATCCAATTCACGGCATTCTCGAAACCGTCCCCGCCTATTCAACCCTATTAATTCATTACGATCCCCTCACGCTGACATTTGATCAAGTCTCTCACTGGGTGCGGGACAAAATGACTCAGTTGGATGATTCCTTTCATCGGACGCCTCGCAGGCTTGAGGTCCCGGTACGATACGGCGGCGCCTCAGGCCCGGACCTGGAAACTGTTGCAGTCTCGAAAGGCATTTCCCCCGCTGACGTGATCCGCATCCACTGTGAACGTGAATACACCGTTTACATGATGGGCTTCACACCGGGCTTTCCCTACATGGGCACGCTCGATGAACGGCTCATCATGCCGCGCATGGAAACACCGCGCACCCTCGTGAAAGCAGGCTCCGTTGCCATTGCCGCTTCGCAGACGGGAATCTATCCGCTTGATTCACCTGGCGGTTGGCATCTCATCGGCTGGACTCCGCTCAAATTATTTGACTCAACCAGTGAAACTCCATTTTTATTTTCACCGGGCGATGTGGTTAAGTTCATCCCCATGCTCCCCTCTCCTAATAGGAGAGGGGACGGGGGTGAGGTTGAAGAAAATGCTTGAAGTTCTGGATGTCTCCGGCCTCGTCACCCTCCAAGACTCCGGCAGGCATGGCTGGCAAAGCTACGGCGTGCCGGTCTCCGGCCCAATGGATTGGTTTGCACATCACGCTGCAAATTCCCTGCTCCGCAATTCACCAAATACAACTGTAATTGAGATCGGCCTGGGAGAAGCCGCATTTCGCGCCAAGCGCGATTGCGTGCTCGCCGTCACCGGCGCAGGCTTTGAAGTTGCCAATTACGTTTGGACATTCCCGCTCTGGACTTCGTTTTACGTCCGTGCTGGCTGGCGTGTGCAAGTGAAGAAAACAAGCGGTGGCAACTGGGCGTATCTCGCGATCGCTGGCGGATTTGACACGCAAGCCATGCTGGGTTCAAAATCTACTTATTTGCGCGGGGGATTGGGTTCTGCCCTTCGCGCCGGAGATATTATCCAAGCGGGGAAACCAGCCATTGAATTGAGTAAACTCGCTGCGCGAGATTTTCCTGTTGAAAAATTTATAAAGTACAGCCAGTCTCCTGTGGTCGAAGTGATCGCTGGCCCGCAACAAGAAAGGTTTACGGAAGAAGGTATTCAAGCTTTTTATGGAAGTGAATACACCTTGAGCAAATCGTTTGACCGCATGGGCTATCGGCTGGAGGGGAATCCCATTTCACACTCCAACGGTGCTGATTTAATTTCCGAAGGGATGACGATGGGCAGTGTGCAAATCCCAGCCAGTGGACAGCCGATCGTGATGATGGCAGATTCTCCCACCACAGGCGGTTACCCAAAAATTGCAAATGTCACCCGCGCAAGTTTGCCTTTGCTTGCACAATGCGAAGCGGGTAATAGCAAAATTAGATTCCAAGAAACTTCAGTTGAAGCAGCGCAAGAGAAGTTGCGTGAGATGATAAACCTCCGAGGTCTTTGAGACCTCGGAGGTTTGAAG
>CAZHOX010000191.1:0-5878 GCA_964534345.1 uncultured Anaerolinea sp.
CACGAGGAACCTCAATGTGAATGTCGATGCGGTCGAGTAATGGACCAGAGATGCGTTTTTGGTATTTGGTAACCACAGCTGGAGCGCAGGTGCAGGCTTTTTGGGCGTCTCCATAGAATCCGCAGGGGCAGGGGGGCGCACAATCGAACATATTTATTGAATAAGATGAAGAATAGGAATATGACTTTGGTAGAGGGCATGTCGCAATTAACATCCAAATGATAAGAGTTTAGCTACGGATCGCAAACCTCTTGACTTAAGGTTTCTATTTTGCTAAAATAATTTGGAAACGCTTCCAAAAACAACCATAAAAAAAACCGAAAAAATAAGAAAATCGACCAATAAAGAGCTAGGAAACCTTATTTGATGTCCAAAAAAAATGTAAACGCTTCCAATCAACCCTCTCCTTCCAAGGTTACCATTGTGGAGGTTGCGGAGAAAGCTGGCGTATCGCTTGGAACCGTTTCACGTGTCATCAACAATGATATTCACGTTGCCGCAGAAACTCGCAAGCGGGTCTTGGCAGTAACACGAGAACTTGGGTACGTTGCCAATCGGCAGGCACGTAGTTTGGCAGGCGGGAAAACTAATACGATCGGGGTAATTGTTCGAGATCTAGGGACTGGTTACATTGGCGAAATTATCCGTGGAATTGACTCTGAACTTGATTTAAGCGGTGTTGATCTGGTTCTCTACACCACACATCGAACAGTAAGCAAAGAGGCCAATTATGTAGCAAGCCTTGCACAAGGCATGGTAGATGGCCTGTTGCTGGTCTTGCCGCGCAGTCCTGTAGATTACATCGGCACATTGATGGAACACAATTTTCCATTTGTCTTGATCGACCATCAAGGAACTGGCACAGATTGCCCCGCAGTTGGGGCAACCAACTGGCAGGGAGCCTATAACGCAACAGAATATCTGATTAAGCTTGGGCATCAACGAATTGGATTTATCACCGGCTCTATGGATTTGGGATGTGCGGAAGACCGCTTACAAGGATATCGCTCCGCACTTCGGACGCATCATGTCTCACTGGATGATGAATTGGTTTACGAGGGGGATTTTCTTCAAACTGACGGATACACAGGCGCAACAGCTTTGCTGGACTTGCCAAATCCGCCGACTGCAATTTTCGCTTCTAATGATGTAATGGCCATGGGGGTAATGGATGCAGTCAGAAACCGGGGGTTACGCGTACCAAATGATATTTCTGTAATCGGTTTTGACAATATCCCGCAATCTGCAATGGTCTTCCCCCCGTTGACTACTGTCCAACAACCGCTTGAACAAATGGGGCGAGTTGCAACCCAAATGTTGCTGGGAATTTTGAAAAAACCTGAAAAAGAAAGTGGACGCATCGAATTGCCAACTGAACTGATCGTCCGAAACTCTACCTCTGCCCCAAAGGACAGGGCTGGCTAAACCGCCAAGTCGCACCAGCCCTGCTTAAACATGTGGGATCCTCTACTAAGAAAGGAGAGCCAACACATCTAAATTATACGCCAATACTTCCCCTGTTAGTGACAAAAGAATAGCAATCCAAATTATTTGATTCTCAAAAGGAGAAGAATATGTTACGTAAACTATTTACCTTATTGAGCCTTGTGCTCATTGCTTCTTTTGCATTGGCTGCATGTGGTACTCCTGCAACCGAGGCTCCTGTTGTCAGTAATGAGCCGGCTTCCACTGAAGCTCCTGCCGTTGCTACTGAAGTCCCCGCTTCAGCAGAGCCTGTTACCATTACTTGGTGGCATATTACAACCAAGGACCCAGGTCTGTCTGATTGGCAGAAGATGGCCGACGACTATATGGCTGCACATCCGAACGTGACTATTGAAATCACTGTGTTGGAAAACGAAGCCTTCAAGACCAAACTCACCACCGTCATGCAGTCTGGAGAAGTTCCTGATATCTTCCAGAGCTGGGGCGGTGGTACGTTTAATCAGCAGGTCGAAGCTGGACTCTTGAAAGACATCACAGCAGACCTCGCTGCTGACAGCGCGTGGAAAGATAGCTTTGCGCCCGGTGCCTTGGGTGTCTACAGTTACGCTGGCGCGAATTACGGCGTTCCATGGGATATGGGTATGGTTGGTTTCTGGTACAACAAAGCTCTCTTCGAACAGGCTGGCATTGCGAATCCTCCCACCACCTGGACTGAATTCCTGGAAGATGTTAAAGCCCTTAAGGCCGCCGGCATTACCCCGATCTCCATCGGTGAGGGTGACAAATGGCCGGGCATGCACTTCTGGAATTATCTTGCCACCCGCATCTGCGGACAGGAAAAATTCGAATCGGCCATGGCTCGGACAGGCTCCTTTACCGATCCTTGCTTCGTCGAGGCTGGCACAAAACTCCAGGAATTACTTGCTCTCGAGCCCTTCCAGGACGGTTTCCTTGGTGCAACCCATGATGACATGCAGGGAACATTTGGTAATGGCAAGGCCGCTATGGAACTTTCCGGACAGTGGGCTCCTTCCACATCTGCAGCCAATAGTGCTGACACAAAAGGGATCGGCGAGAACCTTGGTTTGTTTGGCTTCCCGGCTGTTGAGGGTGGTGCTGGCTCTGGGACTGACGTCGTTGGTGGCGGTAACGGTTTTGCAATTGGTAAGGATGCAGAACCGGAAGCTATTGACTTTGTCAAGTACCTGACCAGTGTAGAAAACCAGACAATTATCGCGGTAAATGGATCAGGTATTCCAGTAGTTAAAGGTTCTGAGGCGGGTCTGGTAGATCCCAATATGCTTCAGGTTCAGCAAACCTTTGCAGCTGCTCAGTACTTCCAACTGTACTATGATCAATTCCTACCCCCAGCAACAGGGTCTGTTCTTAATGACTCCGTACAGGGCCTTTTCGCCGGTACGCTGACTCCTGAGCAGGTGGCACAGGCAGTCGAAGATTCGGTTGCTGCAGAAATGAAGTAGCCTTGTAAGATGACGTAGGTGATTGATTGGACAAAACCACCTACGTCTATAGTTGAAAATGGGCTTTGTGACACTGTTGTGAGTGTCACAAAGCCCGCAAAAAGGATACTCTTTATGCAACAACTTCCTGTCGCCTCAAACGCCTTGGAGGCAAAGCGTGTTTCAAGTTTTCAAGACAAATTAGTCATTGTCTTGTTCCTAGCCCCTGCTCTTATTCTCTTCCTTCTTTTCGTTGTCTACCCTATTTTTCGTTCGATTTATTTCAGCTTATTTGACTGGAACGGTTTGGGGCCTGCGGTGGATTTCGTAGGTCTGGGGAACTACAAAACTATTCTTAGCGATAAAGTATTTATTAAAGCGCTCTGGAATGCGCTCCTCATCATTTTATTCTCGTTGGGATTACAACTGCCCTTGGCGTTGGCACTGGCCGTATTAGTGGGGCGTGACCTGCCGGGACGGGGTATATTCCGAACCATCTTTTTTCTCCCCTACGTTCTTTCCGAAGTTAATGTCGCGATCATGTGGATGCTGCTTTACAACCCTGACCCCGATCGCGGCCTTCTCAACTCGATCGCGGTTATTTTTGGTGCGGAACCTATAGGCTGGCTTAGCAATACAAATCTTGTTCTGCTGTCAGTCTTCATTGCACTAACTTGGAAATACTTCGGCTTTCACATGCTGTTGTATTTGGCTGGCCTCCAAAACATACCCCTTGAACTTGAAGAAGCCGCCCGCATCGATGGCGCAAATAGTTTTCAGAATTTCTTTTACATTACCCTGCCCCTATTGGGAGGTACCATCCGCACTTCTGTTTACATGTCTGTGCTTGGTTCGATCCAACAATTTATTCTAGTTTGGATCATGACCAAAGGCGGACCAGTCAATGCAAGCGAGACTCTCGCAACGTACATGTATCGCTTCGGTTTTGTACGGTTTGAACTGGGATACGGCTCTGCAGTGGCAATCTACATGTTCGTGCTCTGCTTGGTCTTTTCTCTAATTTACCAGCGTCTCACGCGCCAACCTGATTATTTGACCGGTCTTTAGAAAGGATATATTCATGCCGATTTTATTCCCTCGTTGGCTGCAAAAAACACTACCAAGGTTCTTTCAATACCTCATTCTTATAATTGTAGTTGTGGTTATTTTTGTGCCGATCGTGATTTTACTTTTTGGCAGCGTCAAGACCACTGGTGAGATGTATTCGCACCCATATACAATTCCCAACCCTCCGCATTGGGAAAATCTTCGAGGCATATTGAGCACGCCGGCATTTTGGGGCATGTTACGAAATAGTTTGCTGGTTATGGTTGGAACCACATTCGGTGTGGTCTTTGTCTGTGGTCTGGCAGCTTTTGTTTTTGCACGCATGGATTTCCGCGGCAAAGATTGGCTCTTCAACTTGTTTACCCTTGGCCTAATGTTCCCGATTAACGTTGCCATTTTGCCTGTCTATTTTGTGTTGCGTCAAATGAACGAGATGGGCATAGAAATGATCGATAGCCTTTGGGGTGTCATTTTGGTGCAGCTCGCCTTCCAAATATCTGGCAATACCATGATCCTACGCGGTTTCTTTACGGCTGTTCCGGCTGAACTTCAGGATGCCGCCTATATAGACGGCTGTACTAATTTTGATTTCTTCTGGCGTATTCTCCTTCCATTGGCAAAACCTGCGTTGGCCGCTGTCGCAGCATTGACAATGATCGTCAGTTGGAATGATCTGTTGGTTCCACTCGTGGTATTGAATAGCGACAAACTCTGGACACTGCCGTTGGGCACCATGCAATTTCAGGGTCAATATGGGCAGGATCTGGCCCTCGTCTCAGCCTTTGTAGCCCTCTCGTCCATACCTACGATCATTTTCTATATATTTGCAGAGCGACAGATCGTCTCTGGTCTTACAGCCGGTGCGATCAAAGGTTAAAGATTTAATGGCGCGTATCTTTCGTAATCCGATTCTTCCCGGTTGTTATCCCGACCCATCCATTTGCAGGGCCGGAGATGACTATTATGTAGTTACTTCAACATTTGAATATTTTCCCGGCCTGCCGATCTTTCACAGCCGTGACCTGATTCACTGGCAGCAAATTGGACATGTATTAGATCGCGCCTCACAACTGGACCTGGACCTGATTCGCCCATCTGGCGGTTTATACGCCCCGACGATTCGTTTTTCGCAAGGCACATATTACGTCATCAACACCCTCGTGGACGGAAAAAACAAATCAGGCAATTTCATTGTGACTGCCACAAACCCGGCAGGCCCCTGGTCTGAACCACACTGGTTGGATGATGTCGAAGGATTCGATCCCTCCCTATTCTTTGATGAAGAAGGAAAAGTTTGGGTAACGGGTACTCGCTTAAACGAAGAAGACTATTACACAGGTCACACGGAAATATTCCTGAAACAGATCGATCTTCAGGCTATGAAAACGATTGGCAAAGAATATATTCTTTGGGATGGAGCCGTAAAAGGCGCCGTGTGGGCTGAGTCACCCCACATTTACAAAGTAAATGAGTACTACTATTTACTTATCGCCGAGGCAGGAACGGCCCATCACCATGCCGTGACAATTGCCCGTAGCAAAAACATTACAGGCCCTTATGAAGCAAATCGCGGCAACCCAATTTTGACACATCGTCACCTCGGGTTGGATTATCCAATTGTCGGTACAGGCCACGCAGATCTGGTCGAAACACAAAACGGCGAATGGTGGATGGTGTTGCTTGCCATGCGCCCCTATGGCGGATATTTTTACAACCTGGGCCGCGAAACATTTTTAGCCCCTGTTCGCTGGGAAGAAGGCTGGCCCATTGTCAGCCCTGGTACCGGACGAGTGGAATTTACATATACAGCACCTGATCTGCCTGAACATATCCGGGATGTCGAGCCGAACCGCGATGAATTTAACGCTCCTGATCTTGCTTTGCATTGGAATTTTCTACGCACC
>CAZHOX010000192.1:0-5874 GCA_964534345.1 uncultured Anaerolinea sp.
TTCGATGTTCGTGACGTTCACCATTCTCATTATGGACGTATCTGCCCAATTGAAACTCCTGAAGGCCCAAACATCGGTCTTATCGGTCGTTTGGCATCCTTTGCTCGTGTAAATGAATACGGCTTCATTGAAACGCCGTATCGCAGAGTATATAAAACCCTCCCATCAGACGGCGACCGCTTGGAAGGTCGTACTTTGCGCGAGGATGTTTATGACCCCAAATCAGAAGAGCTCCTCTTTAAAGCTGGAACCTTGTTGGATGCGAAAGCAGCCAAGCGATTGGCGAAGTTCCAAGCAGATGTAAGTGTCGTTCCATTCGTTTCAGAGGAAGTTGTCTATCTTTCTGCTGATGCTGAGGATAAATTCACGATTGCTCAGGCAAATGCGAATTTGACCGAAAATAAGGAATTCTCACGCGAGCGTATTTCCTGCCGTTACCACTCTGGTTTCTTGTTCTCGAATGCAGAAACCATTGATTATATGGATGTTGCTCCTCATCAAGTTGTGGGCATCAGCGCAGCTTTGATCCCATTCCTTGAGCATGACGATGCGAACCGTGCGTTGATGGGTTCGAACATGATGGCTCAGGCCGTTCCTTTGGTTCGCCCCGAAATTCCGCTTGTTTCCACAGGTATGGAAGGTCACGCCGCACTTGACTCGGGTCAGGTCGTAGTGGCTGAGGCGGACGGCGAAGTTGTCTCGGTAACAGGATCAAGCATCACCGTAAAAGAGAAGCGAAGCGGGAATCGCGTCTATCAGCTCCGCAAATATCAGCGCTCTAATCAGAGCACTTGTATTGACCAGCGTCCATCCGTAGTGAAGGGCCAGTTGATCAAGGCTGGTGACATCATTGCCGACTCTTCCTCAACCGACAGCGGCCAGCTCGCGCTCGGCCAGAATGTGGTCGTTGCCTTCCTTTCATGGGAGGGTGGTAACTTTGAAGATGCCATCCTGCTTTCTGAACGCCTTGTTCAAGACGACCGCTTTACCTCTGTTCATATTGAGAAGCACGAAGTTGAGGCTCGCGATACCAAGCTCGGTCCTGAAGAAATTACTCGTGACATCCCCAATGTGGGTGATGATGCTATCAAAGACTTGGACGAGAACGGCATTATTCGTATCGGCGCTGAAGTTGGCCCGAACGATATTCTTGTCGGCAAGATCACGCCCAAGGGTGAAAAAGAACTTACCCCTGAAGAACGTTTGTTGCGCGCTATCTTTGGCGAAAAGTCACGTGATGTGAAAGACACTTCACTGCGAATGCCTCACGGTGAGCGCGGTAAGGTTGTTGATGTGAAAGTGTTCACCCGCGAAGATAATTCTGATCTTTCTGCTGGCGTGGATATGATGGTTCGTGTCTCTGTTGCTCAACGCCGCAAGATCACAGCGGGTGACAAGATGGCTGGTCGTCATGGTAACAAGGGTGTGGTCTCCAAGGTCGTTCCTGTGGAAGATATGCCATTCCTCGAGAATGGTACACCCGTTGATCTCATCTTGAATCCGCTCGGTGTGCCTGGTCGTATGAATATCGGTCAGGTACTTGAAGTACATCTTGGCTGGGCTGCAAAACGCATGGCTTTTCGAGCAGTTACTCCGGTGTTCGATGGCGCAACAGAAGAGCAGATCGAAGCCGAACTTGCACGAGCTTGGATCATGGATCAGGCTTGGAAGGAAGCTGCTGAACGCGCCTGGGAATGGCTCAAGGAACAGGAATATGATGCCAATTCCATCGAAGATGATGATGAAGTTCGCCGCCTTTATCTTGAGCACTGGCTTGACAAGCGCAAGTATGATGTTTACAGTTTGAACGATCCGGAATACGCGCATCATGCCACAGCCAAAGAATGGTTGCGCGAA
Organism: uncultured Anaerolinea sp.; assembly: GCA_964534345.1. GTDB lineage: Bacteria > Chloroflexota > Anaerolineae > Anaerolineales > Villigracilaceae > Villigracilis. The sequence continues at coordinate 1,858 of CAZHOX010000192.1, forward strand.
AAGGGCTATACCAACCCTGACGAAATTCTCCTCGAAGACCGCGATGTCGCAAACAAAGATCCTGAATTGGATGAGCTTACGGTGAAGACCTGTTTGCGCCTGTGGATGGAGACGAATGGTATTACTCGCCGCGTTGCCGAAGATAAGGTGATTGAGACTGCCCAAGAGCTTGCAAAGGAAAAAGGCATTCCACTTCCTACGCTTGGAAAGCAAACCTTGCGTGACGGTAAAACTGGTATTCCATATGACCAGCCTGTAACGGTCGGCGTGATGACCATTTTGAAACTGCATCACCTTGTGGAAGATAAAGTCCATGCACGCTCTACTGGCCCATACAGCTTGGTTACACAGCAACCGCTCGGTGGTAAGGCTCAGTTCGGTGGACAGCGCTTCGGTGAAATGGAAGTTTGGGCGCTTGAGGCTTATGGTGCTGCTCATACTCTTCAGGAAATGCTCACCGTTAAATCGGATGATGTTCAAGGTCGCGTAAATACATATGAAGCGATCGTGAAGGGTGAGCCAATTGAAGAACCAAGTATTCCTGCTTCATTCCGCGTTCTTGTTAAAGAACTCCAATCCCTTGGTCTTGCTGTAGAGGCGATCAATGAAGGCGGAGATGTGGTTAAGTTTGGTAAGGATGAAGAGAAGACACATCCGCCAAAGCATGATACAGGTTTGTTGAGTTTGGGCGAGAATCAATCTAGGAAAAAGTAGTATTTCCTATTGACTTGACATATATGGCGTGATAAAATAATCAGCCGTTGCCCAGAAACAAGAGTGGCTTTACCCCCGCTCGCATCGATTGGTAACTACAAATGAGGCCATCAGGTAAAGTTGTTGATGGTCTCATTTCTTGCGAATATAAAAACGTAATTTTGAAAGAATTTGGAATCGGAGGCAAAAGTGCCGACAGTAAATCAAATGGTCCGCAAGGGTCGCAAAAACAAGAATGCAAAAAGCAAGTCACCGGCTTTGCAGTTCACCTTGAACAGCTTCAAGCAGCGCCGGTTCCGTCAAGACAAGGGTGCGCCGCAGAAACGCGGCGTTTGTACTGTTGTTCGTACAATGACACCTAAAAAGCCGAATTCAGCGTTACGCAAAATTGCGCGTGTGCGCTTGACTAATGGCATTGAAGTGACGGCTTATATTCCCGGTGAAGGTCATCAGTTGCAAGAGCACTCCGTTGTGTTGGTGCGTGGCGGCCGTGTGAAAGATCTGCCTGGTGTACGTTATCACATTGTGCGTGGCTCTCTCGATACGACTGGCGTGGCCAATCGTAAGCAGGGTCGCTCAAAATATGGCGCGAAGCGTCCTAAGTAATAATGGAGTAATAAAGCATGCGTAGAGCAAAACCAGAGAAGCGGGAACTCCTTCCCGATATCCGATTTAATAGCATCAATATTCAAACCATGGTTCAGCATGTGCTTAAGCAAGGTAAGAAGAGCACAGCGATGCGTCTGATTTACGATGCAATGGATTTGATTAAAGAGCGAACCGAAAAGAATCCTATGGATGTCTTTGATGGTGCACTTAAAAATGTAGGTCCTGCTATGGAAGTCCGCCCACGCCGCGTGGGTGGTGCAACCTATCAGGTTCCTATGGAAGTTTCCTCTGAACGCCGAACTACACTGGCAATTCGTTGGATTCTTGCCGCAGCACGTGATCGATCCGGTAAATCATTTTCAGACAAGCTTGCCTCTGAATTGATTGATGCGTTTAATGAGACTGGTTCTGCGATTCGCAAGCGCGATGAAACCCACAAGATGGCAGAAGCTAACCGCGCTTTCTCCCATTATCGAATTTAATTTTTTTGAAATATCTAATTTAGAAGGAAGCAGGAAGTAGTTAGTATGGCGCGCGCTCATCCGTTGGAAAAATACCGAAATATAGGCATCATTGCCCACATTGACGCTGGTAAAACGACCACCACCGAGCGTATCATGTTCTATACAGGCATGACACATCGTATTGGTTCTGTTGACGATGGTACAACAGTGACCGATTGGATGGTGCAGGAACGCGAACGTGGTATTACCATTGTTTCGGCGGCTGTATCGGCTGAGTGGAAAGGGTATCAGGTAAATATTATTGATACCCCTGGACATATTGACTTCACAGCTGAAGTTCAACGCTCTTTGCGTGTGTTGGATGGCGGCGTTGTAGTTTTTGACGCAGTGCAGGGCGTAGAGCCACAGTCTGAGACTGTTTGGCGCCAGGCTGACCGCTACGGCGTTCCTCGTATTTGTTTTGTCAATAAGATGGATCGTGTTGGGGCGTCTTATGAAAGAACTATTGAGACGATTATTGACCGTTTAGGTGCAAACCCAATTCCAATGCAAATCCCAATTGGCTTTGAGTCCACTTTTAAGGGGCTGGTAGATTTGCTATCTATGACAGCAGTAGTATGGGAAGATGACCTCGGTAAAGATCCCCATACTGTGGATATTCCAGAAGATTTGAAAGAACAAGCTGTAGAAGCTCGTGCCAAGATGGTGGAAAAAATCGCCGAATTGGATGATGATCTGACTATGAAGTTCCTTGAAGGTCAGGAAATTAGCATTAATGAGTTGAAGGTTGCGCTTCGTAAGGGTGTACTCGCTACGAAGGCAGCGCCTGTATTTTGCGGTTCTTCTTTAAAGAACAAGGGCGTACAGGTTCTTCTTGATGCTGTGGTCGATTATCTTCCTTCCCCGGCAGATAAGCCTGTGATTACAGTTTCGGAGCCTGGTAACCCAGAAAATACATTTGATATTGCCGCGCAGGATGATGCGCCGCTTGGTGCGTTGGTCTTCAAGATCGTAACTGACCCGTATGTTGGCCGTCTTGCTTATGTCCGTGTTTATTCTGGCGTTTTAAGTCAGGGACAGACTGTCCAAAACACCACTAAAAAGGGACGAAAAGAGCGCATTGGTCGTCTGATTCGTATGCATGCCGATCATCGCGAAGATGTAGACGAAATTCGCGCTGGCGATATTGGTGCGGTGCTCGGTTTCAAAGAAAGTTTCACTGGCGATACACTTTGTGATGCCAAGGCACTTGTTCTTGAGACCATTTCCTTCCCTGAACCCGTTATTTCCATTGCAGTTGAGCCAAAAAGTTCCAGCGATCAGGAAAAGATGGGTGAGGCCCTTCGCAAATTAGCGGAAGAGGATCCTACACTTCATGTAAATTCAGATGCTGATTCAGGTCAGACCATTCTTCGTGGTATGGGCGAATTGCATCTTGATATTATTGTTGACCGTTTGATGCGTGAATTTAGAGTGCAGGCGAATGTTGGTGCTCCACGTGTTGCTTTCCGTGAGTCAATTACCAAGCCTATCAAGGAAGTTAACTACAAATACGCAAAGCAGTCTGGTGGTAAGGGTCAATATGGCCATGTTGTGTTCGCCTTGGAACCTGGCGAACGTGGCAGTGGTATTGTTTTTGAGAATAAGATCGTTGGCGGTTCTATTCCCAAGGAATACATTAATCCAATTGAAAAAGGTTTCAAAGAAGCAGCTGAGGGTGGCGTGCTTGCTGGTTACCCTGTTGTTGATGTGAAAATCACATTATTTGATGGCTCTTTCCATGAAGTCGACTCAAGTGAAATGGCATTCAAGATGGCTGCCATACTTGGGTTCAAAGAAGGTGTGCAAAAAGCACATCCCATTCTGCTGGAACCAATGATGAAGGTTGAAGTTGTTGGACCTGAAGAATATCTTGGTGATGTAATGGGCCAGATCAATAGTCGACGTGGCTTGATTCAAGGCATGGAAGTACGCCCAGGTAATGCGCAGGCAGTTAAGGCGATGGTTCCATTGGCAGAAATGTTTGGATATGCCACCCAACTCCGGTCTGCAACACAAGGACGTGGCGTCTTTAACATGGAGTTTGACCACTACGCGCCAGTATCGCAGTCAGTGGCAGAAGAAATTTTGAAAGCGTAACCACTCGTTTTTTTTCATAATTCAAGGAGTTTCATTATGGCGAAGGAAAAATTTGACAGAAGCAAACCGCATCTAAACGTCGGGACAATGG
>CAZHOX010000193.1:0-5849 GCA_964534345.1 uncultured Anaerolinea sp.
CCAAACGCGGAGCCGGGAACCAGCCCAACGCCTACTTCTTCCAGAATCTTTTCACACATTTCAACAGATGACATTTTCAAAGCGCGCAGGTCGAGGAAGAAATAGAATGCACCCTGTGGAGGAATCACTTTTACTTTTTCAGATTCCAATTCATGCGAAAGGCGAATTACCAGCTCACGGCGGCGGGCGTACCCTGTGCGCATTTCCTCGGTGAATTCCTGCATGGCGGGATCTGTGAGGGCGAAGGAAGCGGCTTTTTGAATGAAGGGAGCGACACAGGTAATGGAGTTCTGTCCTGCTTTCAATGCGTTCTCAATAATGTGAGCAGGCGCGGCAAGGAAACCAACGCGCCAGCCCGTCATTGCGTAAGATTTGGAGAGGCTGTTCACAATGAGCGTGCGTTCTTTTGCACCGTCAATTGCGGCTGCGGACGTTGGGCGCTCTTCATAGAATAAGCTTCCGTACACTTCATCACTGACGATCCACAGGTTGTGTTCTTTCGCAAAGTCCTGTAGCTTTTGCAGATACTCGCGCGTGGGATATGCGCCCGTTGGGTTGGATGGATAGTTCAGCACGATGACCCGGGTTTTGGGAGTTAAAGCTTTCAGCCATGAGTCGAAGAAGGGGATGAATCCATTTTCGGCGGGGGCAGAGACGCGGATCACATTTCCACGCAGCATGACGGCCATGTTGGAATGAGTCGCCCATGAGGGGTCTGGAATCAATACATCATCACCTGGATTGAGAATGGATTGCATGGCAAGATAATAGGCATGGATGCCGCCATGCGTGATGAGAATTTCAGAGGCGGGGTCGTAGGTGGTGCCTTCATCGCGAAGCAGTTTGTTTGCAACAGCAGTTCGCAGGTCGGGGTAGCCGCGTGAGGGACCGTAATGAGTGAGGCCGCTTTGAATGGCCTTCATGGCCGCATCTGCAATTGCGGGATGAGTCCCAAAATCAGGGTCACCCACTTGCAAGCCGACTATATTTTTCCCGCTGGCTTTGAGTGCGAGAATGCGGTCTGCCATGGCGACCGTGGCAGATTGACGAATGAGATCGAACTGTGAGTTGATGCTTTGCATGTTTTTTCCATTCAAGGTAAAGAATGGGCGTGAGTGTATCAAAGAAATAAAAATCCCGTCAACCAGTTGACGGGATGAAATTTCTTACTCGGAAAACACCTTGGGAGTTTCTTCCACTTTTTTATTGGAAGGCAAAAGAAAAGTAAATATACTTCCCTCCCCTTCTTTGCTCTCAGCCCAGATACGGCCACCGTGCATTTCGATCATCACTTTGGCAACAGAGAGACCAAGCCCCATGCCGCCATGCCTGCGAGTGAGATGAGATTCAACTTGATAAAAACGGTCAAAGATGCGCGGCAGGTCTTTGGCTGGAATGCCCAAGCCATCATCCTGCACCGTGACGGTAACATATTCAGGTTTCTGCTCACAACGAATAACAACATGGCCGCCTTCATTGGTGAAGGTAAGGGCATTCTTCAACAGGTTGCTCAACACAATGGATATCTTGCTGCTATCAACATCCACCCACAACTCACGGCCTTCGGGAATTTCAGTCTTAACCGTAACACGTTTGTTCATTGCCATTTCATGAAATGAAGAGACAACATCTTCGATGATCCGCGCAACGGAGACTCTGCGCGAACGGATCATCGAACCGCCTGTTTCATAATTATCCACACTGGTGAGGCTTTCGATGATCTCTTTCAATCTGGACGCATTGCGAATGATGGCATCCACCTGTTCTTGATAATCTCCGGCAACCAGTTCACGCAAAAATGTAGCGTGGCCAAGGATCAAGCCAAGCGGTGTACGCAGTTCGTGAGACGTGATCGCAATGAATTCATTCTTCAATTGATCCAGTTCGCGGGCTTCTTCCTGAGATGACATGATGCTTTTTTCCAGCATATCATTTTGTAGAGCAGTGGAAGCAAGCGATGCCAGCGTTTCTACGATAAGAATATCTTCGCCAGTATAGTTTTTCTTCTTGTTGAAAACTTCAAACACGCCAACGGGTCTTCCATGTAAAATAATTGGCACACCCAAAAGGGACTTGGTTTGGAAGCCAACCAGTTCATCTATCTTGTCGTAGTGGCGGCTGTCATTTGCCACATCATCAATTGCCAGCGCACGGATATTGAGGAACACCCAGCCCGCAATGCTGCCGCTTAAGGGAACCCTGGCAGTGCTAACCGCATCCCGATGAAACCAAGGCACCGATTTAAATGTAAATTCCTGCGAGGCCTCATCGTATTCCAGAATCGAGGCGCTCTCACTCTCAGTCAATTCAGTGGCAGCAGAAAGAATGGATTGGAGATACGTCTCCAGGTCCACCGAAGCGCTGAGGCTGCGTGTTATTTCAAAAATACGTTCAAGGAGTTTTACCCGATCAATAGCCATATTTACCTTTAGTAAGATTATACTTCACGGGTATATCTGAAACGAAAGTTGTAAGAAGATATAAGGAAATTGCAATCCAAACTCAAGGAGAAAAGTTCATGGCAAATAAAAAAGTACGTGTCGCCATCATTGGCGTGGGGAATTGCGCTTCATCCCTCGTACAAGGCGTTCAATTTTACAAGGATGCAAAACCGGATGAGAGCATCCCCGGGATCATGCATACACAGCTTGGCGACTATCATGTACGTGATATCGAGTTCACCCTCGCCATTGATGTGAACGCGACCAAGGTCGGCAAGGACTTGTCCGAAGCCATCTTCGCTGAGCCCAACAACACCTACAAATTTGCAGATGTCCCCCACTTGGGCGTACCCGTTGTACGCGGCATGACCCACGACGGACTCGGCAAATACCTGAACGAAGTCATCACCAAAGCCCCTGGCTCCACTGCCGATATTGCCAAATTGCTGCGCGAAACCAAGACCGATGTGGTTATCAACTTCCTGCCTGTTGGGTCAGAGATGGCAACCAAATGGTACGTGGAACAAATTCTCGAAGCGGGCTGCGCCTTCGTCAATGGCATTCCCGTATTCATCGCCTCTTCCGAATATTGGGGCAAGCGTTTTGAAGATGCAGGCCTGCCCATTCTCGGCGACGACATCAAGAGTCAAGTCGGGGCGACGATTGTTCATCGTGTGCTGACCAGCCTCTTCGTAGATCGAGGCGTGAAGATCGATCGCACCTATCAACTCAATTTCGGCGGCAATACCGACTTCCTCAACATGCTCGAGCGCGAACGTCTCGAAAGCAAGAAGATCTCCAAGACCAACGCCGTTACCAGCATGGTTCCCTACGACATCGGCAAAGACAATGTCCACGTCGGCCCCAGCGACCACGTCCCCTGGCTGACCGACCGCAAGTGGTGCTACATCCGCATGGAAGGCACCACCTTCGGTAACGTTCCGCTCAACCTCGAACTCAAACTCGAAGTGTGGGACAGCCCCAACTCAGCCGGCGTAATGATGGATGCTGTGCGCTGCGCCAAGATCGCGCTTGACCGTGAACTGGCCGGTCCCATCATTGGCCCATCATCCTACTTCTTCAAAACTCCGCCCAAGCAATTCAAGGATGAGATCGCCCACCAAAAAGTGGAAGACTTCATCTCAGGCAAAAGTGATGAGTAATCAGTAAATAGTAATCTGTGGGATGTTTGCATGAGCAGACATCCCACTTTTTTCGAGTAGAATCCGGCGCATGAAAAATAATCACCAATCACCGATTACCAATTACCGGATACCTCGCCTCTTTCTTAACCTTAGCCTGTTCGCTGTACTACTGGCATCCTGCCAACCCGCAACACCCACCGCCGACCCCGGCATCATTCAAACTGCCGCATTTGAAACTGCATTTGCACAAGTCAGCCTCCCTACCGAAACACCCATCCCATCTGAAACACCTGTGCCCACCGCAACCATTCCGCGCACCCCGCCAGTATTGCCCGGCACGTATCAATCATCCATTTTAAATCCCAACGATATTCCACGTACCTATGTGACTGATTCCTGCCAGTACCTGCAAAACAAATGGAACTCGAACAATTCCACACCCGGGACAGTGGTCATGGTCATCATGTTCCACGGCATTAACAAAGGGGAAGCCTCAGGGAACGATATTACAAACACCGAGCATTCCAAGCTCATGGAAGACCTGCATGAATTGGGCTTCCAAGCCATCAACATGCAGCAAATGGCTGACTTCATGTACAACAACGCGAAGATCCCCGAACGCTCTGTGTTGTTGATCGTGGACGACCGTCACTTTGCTGAATATTTCAACGACCATTTCCGCCCCTATTTCAACCAGTGGGGTTGGCCTGTTGTCAATGCATACATTGGCGTGGACGAGCGCACCGATCTTTGGGCTGAAAACGCCGCACTCTCTGCCGAAGGTCTGGTGGATTATCAATCGCACGGCTACTTGCACAACACCCCCATCAGCGAAGGCTCCACAGACGAATTCATCACAAGTGAAATGGGCGGAGCGATCTCATCCATCCAAAAATATATGAATAAAACTCCCATTGCTTACATCTGGCCGGGTGGTGGATTCTCTGCGCGAGCCGTGGAAATTGGTCCGCAGCTGGGCTACAAACTCGGTTTCACCGTCAACCCGCGCGGGCCAGTGATGTACAACTGGATTCCACAGGCAGATGCGATCAATGATGGGAATCCGTATGCCATTCCCGAAACTCCGGCTGGGAATCCGCTCATGACCCTGCCCCGCTACTGGAGCACGGATGCACGCGAAAATATTGATGCAGTTCGCGTCATTGGCGAAGAAGGAAAAGCCTACGCCGAGCAAAATAAAGCCATCGAACTCGAATATTACGATATCGTCTGCGCCCCAACCTACGGGCCAATTCCGTAAAACTCCCCTACAAGTTCAAAAAATACACGATGACAATCGTATTGTTATCGTGTATTTTCGTTAATTGAAATTCGTTTACAATGGGTTATCTATGAATAAGCAGACAGACTCAAAAAAACAAATCATATTGCGTTTCATCCCAATCCTATTAATTTTATTCAGCCTCATCTCCTGTCAGACCTTTGTTACAACTACTTCCCCACAGACCGAAGCCGCAGCTGCAGGATCATTTGAAGCAGCGCTAACCTTGCCTCCGCTCCCATCAACGTTTCAAACAACTCTCATCAATCCGCTGGATACACCGCATACCTATGTAGAGGATACCTGCCGTTACCTGAAAAATAAATGGAATCCAGAGACCTCTGCCCCTCCCGGCACGGTGGTAATGATCCTGCTGATCGGCCAGATTCAACCGGTAGGAGCAACAGAGCCGGGTGAAATCACCGAAGAGGATTTCATCCGAACCATGCAGGAACTCAAATTCCAAGGATTTGAAGCCATCAAGATGAAAGAGTTCCTTTCCTTCATCGAAAGGAATGTCAAAATTCCACCCCGTTCGGTACTGATCATTCAAGACGGAAATTACGATCAAAGCTACTTCAACAGGTATTATCGTGAATATTGGGAGAACTGGGGCTGGACAGTTGTTAACGGCTGGCAAAGCGACCCAGATACATCCCAATCTCTCTGGCTCGAGAACATCGATATGGAATTTGAAGGGATGGTAGATCATCAGGCACAAGGATTAAACCCTGATACAACCCTCTCAGACGAATCCGCAAAGACTGTCATTGCCCGCGAATTGCAAGACCCGATAAACGCCTTCATAAACAAATATGGGAAAAACCCGCTTGCATTCGTTTGGCACAATGGCGGGTTTGGACAACGCCCCGTTGAAGCAGCACGCCTGCTTAAGTATCAACTGGGGTTCACTGCCAATCAGCGCGGGCCCGTCATGTATAACTGGATTCCCCTTGCTGATGAATTCGACCCTGAACGCCC
>CAZHOX010000194.1:0-5845 GCA_964534345.1 uncultured Anaerolinea sp.
GAGCCGCGCAAACTCGCCATCGTGATGACCGGTTCCCGCCTCGCTTCTGCGTGGGATGTGAAAGACTCGCCCGCCTTTGACTTCTACGACATGAAGGGACGCCTCGAACTCCTTTTGAGCGGGCTGCGCCTCACAGACATTTCCTACGCTGCCACAGAGTCCACTTCCTACCTGCACCCCGGCAAAGCTGCCGAAGTCAAAATAAGCGGAAAGGTCGTGGGCGTCTTCGGTGAACTGCATCCACTCTCCAAGGAGAAGTTCGAGTTTGGCGACTCTCCCGTCATCGTCGCTGAATTCGACCTCGACCTCATGCGGAATTTGAATCCCACCTACGGCATCAAAGCCGTCCCTGAGACTCCGCCCATCTATGAAGACATCGCCGTCATCGTGGATGATTCAGTGGAAGCAATCTCTGTCGAAGCATTGATCAGGCAAACGGGCGGAAAGACCGTCACCAATGTCCGCCTGTTCGATGTGTATCGGGATGAGAAAATCGGCGCTGGTAAAAAGTCACTGGCGTACAGTCTCACGTATCAATCAGACAAAACAATGACCGATGCCGATGCCGCCGCGATCCGCAACAAGATCGTCAAACGGCTGGAGCACGCAGTCGGCGCAAAACTGCGCAGCTAGTGCTGTAACAACTTAAAAGTGCTGGGGCAGTACTAGTACCAATGGGATGCAGGCAAAACTTGCATCCCATTTTTTATTTTCGTATACTTGCGGCAATTCATCCAAAGGAGATATTAATATGAACAAAAATACTGGCATCATCGCAACCATTGCCGCCGTAGTTTTATGCGGCTGTCCTGGTTTATTTATGTGTTTGTTTGGAGCACTGACAGCAGCGGGGCAGGGTACCTTCAATGAGTCATCCTTGCCGCCCACAGTTGGTATTGCACTCATTTGCGTGGCCTTGATATTTATTCTCATCCCTGTTGGCGTTGGCTTCTTCACCCTTCGCAAGAAACCCGCAGCCGTTGTAAACAACGACGAACCACTTCCCCCCGCTTCTTAAATAAAAAAAGTCCCGAGCGATCGCTCGGGACTTTTTTTATTCCACAATAATGGTCAGGTCCAGCGGACAGAATTCATTCTTCCCCACGTTGAGTTTCCACGAGGTGGAATAGGTCCCCGCCTCGGCAGGGGATTGCATACTGATCACCAACTCGATCGTATTGCCCGGCGAAACAGATGACTCAAGATCGCGGACGATCCCGCCCTGATGCAGTCTGCTTCCGCCAGTGTAATGATAATCTGCGTTGTTGGAATCCCACCCGGACTTTCCGATATTTGCCACCACCCAACGCGCCTCAAAAACAGATGACTTTGCAATTACGCTGTTGTTTGCCGGGGTTTGCGAAATGATCTGGCAGTCATACCTCTGCTCTGAAACGCCCAACGGAATCTGGGTTGGGGGCACCGTAATGGTAGCCACCACAAAATAAAAAGTAGCCGTTGGGGATGGGGTAACGGTTGGAGTCTTTGTTGGGGCGATCGTTACTGTGGGGGTGTAAGTAGGAGGCAATTTGAGGGCAGTTTGTGTTGCTGCCGCATTGGCTGTTTCCACGATCGCTGTGTACAAAGAATTCGGGTCAAATGTGGGAAGCGGCGCGGGCGTGGGCGCAAGAGATGGCAGTACACAGGCAAGCATCAACACTGCGATCGCCAAAAGTGCAAAAGGTCTGGTATTGCGCCGAATCATGGCTGCTCCTGAGTTTTTATTTCACAATAATGGCAACATACGGAAAGCACATTGGGCCATCGACAGCCCAGGTCATTACCTGTCGGCCTTTCTTATTCGGGGCGGCAGCATCCATCACAATCGTGTAGGAATCACCCGGGTTCAACGCCTTTGGAATTTCCACACGGTTTACGGTTGCCATTTTGGGGCCGCTGACATATTTCACATCAATGCCTGCTGTCCAGGATTTTGTGCCGCTGTTGACAATGGTCCATTTAATATCAAAGTCATCGCCAGCGTTGTACTCAGAAAGGTCATAGGGCCGTCTGTTTATAATGGAGCAGGCATAATCCGCTGGAGTGACGGCGCGGCGAGTGGCAGTAGGGTTGACAGGAAACGGCGTAAAGGTGTCGATCATAATCGGGGTTGGCGTTGCGGTTGGGGTTTCAGTGAAGGTGAGAGATGCATCCACTGTTTCTGCGGTGGGTGAAGCCTGTGGGTCAAGCGCCACAACCGTTTCTGCAACAGAGTTGGCAATTTGATTCTCAACAGCCATGGTCTCAGCCACAGCAGTATTTACTCGTCCTTCCAACTCCTGAGTATTCTGGGTTGGCAGGCAGGCGGCCACCAGAAATACAAGAGCGACCAAAATAAACATCATTTTACGCATAGTGTTCTCCTTTATGAAAAGAGCTGACAGGCCCATCAAGGCAGGCCCCGGGCAAAGCCTGCCAGCTCTTTTTGTTACTAGTCTGTTTCGCCGGAGCCGATGCCCAGCGGCTTCCATTTATTTTCATCCCTCAGCCGGTGTTGACCACCGCCTCGGTTGTGCAACTCATCAAATCCTTCAGGCTTGATGAACAAATTCTCACCATCAAGCAAGCCGGTGAGTCCGCCCTGCCCTGGCTCAGGACGTTTGAGGCCCTTGAACTTTGCGGCATCGGAGGGGACATAATCCGTTGGCTCTTCGTATGTTGTAACGTAGCCTTCGTAATTTCGCAATATCACCTTGTGGTCCGACATGCTCAGTAAATAATTCGGCATGACCGGAATCTTTCCGCCGCCGCCAGGTGCATCAATTATATACTGTGGAACGGCATATCCGGAGGTGTGTCCGCGCAGACCTTCCATGATCTCGATGCCCTTGGCAACCGGAGTGCGGAAATGTCCTGCGCCTTCAACAAGGTCACATTGATAGAGGTAGTACGGGCGCACACGAATACGCACAAGGTTGTGGACAAGTTCGCGCTGGATATGTACATTGTCATTCACACCAGCCAGCAAAACGGACTGGTTGCCCAGCGGAATACCTGCACGAGTCAGACGATCTGCAGCCTGTGCAAGTTCCAGAGAAATCTCGTTCGAATGATTGACATGAATGTTCAACCAAAGCGGGTGGAATTTGGCGAGCATGTCGCATAATTCCTGGGTGATGCGCATGGGCATAAAGACCGGCACACGTGAGCCAATGCGGATGATCTCGATATGCGGAATCTCACGCAGGCGGGTGAGTAATTCTTCCAAAACTTTTGGAGCCAGCACAAGCGGGTCGCCGCCGGAGAGAAGCACGTCACGAACTTGAGGAGTATTCTTGAGATACTCGATCTGCATCTCAAATTCCTGGCGGTTGAAGGTCTGGCCTGGGTCACCAACGATGCGGGAACGGGTGCAATAACGGCAGTACGAGGCGCACTGAGTCGTTACCAGCATAAGAACCCTGTCAGGATACCGGTGAACCAGCCCTGGCACGGGAGAGTGGCGATCTTCCGCCAAAGAATCTTCCATCATGGCGGTGAAGGCTTCCAATTCCTCCGCAAGCGGAATGATCTGTTTGCGGGTGGGGTCGTCGGGGTCATTCGGGTCGATCAGGGAAATAAAGTAGGGGGTCACATCCACGCGGAAAAGTCCCTGAGATTGCAAGGCTTTCTTTTCCGAGTCGGTCAGTTTTAGAACTTTTTCAATATCTTCCAAGGTATTCAAACGGTGGCTTAACTGCCAGCGCCAGTCGTTCCACTTCTCATCGGGAACGTCTGCGTAAATGGGGGCACGCTTGGATACGAACGGTGTATTCATGGGTTTTTCCTCCGGGTAAATTATAGGTTGACGTTAAAAATGGGTACCAATAAGGGCAACGGAGGGTCGTGGTCGGGTCGAAAAAAGCCTGCGAACATGGGGTAAAACATGCTTAACATTGTAAAAGCAAACGGAACGCGGGTCAATGTCGCTATTTTTCGAGAGTACAATTGAGTAAAAAAAAGGAGACAACATGACCGTTGAAGGCACACACGGATTATGGGGCGACCTGCACCGCCCAAACTTCACCCCAGATCAAGCTGATTTCAGTGTGATCGGAATCCCGTTCGACGGACTTGCCAGTGCGCGGAAGGGTGCGGCTCTTGCTCCCGAGCGCCTGCGTCATTGGTCCAGGCATTTGACTCCCTTTAGCGAAGACCGCACCCGCCTGAAGGATATGTCCATCTGCGACCTCGGTGACATCCGCATCACCAACCCCGAAACCGACTTCAACATGATCCGCCAGCGCGTGGCAACCCTGCCCAACATGCCCATCCTGCTTGGCGGCGACCATTCCGTCTCCATCCCAATTTTGCAGGGACAACGCGAACGCTACAGCGACCTGCGCCTCGGCGTGCTCTGGGTGGATGCCCACCCCGATCTGTGTGACGATTTCGATGGTTCGCGCATTTCACACGCCAATGTGATGCGCCGTGCCTTGGAATTTGGCATCGAACCGCACGATGTCTGCATGGTGGGTCTGCGTTCGTGGGAAGAACAGGAGATCGACCTCATCGAAAACAGCGGCGTCCATGTGTACACCGCCGCGAGTGTTGCCGAGCGTGGCATGAGACATGTGGCCGACAGCATCCGTAACATTCTTAACGACTGTGATGCTGTCCATATTTCACTTGATATCGACTGCCTCGACCCATCCGCTGCGCCTGGCACGGGCATTCCCGAATTCGGCGGGCTGACTTCTCGCGATGTACTCACCCTCATCAAATCTACGCAGGATCTCTCCCTCGTTGGTTTGGATGTTGTTGAAATTGCGCCCCCGCTCGACCCATCCGAAGCGACCGTCTTTGCCGGTTTAAAGATCATCATGGAATATATCGCCGTCATTGCGCGGCAGAAACAAAAAGGACAATAACGTGCAAATCTCTGAGGTCAACGTTACGCACAATTTTGAACAAAAACAATTTGAAGTCCATATTAGTTCACACATTGCAGAACTGGCTTACTACATAAACGGGAACATCATCACCTTCACTCACACAGGCGTCCCCTCCGCATTGGAAGGTCAGGGCATTGGCAGCAAGCTGGTAAAAGCCGGCCTGCAATACGCAAGAGACAACCACCTAAAAGTGCAATCCACATGCTGGTTCGTCAGCGGATATATTGACCGCCACCCTGAAGTACAAGACCTCGTTAGATAATCTCACAAATTCTAAAACTTCCCTTAACCACAAAGGCACAAAGACTCGAAGATGCAAAGGGGTAAAAAATAATAACACTTCGTGTTTTTGTGCCTTCGAGTTTTCGTGGGTAAACTTTCAAAAACTACCTCAAAACTCCCTGCTTCTCTTTAAGCAATTCCATCACAAATTTTGCCGCAAGCGGAACCGCATCCTCAACTGGTGATGAAAGTTTCTCGCCAAACTCATGAATGCGTTTCGTGGCAACACCCACCACCGTCACTTCATCGGGTAATTTTGCGCCGAGAGCCTTCCCCATGGCGATCGCATTTTGCAGAGAAGTATCATGCGGGCTAGCCGTGTGATACGCAGAATAATTTGGCAGGTCATCCAACTTCAAGATCAAGATCGAGCCGAGGGGTTCATCCAACGCAAACGAATCCACCAACACCGCACATGAATAATCGATGAGATGCTCCATCAAACTGATACCGCCCAGCGACAGGCATTCCACATCCACGCACGAATCCGCAGGCAGCAGTTTTTTTACTTCTTCAGCAACTTTCCAGCCAACGCCATCATCGCCAAGGATAGGATTCCCAAGACCGACCACCAAAGTTTTCATTGGATAAAACTCCGCTTCACTCCTAACCGTTGCATGATTCAACTCAACAAAATTGACTCAACACCCGAACAGGATTCCCATCCACATCCCGAACGGTGATCTCCA
>CAZHOX010000195.1:0-5840 GCA_964534345.1 uncultured Anaerolinea sp.
GGTTGTTCGATGAATTGGTCAAATGCGAGGGAGGAGAAATTTTGAAGGATGTGAGAAAAGCGGTGGAAGGGAATTAAGAAACCAAGACCTCGGAGAAAAATGCTCCGAGGTCTTTTTATGTCTGTGATGAGGTTGAATTAGCCCGATGCCTGTTGATCTGACGACCCCTCTGCAACGTGTGATTTCACCTCGCTATCAAGCACCCGCTGGAAAAAATTTGTCGTCTCTTCCAGCACGATTGCATTCAGGGTTTCCAGTTCTTTTTCAAAGTCCCTTTTGTCTGGGCTCGTTGCAGCAATTCGGTCCTTTTCCTTTTGCAAGCGTGTTGCGCTTACAACCATATCCCGCCAGTTCGCCCCCCAATGAAAGTTTTGGCTCAACCCGTTAAGGATCGTCAAAGTTGCGGCAAGGATTGGCGTCCCGATCGCAAACGCAATGCGCCAGCCCTCGCTCGCCTGGATAAAATCCGCTGTGGAGAGGGAGGAAACAAGGGTCACCAGGGCGCCAAGCGCAATGATCCAAAAGCGGGATTGTTTATATATGTTCTTATTGCTGCTGCTCTTTTTCCAATAGTAGTTAATTTGGGAATCATATCTTTCTTCGATATATTTTGCATTCACATCTTTTGATTGTTCTCCGTCAGCCATGGTGTTGCCTCCTTTGATCTATGTTTTATTCCTGTAGAAAATGTTAATTCAATTATCGCACTTTTTTTGTAAAAACAAACCATCAATTTTCCAATCTATTTCCAAAAGCTTTGCCTTATGGAAAGCCCATCCCAATTTTGCTACAATGATATTGGATAACGTGCGGTAGAAAATGAGGTGAAACATGATCACAAATAAAGTACCCAAACAATGGCTGAATTACATCGTTGTTTTCCTTGTCGCCGCCTTGGCATTGTCCCTTTTGATGGGGAACTCGGGTCTCTTCACGGTCGTGGGCCTGCTTCTGGTTGCGGGGGCAATGCTCTACCTGAGGCAGCAGGAGAACGTCTCTGAGCGGGATGTGGCGCGACGGATCAAGGCGGAGTATCCTGCCGAGTCTCAGCAGCATGTGCGCGAGATATACGAACACATGAAAATAAAGGAAATGGAAGGACTCTTCCAAAAGATCCTCGACGACGCAAAAGGCGATGTTGCAAAAGTAGAACGGCTTGCCAGTGTTGCCGAAAGCGTGGGCTGGAAAGCCTTCCTCGAAAGCCATTGGTAGTACCTCTGCACGATATACACATTCAGGCTCACAGTTATAAAATCCATAAAATTCATTTTATGGAGGCATGGATATGGCTACCTGGGAACAAGAGGAAATTGCACTACTCAAAGGACGCATCAGCAGGCTGGAAGCGCGGCTGGAGTTTCTCTACAAACACCTCAATGTTACGTTTATAGAAGATGTCCACCCGGGCGATGATCCAAAAATCATTGCTGCGTTGAAAGCGAACAACTTGCTGGAGGCGATAAAGCTTTATCGAGCAGCCACCAACACAAGCCTGGATGCCGCCAAGGCAGGCATCGAAGATATGAGAGCAAGGCTGGGGATCTAGATACTGATTGAGAGGCAAATCAATTTTGAGTACAGCAAGGGATGCGGAGCATTGCATCCCTGTTTTTATTTAATCGACTTACAGATAAGCAAACAAAAAGAATCGTAAGCGCTATTCATCCCCTTCTATGGTTTAATCGCCCAGAATACGAGAAAGGCAAAGCCAATATTTTTTCACATTCTGGGAGTGCTTCATGCCAAACAAAGCAGCATTTTTTCGCAAATTATATATTTCAGTAGTCGGCCTGGCTTTTCTAGTTGGGGTGATTGGAACAGCGACAATTTCCTTGCGTTCCAAGCAAGATCAAAATCAACGGCAGCAGGCATCTTTTGAATTTGGCAGCGAACAAGCCGCCCGGGTTGCAAGCGACGTCAATGCAGAGATGACTCTGCAAATGGCCGTTGGCGACTCAATTGCAGATGACATTTCTAGCGGCGCGCTTGCCTATACAGAAATTGCAGGCCGCCTGCGAGAAGAGATAGATGCTCACTCGAATTTTTTCGGAATGGGGGTTGCCTTCGTCCCGTATGTTTATAAATCAGACTTGAAATTATTTGCACCCTATTATTTCAAAGATGAGTTTGGGAACTTCACCCGCGCCCAGGTGGAGACAGACTACGATTACAGCGATAGATCAACAGATGATAACGAATGGTTCTACAGTGCATTGGAAGATGGCGCCTACTGGTACGCCAGCGGATACGACATCACAGCACAATCTGAGTTGGTCGAATACATTGCCCCTTTTTACAGAACCAACCCGCAAACGGGGCAACAGGAAGCGGTTGGTGTCGTTTGGGTGGATCACTCTGTAGAAACGATGAAGAATTTCGTCCGCTCCATAGATATTGGCGAGGATGGTTACACCTCTCTAATTGACAGCGAAGGATACATCATTGTCCATCCAAAAGCAGATTACATAAATAAGACCTTGTACGATGTGGCAGAACTCACAGATGAACCTGCGCTAAAAGACGCGGCCGACCGCGCTCAAAATGGGGAAGATTTTTATCTCTCATACCAACCAACCACAAACTCGAACAATGAGTCTTGGATATTCTTCAAACCTCTTGCGGCACCAGGCTGGTCTGTGGCAGTCTCTGTCAGCCAGAATGTTTTTGAAGCCCCTCCCGAATCCATTGTCCATACACAAACATGGCTTGGCATCATGGTCATGATGTCACTGATTGCCCTCGCCTTGTTGATCTTTCGCGTGGACCACGGAGAGGTTCAAAATTTATGGATTGTAGTTGGCTGGAGCACCATCGTCCTGTTCGGTGGCATTGTGTGGATGTGGCTCATCGTGAGCATGAATCCATCCAACACCACGGCATCCAAAGACATTTTGGTCAGTTCCTCTATTGTCAGCGAAGATCTGCGGGTGATCGATGAAACCGCAGAAATGAATGGCCGCCCCGCTCCCATAAGAATACCAACCGGCATCCTGATTCAAAATATCCAGATCCAATCCAATGAGGTACTGATCTCAGGCTATCTCTGGCAAAAATATCCCACAGAGTTACCTCCCGAATTTACGGAGCGACTGGAACATGACTTCACGCAAGGCATCGAATTTTCCGATGACACAGGCGATACGACACTGGAAGAAAGCTACCGCTTCAAACGCGCCGACTTTGAAACCGTAGGTTGGTTCTTCACCACCACCCTGCACCAATCCTACAACACCTCGCAATATCCGCTCGATCAGGCAAATATTCAAGTCCGTATATTGCCGCAATATCTCGATCAAAACATCGTGCTCACCCCAGACCTTGAAAGCTACGACTTCATCGTCCCTGCTTCCTTGCCTGGCCTTTCCCCACAGATCAACATCCCCGACTGGAAGATCCAAAGAAGTTTTTTCAGCTATCAATTCCAAAACTTCAACACCAGCTTCGGGAACCAGACCCAGGTACAGCGCAACACTCTCCCCACATTGGTTTTCAACATCAGCGCCAGCCGCAACCTGCTCTCACCCATCATTGCTTTCTGCATCACCATCCTGGTGGTGGCAGGGCTCATGTTTGGCAGCCTTATTGTCAAATTGGATTCGGCATACAGCGCACTCTCCAATGCTGCTGCACTCTTCTTTGTAGTTGCCATCACCCACGTGGGTTTGCGCAGTTCCATCGCAGCAGGCGGCACAGTCTATCTCGAATATTTCTTCATCGTGCTTTACATTTTCATCCTCGGCCTCGCCTTAGATGGTGTGATGTACTACAACGAAAGCGCGATCTCCATCATCAGCTACGGAGAAAACCTCATTCCAAAACTCAGCTTTGGGCCAGGGCTTACAATCACATTTTTAGCCATCACCATCTTCGTCTTCTATCCACGAAGCGTAGCCGCAGACCCATTGCAAGAATATCTTTCCATCAAAGCGATTCAAGCGACAGAAGAACCAGCCGCGTTGGAAATAACTCCAACCGCCTCTCCCTTAACTGAAAGCGGATCAGCCACGGACAGCCTGACAGCCACCCCAAACGGACTCGCCGCCGTTGCTACCCCAGCAGCCACGGCCATCCCCGTCAGCCTGCCCGAAGACCCCATCACCCTGCGCTACCCCTTCGGGCTGGAGCCTCCCACACTAGATCCCTCCCTCGTCAGCCTCACCTCAGACCAGGATCAGGTTGAACAGCTTTTCATTGGTCTCACCCGCCTTGAACCAGGCACAAATAATCCCCTGCCCAGCCTCGCCTCCAGTTGGACAACCTCCGAAGACGGCCTAACTTGGGTATTCCACCTGAGGAACGATATTCCCTGGGTCCAATACAACACCGCCACGAACACCGTCTCACACGTGACAGATTACAATGGCGTACCGCGCTTCGTCAATGCACATGACGTGGTCTATGGCATTCACCACGCTCTCACCTCCGAGAACACATCCGCGGCATTGTTGTATGAGATCAAGAATGCCCAACAGCCAGATAACGACCTCGGCGTAAAAGCCCTCGATGATTGGACATTGGAGATCACACTCAACAAACCCGCACCTTACTTTGCAAGTATCACCGCATACGATGTCAGTTACCCCGTCCCGGGTTGGGCTATTGAAGAATGGGATAAGGAATGGATCAACCCTGAACACATCGTCACCAACGGCCCCTTCGTATTGGCATCGTGGGAAAAAGGCAAAGGCATCACCCTGCTCAAAAATCCGCTTTGGCCCGAAGCGGACAAAATCCAGATCGAACGCGTGGAAGAAATTCTGATTCAAGACGGAGACGTTGCTCTGCAACTGTATCGTGATAATCAACTCGATACTCTCGGCGGCTTGCGAAGCGCTATCCTTCAAGAAGCTCAAAGTGATCTGATACTCAGCAAGGAATTAAGCCCACACTCCAATCTGTGTGTACGCTATTTTGGTTTTGTAAATACGAAGCCTCCCTTTGATGACCCTCGTGTACGGCGCGCATTTTCTGCCGCTGTTAATCGTCAAGAGATCGTAGAGATGCTCAAAGTGGGCAACCTGCCCGCCTACACCTTCGCCCCTCCCGGCATCTTCGGCGCAGTGACGGACCCAAGCGTTGGACAGGGTTTCGATGCAGACCTTGCCCAAAAACTATTCCAACAATATCTCGATGAACGCGGCTTCACAATTGCCGATTTCAATTCTGCCTATCCGCTTGTGATGGGCCAAGTGAACGGACTCAACAACACCCCTTCCGATGTAGCCATCAAGAATTGGAAAGACCTCCTGGGTGTAACCGTCACGACACAAACTGTAGAATCAACAGAATTTCAAAGCCTCATTGCAAAAGATTCTCCCATCAAAGATACATTCAGCATGTTCCAATGGGCATGGTGCGCCGACTACCCCGACCAGAACGATTTTCTTCACGTTCTCTTTAATTCCGAATTTGGTTCAAATGCCGTGCGCCGCAATTGCGCTGATGAAACCTGCACAGCCATTCTGCCTGATGATGAATTCGACAAGTTAACTTTAACGGCTTCCCAGATCAACGACCCGGAAGAACGCCAAAAATTGTATGCGCAAGCCGAGCATATTCTTGTTGTGGAAGAAGCCGCACTTGCCCCAATTTATTACGGCTCATCCATCAGCCTCACCAAACCGTGGCTGACGCGCAACTTCCCCAACATGGGCGCACCAGACTTTATGAACTGGATCATTAAAGTTATGCACAGATGACAATGCTATAATTAAACTGAAAACTGGACAAAATAGCCGGGTTCTCTCTTACTTATATAACTTCAGAATCGAATCAAAAAGATTCCAAAGGCACACTCACTCGAATCCTCGGGAGTGTGCCTTTTCTTGTCACAGATTTCA
>CAZHOX010000196.1:0-5798 GCA_964534345.1 uncultured Anaerolinea sp.
CAATATTCTCCCGCACAGACATATCCATCAACAGCGGGTCTTGAAAGACAAAGGCGATCCGACGCCGATATTCAAGTTCATTCCATTCCCTTTGCCGTTTTCCATGCAAAAGAATTTCTCCGCTTGCCGCCTTAAGCAAATGTGCCAAGGTAAGCAGGAACGTGCTTTTGCCCGAGCCGTTCGGACCCACCACAGCCAGAGTTTCACCCTTTGGAATATGAAGAGAATCGATTCGGAGAGTCTCGCGTCCGTTTCGCTTAACGATCAGATTGCTAATTTCAATGATATTTGCCATGATGTTTTTCAACGAAAGACTGGACTATCGTTTTTTGCCTTTCTGTTGAATCCATGTCAGCCCCAGATTGATGAGGTAAGTAATGACCAATAACAAAGCCGAGAGTGCCAATGCCTGTTCGAATTCACCTTTGGATGTTTCCAACACAATCGCGGTAGTCAGCACCCGGGTCTGCCCGCGAATGTTGCCGCCCACCATCATGGATGCGCCCACCTCCGAGATGACCGAGCCGAAGCCCGCCATCAACGCCGCCAACAGCGGCAGACGAGCTTCCCGCCACAAGTGCCAGACCATCTGGAGTCGCGAAGCGCCGAGCCCAAGGAGTTGTTGCTGCAAACGCGGATCAAGAGCTTCGAGTGCTGCGGCAGTCAGTCCCATCACCACAGGCGCTGAGATCACGGTCTGGGCAATGACGATCGCCCACGGTGTGTAGATGAGGCGCAGATCACCCAGCGGACCGCTGCGCCATAGCATCATCGCCACCACGAGCCCAACCACCACAGGCGGCAACGCCATCCCTGTGTTGACAATGCTCAATAGAATGGAGCGCCCGTGAAAATTGCCGAGCGCCAGCCATGTGCCAAAGGGCAAGCCAATTAAAAGGCTGATGACAGTTGCCAGCATGGAAACTTGTAAGGAAAGGGTTGTAATCTCGAAGATTTCGTTCATGGTTGACTTAAAAGATGTGGACGGCTCACACGAGCCGTCCACATGATACTTCAACTTTAGCTATCGAGCCCGAGTTCAGCGGGGTCTTTTCCAGCATCTGGCACAAAGAGCGGAGCGCCGAATTTATCGACACCGAATTGACCGATCACTTCCTGTGTGGCGGCATCGACCATGAAGTTGGCAAATGCCAGAGCGCCTTCGTAGTTGATCTTGTCGTTTTTGGTGGGGTTGACAGTGATAACGTGATAGACGTTCAACAGCGCGTTGTTACCTTCGAGCAGAATCTCCAATTGGAGGTTGTCTTTGTTGGCGAGGTAGGTGGCACGGTCGGTGAGGATGTAGGCTTGCTTTTCCGAAGCAACGGTGAGTGAAGCGCCCATGCCCTGACCGGTTTCAAAGAACCATGCCTGACCCTTCGGGTCAAGTTCGGCTTTCGTCCAGAAGCTGACTTCTTTCTTGTGTGTGCCAGAGTCATCGCCACGGGAGACGAAGGGAGCGCCTGCATTGAAGATGGCAACGAAGGCATCCTTGGGTCCAAGTCCCTTGATGGCGGCGGGGTCTTCTGCGGGTCCAACGATGACGAAGTCATTGTGCATCACGAGGAAGCGGTCTTGTCCGTGTCCGCCATCCATGTAGGTCACTTCGGAGGAAGGCGCATGGACGAGGAGTACATCGGCGTTGCCTTCTTCGCCCATCTTGAGTGCTTCACCGGTGCCCACGGCGACGGTCTGCACGGTGTAGCCGGTCTGCTCTTCAAACATGGGGACGAGCACATCAAGCAAACCTGAATCCTGTGTGGAGGTGGTGGTGGCGAGGATGAGGGTCGGGTTGGCCGGGGCAGCCGCAGGAGCTTCTGTTGCGGGAGCTTCGGTGGCAGGTGCTTCAGTGGCGGCAGGTGCTTCGGTAGCAGGAGCAGCTGTCGGTGTGGCTGAAGCGCCGCAGGCTGTCAACACGATGGAGAGGACGAGCAGCAAAGTCAAAAGAAGATTACGGGAATTGGGTTTCATTTAACTATCCTTGATTTGGTTTATTTGAAAAACGGTTGATGCCAAGCACGACCATCGCGCCGAGCAATCCACCGATCATTCCGAAGAGAAGGTGACTTGCAAAAGGATACACAACGCCGAAGCGGAACGAGCCAATAGGCCAGCCGGTCAGCAGGTTGATGGTGAGCTGCCCGATGGGTTTGGTCATGTGCGCAAAGCCGCCGAGCAAAACCATAAACCAAAGTTTGTTTGCGTAGCGCGGCAGATAGCGAAACGCCAGATCCATCACGGGGCCGGGCAGCAGGTAGTAGATCCATGTGAAGGGATTATCTCCATGCAGAAAAGGCAGAACCGATGCGAATGATGCGCCGATGCTGGTGAGTGTGCCCGCGCCGCGAAACTTTGATGAAGCGCGGCCAAGGATCATGATCGCCATCCATTCAATACCGTGATGTCCGGGCAGGCCAAGCGACATATCCAATGCACGGTGCAGAACCACCGCCATCACGCCGCCGCCGATGAGCAACAGGGCTTCGATCCATGTAAGCGACCACTCAGTTGGAAAGGCTTTTGATGCGGTCTTTAGAGATGATGTACCATTCATTATTTTTCTCCTCAACAAATAGAGTTGCTTTTCCGTCACGTAAAATGGGACGGATCCATTCACCAACATCCACAATTGTTTCTGCGGTCAGGTCAACATTTTCCACGGTACAAACCCGGTCTACATGACCCTTCGTGCAAATTTCCTCAACTTGGTATTTCCCATTCAGATCACGCAATCCCGGCAGCCATAGATAACGACCATCATTACCAGCGCGATGTAGGCCAATAGCGGACAAGGCTCCAATGATCCCGCCGTGCGTGCCTGTCAATCCTTCGCATCGTATCTTGGACCGTGAAGCTGTTTGCTCCGCAGCGGGCATGGTCAACACCTCAAGCTTTGCCTTGCGCCCAAAATCCAAAACCTCGGCGCTGATGGAATTCCATTCGGCAAGTGTCAGCCCTGCATCCGAGCCGACAGCACTCTCTCGAAGAAGGAATGCACGCGCGGCATTCCAAACATCATCTGCATTTTCAGTTTCAACCACGAGACAAGCTGAACTATTGTGCGAGGTGTAGGGGATACCCGGGTCTACTAACAGTTGATGGCGGGTGATTCCCAGCGGCGAAGCCAGTCGATTTTCAGCCAGCCAATCCGCAAGTTGACGGACGCGATGCCCAGTGCCGCGTGATTCGAGATTATCTGTATCGTCAATTCCAAGCAGGTAGCGCATTTCGTTTACCTTTTCAACGAGTTGGATTCGAATAAGTATTTCCTTAATAAAAAACAGGAAATAAAAAAACACGTGCTGAATTTTTATTTCACTGTGATCAGGGAAACATCCTTCGTCCATTCCGCTTTGGGAATGTAGGTACTGGAGAGTTTCATTGTGCCGTGATTGTTGAAATCGAGGATGGTGTTCTCGTCCACTTGCTCAAAGGTCAATGTGGCGGGGTTGGAACTGCCAGTGAGCGTAACCTCGGTGAATTCAGTGACGCCTGCCAGAGCAAGAACATCACTGAGATAGGGGCCTTCTTCCACTTTGCCTTCGGCTTGAAGCTGGGCAAGCGGTAGGGCTTTGACGGCATCGAGGGTCACATCGAATGTTGTGCCGTCTGCTTTGACGATCTGGAAGAGAGCGGGGAGAGTGTTTGAGACGGGAGCAGGGGGGGCAGTCGCTTGGGGCTGGGCAGGTTCTTCCGTAGCAGGAACAACTGTCGGCGCAGCGGGAGCGTCCTCTGTTGGCATGGAACCGCATGCGGTTAGCATGAGTCCCATAATAAAGAATACAGTGATATAGGCCTTTCTCATTTCATTCCTCAAATATGGATTTGTTCACCGCTGTGTGCAGTGCTGTAACCAGTTAGAACGTTCAGTGAGTTGCGAAAATCCGCAGTTTGGATGTAATCTAGCAAAGGATTGAGGGTTTTGGCCTGTTCGTGGGGCAGGACGAGATCGTAGCGTTCTTCAAAGAGAGGAATGAAGTCGAGGCTGTGTTGATGAGCGGCCGCTTGCAGACCGAGGGATACATCCGCTTTGCCTTCTTCGATCATCAAAGCAGCTTCGCTATGGGTCTTCACGGAATTTTCATAGCCGGTGATTTTTTCAGCAGGGATCTTTTGTTTGTTCAATTCCGCATCCAGCCAGAGACGTGTGCCAGAACCCGCGTTACGATTTACAAAACGGATATTGGCGCGTACCAGGTCGGAGATTTTTTTGATCCCTTTGGGGTTGCCTTCGGCAAGAATGAGCCCTTGCGTGCGATAGGCGAGAGTAATAATTTCTACATTTCGATCGGGGAATAAATGCTTTACAAAAGGAGTGTTGTACTCGCCGCTTTCATCAAGGAGATGCGAGCCTGAGATCTGGCATAGCCCCTGACGAAGATTGACCAACCCATCCAATGAGCCGACGGAGAGGCTGAGAATATTTATGTGCCTGGCAAGGTGATCTGCGATGCCTTCAAGTGCAAGATCGTGGCTTCCAGAAAAAATGACCGAAGGCTTTTTGTCTTTCGGTAAAACGAGTTCCTGTAAAAGATAGGCATCGGCTTTTGAACGATAAAATATTTCCGTTACCTTGCCTGTCTTTCGCTTTTCGCTTATTTCGATCAGATCGGCAGATTCAAGCGCGAGGATGTGATGCCGCACCCAGGCGGCAGACTGCTTTGAGATACGCGCAAGCTGCGTGAGGGTGGCTGGTGTAGCCATCAGCAGACGAAGAATTTCCATGCGGCGGTGGTCTGCCAGGATCTTGATCTGGTCAAATGATTGAATGTACGAGACTTTTTTCACGGTTAAAAAAATCCTTAACTGTATTTTAGCATAAACAAAGATTCTATGCGTCTGTACGGATGGTTGTTATAATATTATTTGTTAAACATCTTTGAAGAGAAAATTGACTTGGAGGAATACGATGCCTTACGGTTATAACGGAAAAATTCTGCATGTCGACCTAACCCACGCCAAACTAAACGTGGAAACTCCGCCTGAATCTTTCTACCGAACCTACATGGGTGGTTCGGCAATGGGATTGTATTACATCCTGAAGGAAATGCCCAAGGGTGCAGATGCGCTTAGCCCGGAGAATGTTCTGACTATTATGAACAGCGTTGTGACTGGTGCTGCGATCAGCGGGCAAAGCCGGGTAAACGTGAGCGCACGGTCACCTTTCACAAGAGGAATTGGAGATTCGCAGAGCGGGGGCTTCTTCCCTGCGGAACTCAAATTTGCAGGGTTTGATGGGATCGTCGTTAAAGGCAGTTCGCCCAAACCGGTCTATTTGTGGATAAATAATGGTGTGGCAGAGTTGCGAGATGCCTCTCATTTAACAGGCAAGTTGACAGGGGAAGTCGACCAGGCTCTCAAAGAAGAACTGGGGGACGAAAAAGTCGAAATCCTGCAATACGGTATATCTGCTGAAAAAGGTGTCCTGTATTCGAGCATGATGAGCATGTCAAATCGTAACAATGGACGCACAGGAATGGGTTTGGTTGCTCACTCCAAGAATTTAAAAGCGGTCGTGGTACGAGGAACAAACAAGCCTGAATTGGCTGACCCCAAGGCGTTATCTGTTGTGTCGAAATCCGGACCTAAGATGCTGCCGGATAATCCCGATATGGCAGGTCTCGCGAAATATGGAACCGCCAGCGTGGTATTGCCGCAGCATTCAATGGGAACATTACCCACTCGCAACTATTCCGAAGGGGCATTCGAGTCTGCTGAAGATATTAGCGGTGAGAGACTCTACGATGTTTATTTGCGCGGCGCGGCGGACGGAAAACAGGATAGCAAAGGACGCGACA
>CAZHOX010000197.1:0-4328 GCA_964534345.1 uncultured Anaerolinea sp.
CCGCCGAGGGAGAGGAGATAGAGAATGCCGAGGCGTAGATAAGATTCCCTCTCAGCGGAATCAGGCAAAACGTCCTGTACGATGCGCCATGAGAAGTACCATATTGGAGAACCGATCACAAGTAAGGCAATCGCGTTAACGACCGTCTCCCTTCCGATCATCCCCAAAACATTTTCAGTGGACAATGTGAAAGCGTAATCCAAGGCTTGCTGTGCGCCGTAGATGGTCATGAGCAGACCGTAGAGCACCCAGACGAAGCGATACATGCGGCGGATCTCTGCGAAATTTTCGGATTCGGGGAGCGTGCTCCATTCTGCTTTGAGGATATTCCAAAAGTAGGCGGCGAGCAGCAGGTTGATGACGATGGCGATCAGGTTATCGAGCCACGTTTGCGAACCGCCGACAATGGCACGGTAAGTGTAGAGATTTGCCGTGGCGAGAAACGTGCGGTCAATGAGCGCAAGTAGATTTTGTACTGCGGGGATCAATGTGCCGAGCAAAATTCCATACAGAAAAATTGCACGGACGCTGGCCGTCTTTTCCTCGTCATCTTTTGCAGAGACGCGCTGCGCCCACAACCAATGGATAAGGAAGATCGGCACGCCCACAAGGATCAGAGATAGCGCCTGTGCCAGTGTGGATGTGCCTTCTATAATTTTGTTTGCATTGAAGATGGAGCGCAGCAGAGTGATGATGCCCCACAACACCACCTCCACGCTAATAGCAGATACGGCGTAAAAGTACAATCGTCGAATGGTCTTCATAATTATGTCCTTTGACCTTCCAGTCAAATCAACCACAGATAAACCCAGATGAAAAAGATTTTGTTTGAAAAAATCATCTGTGTTTATCAGTGTCCATCTGTGGTTACGGCTTGAACGTTTCCTGATACCAGTTGTAATCCCAGAAATTGTACGGCATGGAACTCAACTTCCAGCTGCCATCCTGTTCGACGAGCAAGGCGCGGTCTTCGCTTGCATAGCGGCTGGAGAACGGGTCGGTATTCGAATAATAAACAGCCAGCGTGACGACCGCTTCATTTGCATTAATATCCACCGCACCGACTTCCACGCCCACATCCCCAGGGTTGACCATGCCATTAAAAAAGGATTGGCGAAACTCTTCATAGGTGGGTTTGTGTTCAAGGTCTGCGAGGTAACCGTAGGCTTTTTGATAATCCTTGTTTAGCACGGCGAGAACGTAGTTGTGAACAACACCGTCAGGCGCGGCATCTGCCACGTATTCGCGTTTATCCTGCCGTGTGAAAAACAATCCCAACGCCAGCAGGATGAGCACACCAATTCCGATCAAAATGCCTGTGAGAAATTTATCCTGTTTCATTGTGCCTCCAATTGTCTATATTAACTGTACTCCAAAAACGACTGAAAAATCCGTACAAAAGTTCCACAATCTTCACCCTCCTGCAGTAGGTATTGCTCCCAAATCAATCACGGTATACTCAACCCATCTTTTTCACAAGGAGATTTCAATGACCGTTTCCGCAACCCGCTGGGACTTGACCAACGTCTATCCCTCACTCGAATCCAAAGAATTCAAGAACGCCATTAAAAAATACAAAACCCTGCTGGATGAAATGGAAGTGTTTTTCAAGAAAGCCAGCAAGGCAGATTCAAAGACCGACCCGAAGAAACTCGGCAAACTTCTCGGCGAATCTGTAGACCGCTTCAATGCGCTCTTTGAACTGTCCGGCACCATCAACCCTTACATTTATTCGTTCATCTCCACCGACTCCCGCAACAAGACCGCCATGCGCATCCTCTCGGAATTTGAGCAAATGTCCGTGCAGGCCAGCGTGCTCAACACCAAATTCCAAGCCTGGGTCGGGACGTTAGGCAAGCCCGCCATCAAGAAAGCCGCAAAGACAAATCCCTCTGCCAAAGCACATGAATTTGCCTTGAACGAAGCCGCTGAACAATCCAAATATCTGATGAGCGAAGCGGAAGAAGTCCTCGCCGCAGAACTGACCTTGAGCGGCGGCAACGCCTTTGGCAAACTCCAGGGGACAGTCACTTCGCAGCTTTCTGTGGACTTTGAGTTGGATGGAAAAACCCAAAAGATGCCCATGCCCGCGCTGATCAACCTGCGCTCCCATCCCGATGAACCCACCCGCCGCCGCGGATACGAAGCGGAGAATATCGCATGGGCAGGTGTTCAAGAAACACTGGCCGCCTGCATGAACGGCGTCAAAGGCGAGACTCTCACTCTCGATAAAAAACGCGGACGTGAAGACGCAGTCCACGCATCCCTTGATTTTGCCCGCATTGACCGCGCCACACTGAACGCCATGCTCGGCGCCATGAAAGATTCCTTCCCCATGTTTAGGAAGTATTTCAAGCACAAGGCAAAACTCATCGGCAAGGAAAAACTCGCCTGGTGGGACGTCATGGCTCCGATGGGCAAGACTGACAAAGTCTATTCCTTCGAAGAAGCACGCGATTTCATCGTGGAAAATTTCAACAAGTTCTCGCCCGAACTCGGCGCTTTCGCCAAACGCGCCTTCGACAACAACTGGATCGACGCCGAACAACGCGATGGCAAACGCGGCGGCGCGTTCTGCATGGGCGTTTCTGCCGTGAAAGAAAGCCGCATCCTCGCCAACTTTGACGGCTCCTTCGATCAGGTCAGCACACTGGCTCATGAACTGGGTCATGCCTTCCACAATGAATGTGCGTATCAAGCGGACAAGACCGAACTCCAGCAAAACACACCAATGACTCTCGCCGAAACAGCCTCCATCATGTGCGAGACCATCATCACGGAAGCCGTGTTGAAGAACGTGACCGATCCGCAGGAAGAACTCGCTATCATCGAAGCGCAGATGAACAATGCCACAGGCGTGATCGTGGATATTTACTCCCGCTATCTGTTCGAGAAGGAAGTCTTCGAGCGCCGCGCTCAATCCGAACTCTCCGCTGACGACCTGAACGACATCATGGAACGCGCCCAGAAAGCCACCTACGGTGACGGTCTCGACGAAAAGTTCCTGCAAAAATTCATGTGGACTTGGAAGCCTCATTACTACAGCAGCGGCTTCTCCTTCTACAACTATCCGTATGCATTCGGTCTGCTGTTTGCAACAGGCTTATATGCCATCTACCAAAAACGCGGCGCAGACTTCGTCCCTGCGTACAAGGCTCTGCTCGCCGCCACTGGCGAAAACCGCGCAGCAGAACTTGCCGATACCTTCGGCATCAACATCCGCACCAAAAAGTTCTGGGCCGATAGCCTCGCCATCATCGGCAAACGGGTCGAACGATATTGCGAGTTGTAATAAAATAAAACTCCGAGGTCATAAAGACCTCGGAGTTTTTGAAAAAGGAGAGAGATGAAAAAATATACTTTAATGTTTTCGATTCTTGTGCTTGCCGCTCTTGCCTGCAATGCAGCATTGCCGCAGGCAGCAGAACCAACCATTGTTCCAACTCAACCGCAGGTTCAAAACCCAAACAGTAGCATCCCACAAACCGAGGCAGATGTTCCACGCATCTCTGTGAAAGATGCCAAAGCCGCATTTGACTCTGGTCAGGCCATCATCGTGGATGTGCGAAGCGCGGACTCATACGCAGCAGGTCATGCCGATGGCGCGATCTCCATTCCGCTGGAAAATTTCGAGAATAACATTGGCAATCTTTCGCTCAAAAAAGATCAATGGATCATCACCTACTGCACCTGACCAAATGAACACACGAGCGCCCGTGCGGCGTTCCTCCTTCTGCAAAATGGTTATGTAAAAGTGGATGCACTCCTCGGCGGACTCGCCGCCTGGGTGGATGCTGGATACCCAACCAAACCATAGCATGACCAATTCGCCTCTTGTCTCACCCTGGCCTGATTCTAAAAATCTGTGAAATTCCAAACGCTGAATCATTAATATCCCAAAAACAAACTCGCTTCAAACATCAATTTGAAGCGAGTTTGTTTTTCATCGCAAAGGTTTAAGGAGCCCAGATCAATTCCCATTCACCATCCACAAGCACTTGAACATTCGTAAATGTAAAAGTCAGCGGGCCTTGCGGAATGGGAACCTGATACCCAAACCCGCTGTAGAACGGAATCCCCGGCTCTGGCAGGCCACCACCGCCACCGCCTCCACCACCCATTGGCGGATGAGCAAGATCAATAATAGATGCGCCAATGATGTTCGAATCCGATTGCATGGCAAACAGGAAAAAGCCTGGTTCAATTCCACCTTGTTCTGCTGTGAGCACGTGAATGACCTCACCGTTCACTGTCACATCCTGGTTGATCTCCCATTTCTGACCCAGTTGAGGCGTAGTACCAGGGTCAAAGGTGAAGGACCCACCGTC
>CAZHOX010000197.1:4428-5789 GCA_964534345.1 uncultured Anaerolinea sp.
TCCTGGCTTTCAACATGCCGCGCGCGCTCAACATCAAGGCGGGTGCCATCGGGCAGGGTGAGGAAAGGCGGGTAGTTCACCGTGGACACGGAATCGGGAATGACATAATCAGGCGGCAACATATAGGAATACACCACTGCCGACATATCATTGGTCAACACGGCTTGCTCTATGGTGAGCGTGTAATTATCGCGCACGATCGTTACAGGCTCTTCCAACATGCGCACATCGGATGATTGGTTGATGATGCCCACGTTGGGAACATATCCGAACAAACTCTTCAATGCATTCACAACTGTAGGGCGGGTAAACAGCACGACAAGCGCCACAAGCGCAAGGACAGCCAACGCCCATGTGAGGCGCTGTGAAAAATTCTTTTGTCTCATTTGAGTCTCCTGATTCTTTTTTGCGCTTGCATGTCCTTCCGCAATGAAGCGGGCGCGCAGGGAATTCATGAATTCCACATCAGGTTCAGGGACGTTGACGACATCCTTCATCGTTTCTTCAATTTCGGATGGGAGAATGGGTTCAGGCATTTTGTGCCTCCATCTGAATGGATAGACGGTCGAGAATGCGTCGAACGGCTTTTCGAACCGCATCCTCCTTGCGCCCAAGTAATTGGGCGATCTCTACGAACGAAAGTTCCGCGGTATAGCGCAGGCGGATCAACTCACGTTCGTCTTCATCTAGCAAATGGAGCAGGGACTTCAACCGCGCACGCGACTCATCTCGAACCAGCGCCTCAAGCACATCGCCTTGAGCTGGGTCTACAACTGATTCATGTATCTCCCCGTGACTGTGATTCCTGCGGAAGTGATCCATCACCTTGTTGCGGGCGATCTGAAAGATCCACGCCGTGAAGTTATCGCGGTGCTGATAGCGCGCCAGAGATTCGATCACCGCCATAAAGGTCTGGGAGGTGAGGTCTTCTGCGTCTGAGGCATTCGTCACCCGGCTGAAATGATAGCGATAGATGGATAGTGCGTACGCGTCGTAGATCTGTGCCAGCGCAGATTGATTCCCTTCAACCGCACTTTGAATCGTCTGTGAATCCACACCCATGCGCCGTGGGTTTTCATTCTCCATATTTGTCTCCTCGGGAGGATTTCATGCAAGCACTACTTAAATATCGGAGAAAAACCAAAAAGCGGACAAATTTCCCCACTCAAAATAGACGATGGACGACAGACCATAGACCACCGTCCACAGTCTGTCGTCCATCGTCCGCATTAAGAAAATGCCTGCAACCCCGTCTGTGCTCTTCCCAAGATCAACGCATGAATATCGTGCGTGCCTTCGTAGGTGTTGACCGCTTCCAGATTCATCACATGCCGAATGACATGATACTCGTCCGAGATGCC
>CAZHOX010000198.1:0-5775 GCA_964534345.1 uncultured Anaerolinea sp.
TCAGCGCCCACAAACCCCTGCAATAGCAGGGGTTTTCCGTTTCTTGTAGACAGATATTCCCACCATCGTCTGTTGTCCTTCGCCATCGTCCGCTTTCCCTCTGCTATAATCCCACGCATGATCCTCATCACTGGCGCCACCGGCTTTATTGGGCGCACCCTCGTCCGCCAGCTTTCTTCCATTGGATTTCCGCTGCGCGCATTGATCCGCCCTTCGCCGCGAACACCGCGCCTGCCCAAAGGTGTTCCCGTAGAAGTGGCAGTGGTGTCCCTGGCTGATAAACGCGGTCTGCGTGCCGCCTTGAGAGATGTGGATACGGTCATCCACCTTGCGAGCGCAGAAAATCAGGGCAGCCGTGGCAGCCTGCTGGCAACCGATATTCAAGGGACAGAAAATCTCGTAGAAGCAGCATCAGATGCAGGCGTGGATCGAATCGTCTACCTCAGCCACATTGGCGCCGCCCGCGCTTCGGGATATCCCGCATTCAAAGCGAAGGGCATTGCCGAAGAACACATCCGCAACGGCAAGGTTCCCTATACCATCCTGCGCTCCTCGCTCGTGTATGGCCCCGAAGACCACTTCACAAACAACCTTTCGCGTCTCATCCGTTCTTCGCTGGGTGTGTTTCCAATTCCTGCAGGCGGCAGAACTGTAGTACAGCCCGTGTGGGTCGAAGACCTTATTACCTGCTTGTTGTGGTCGCTGGAAAGAGAAGATACTCTTAACCAAGTGTATGAACTTGGCGGCAGTGAATTTTTTACCCTGCAACAGATCATCGAAACCATCATGGAAACAACTCATCACAACCGATATCTTGTTCCTCTTTCGCCGATCACTTTGCGCGCCTTCACCGTATTTCTCGAAGGAGTCGTGCCAAACTTTCCAATTTCATCCTTCTGGCTCGATTACTTCGCCGTAAACCGCACCTGCGCCATCGACTCAATGCCGCGCTATTTTGGCCTTATGCCCGCGCGTTTCACCTATCGTCTTGATTATCTCATCCGCAAACCCTGGTATCAACGCGCATGGAACAGGGTCACCGAAACTTTTGCAGCCATTCGCCCAGGACAAAAATGACAAACTTAACCATTCACCTGATCGACACTCCCGAAGAAATGACGCAGATCGAAGACCTTCAGCGCACCATCTGGCCTGAATCAGAAACCGATGTTGTGCCGCTGCACATGCTCATCACTGCCGTTCACAATGGCGGACTTGTACTCGGCGCATTCGAAGAGGAGAAACTGATCGGCTTTTTATTTGGATTCCCCGGCCTCGAAGAAACGCCCGATGGCCCACGCCCCAAACATTGTTCACACATGATGGGCATCCTTCCTGATCATCGCGACAGCGGTGCCGGCTTTGCACTCAAACGCGCACAATGGCAAATGGTTCGTCACCAGGGGCTCGATCACATCACATGGACCTACGATCCGCTTCTCAGCCGCAACGCGCACCTCAACATCGCCAAACTGGGCGCGGTCTGCACCACATACCGCCGCGCCGAATACGGCGAAATGCGCGACGGACTCAACGCAGGCCTGCCCTCCGACCGCTTTCAAGTGGATTGGTGGGTCAATACCCGCCGTGTAGAGACTCGACTCGGCAAACGTTCCCGTCCCACCCTAAAATTGGACCATGTTAATCGTGCTGGTCTGCGCCCGTTTTATCCGCTTCATACTTCGACCGATAACCTGCCCCGCCCACCCGAGCATGTTCCACCCTTTGACGACCGCCTGCTGCTGGCAGAGATTCCCGTCCATTTTCAGAGTCTCAAATCCAAAGACTTCGCCCTAGCGCGAGACTGGCGCTTCTTCACTCGTGAACTTTTTGAAACCGCCTTCAAGGCAAGCTACATCGTCACCGATTTTATTTTCGATAGCAACGAAGGCAATCCGCGTGGGCTGTATGTGTTGACTCACGGCGAAAGCACGCTGGATGAATTTGAATAAAGTTATTCGGAAAACCACTGAACACCAAAATTAACGCATGATGCGCCCGTACGGGCGCATCAGCGGTTGGATGGGGGAGAGAAACGAAACCTTTGTCAGGTCAGTGAAACTACCTCCGGGTGGATTGGTTTTGTTCGTGGTTCATCGCATTCATGCCAACAGGGTGATACGTTGGCTCAGGGCGATTCACGTTATAACCAGAATCAGAAGCGGGACGCGGCTTGGGCGCAGGTCGGGAATAATTTGAGGCAGGCTGGTTCGAGGTCCGCGGCTGAGGCGTATTATAGGTTTGCTGGCTGCGATAGCTGGAATACTGATTATGCACATCTGCAAGCGAGAAGAGGCGCTCACCGGCCACCGAGAAGGTGCCAATGATCAGCACACGGATCAGCCAAACCATGGCCGCCACAAAGATCGGCACAACCTTTATCATCGTCGCCTGACCGACAAGCGAACCACCCAAAGCATTGTGATTGCTGATGGCAACGGCTACACCCCACCAGGTGAGCATAGCATTGAACGCAGCAGCAAGCAGCCACGCACCAAACAGATACCAGACTTCGGCTGGCTCATCGCGGCCCTGTTCTGGGGTGAAGATACGGGCGATACCAGCAAAGTCAATTCCGCAGAAGGCAAAAGCAAGAATGGTTGACCACTGAATCCCCGCAAACTTCAGGTCACCAAGCACATCCCGCAAAGCGAAGGATGTGGTGCCAAAATTAAAAACCTCGAAAGCGAGCAAGGCACTAATGAGAATACTGCCAAAGATCGCACCACGTTTAAGCGATACACTCTTGAGGAATGGAAGCAGTTGAATGTTGAAGGAACGGTTCATGGGAAATCTCCTTTTTGGAACCAATAGGGGGAAGGATCGTCTGTTCTTAATATAGAACAAGTGTTCTAATTTGTCAAGTTAGATTCGTTACAAATTTATTACCCATTCTTACAACAAATGTCCTTGACATAATTCAGCGGCTGAATTATGATTGTGGTCAATAAAGTCTATTGGATTACTAGGAGTTGCAGATAAAGTGAGACTTTCCAAGCGCGGCGAGTATGGCCTTCGGGCAATGATCGCATTGGCGGAACCCGCCGAAAAAGGCGATGCCCCACAGATGATGCAGATCAAGGAGATCTCTCTTCGCGAGCAGATCTCTTCCAAGTTCCTTGAGCAGATCCTTCTCACGCTCAAGAATGCGGGGCTGCTTCACAGCAAGATGGGCGTCGGCGGCGGGTATTACCTGGCCAGGTCTGCCAAAGAGATCACCCTCGGACAAATCTTCCGCGTGCTGGATGGTCCTGTAGCTCCCATCAAGTGTGTCAGCCAGATGGCGTATGAGCCATGCGGCTGCCCGGATGAAGAGACTTGCGGTCTGCGCCTTGCGATGGGCGATGTGCGAAATGCCATTGCCGATATTCTGGATAACACGTCTCTTGCAGATGTGACCAAACGCCAGAGCGCGGTTCGTAAAAAGCTCGGCCTCAAGTAAATAATAAATCGCGTTGTGGGGAACGCATTTTTATTTACCCCAAAAGACTACTAGTACTATAGACTTTATAGTATATATAAAACAAATTGGAGACAAATAATGCGAAAACAAACTTTAACATGGCTCTCTGTACTTCTGGTTTTGGCTGTCACTCTTTCAGCGTGTGGAACTGCTGCGCCTGAGGCAACAGCTGTCCCCCAGACAGATGCGGGCACTTCATCCGATGCAACGCAGGCACCTGAAGCTACTCAAGCTCCTGCCGAAGAGGAACTGAGCGGAACCATTTCCGTCTCTGGCGCATTTGCCCTTTATCCCATGATGACCGTGTGGGCCGAGGAATTCACCAAGCTGCATCCAGATGTGCAGTTCGATGTGCAAGGCGGCGGCGCGGGCAAAGGCATGACCGATACCATTGCAGGAGCAGTGGATATTGGCATGATCTCCCGCTCCATCAAAGATGAAGAAACCGCGCAGGGAATTTTCTGGGTCTCCGTCACCAAAGATGCGGTCTTCCCGATCATCAATGCAGAAAATCCGGTTGCCGCGCAGATTCTCGAAAAAGGAATCACACAGGAAATCTTCGCCAAGATCTACATCACCGGCGAGATTACCACCTGGGGCGAAGTAATAGGTGATCCAACCATCACCGATGAAATTCATGTCTTCACCCGTTCCGATGCTTCAGGCGCTGCTGAACAGTGGGCCAAGTTTGGTGGCGGCAAGGCACAGGAGGATCTCAAAGGCGTTGGCGTGAATGGTGAACCTGCAATTTTAGGAGAGATCATCAAAGACCCGCTGGCGATTGGGTATGGTAACTTAAACAGTATCTTCGATTTGACCAGCGGTACACTTGTTCCTGGCATCGTTATTCCGCCCATCGATATTGACGTAAATGGCAAAGCGGATGCTGTTGAAATTTATACTGTCAAGGAGGATGCGTTCGGCGCAGTTGCAAACGGAACGTATCCATCGCCTCCGGCCCGTTTCGAGAACCTTGCCACACTGGGCAAGCCAGAAGGTTTGACTCTTGCCTTTATCAATTGGATATTGACCGACGGCCAGCAATATCTTGAATCCGCTGGTTTCGTCCCACTCACTCCCGAGCAACAAGCTGAGTCGCTTGAAAAGCTAAAATGAGCCAAGTGAATCCCACATTTTCCAATCAACTAAACAAGCAAGCAGAAGGCCGGGAGTTCCGGCCTTCTGCCACGCTTCGTACCCGCACAGATAATGCCGCGCGGCGCGCATTTTTCATTTTCACATTGCTGCCAGTCCTGCTGATCCTATTCGTCACGGGCGCACTCTTTGTCCGCTCCTGGCCGATCATCAGTGAATATGGCTTGTCTGACCTGCTCTTTGGCGAAGTCTGGAAACCCAACAACGGGCAATTCGGTTTTTGGCCTTTCATCCTTGGCACGTTCTGGGTCACCACCGTCGGCGTAATTCTTTCCGTGCCCCCATGTTTGCTGGCATCGATCTACCTCGCGGAATATGCCCACGCCCGCACGCGCTCATTCGCCAAACCCATTTTGGATTTGCTGGCCGCCATTCCACCTGTTGTTTACGGCGTATGGGGATTGCTGGCCATCGTCCCATTTGTGGATGACGTACTCGCGCCTCTTTCTAACCGGTGGCTTGGTTCTGTTTCGATCTTCAGTGTCAACCAACCGACAGGGTTCAACGTCCTCTCCGCAGGCATTGTGCTGGCAGTGATGATCGCCCCGCTGATCATTTCGGTGATGTATGAAATTCTCTCCACCGTTCCAAATGACCTGCGGCACGCCTCCCTCGCAGTCGGCGCAACGCAATGGCAGACGATCCGCAACATTGTCCTGCCGCAAGTTGGGCCGGGCATTCTCGCTGCCGTTGTCCTCGGAGCGTCACGCGCACTTGGCGAAACCATCGCCGTATTGATGGTGGTCGGCAACATCCCGCAGATCCCAACCTCGATCTTTGATTCAGCCTATCCGCTCCCGGCATTGATCGCAAACAACTATGGCGAGATGATGTCCATTCCGCTGTACGATGCCGCCCTACTTAGCGCCGCGCTTGTTTTATTGGTGGTCATCCTGATCTTTAACATCCTTTCCCTGATCGTGCTTCGACGAATGTTGAGGAAAAAATGAGCTTCTTACAAAAAAAACGCTGGCAAAGACGTCACCTCATGGAAGCCTTCATGAAATTCATCATGCGGGTTTCATTGGTCATTGTGGCTGGTTCCCTCGGCTTGATCTTGTGGATCGTCGTCGTGCGCGGACTACCCGCACTTTCCTGGGATATGGTCACAAAGATTCCCGAAGGCGGATACTACATGGGCAAAGGCGGCGGCATTC
>CAZHOX010000199.1:0-3158 GCA_964534345.1 uncultured Anaerolinea sp.
AACAAAAAGCCAGTGGGACAAATCACCCGAGGGAAGACGGCCTCGAATCGACTCCGCAGAGTCGATAACTTTATCCTGCTCTATGAGCCGTCGCTTCTCACGCGGACCGATGGCCTGTTCGCTGATTCATTTTTCGTTGATCTTGGCTATGGGTTTGATCCTCGTACCACCCTCGAAAGCGCCGAACGGTTTCGGCGTGTCAATCCCAATCTTCCCATCCTCGGTGTGGAGATCGATAAAGAACGTGTGGATGCGGCGCTCCCCTACGCGGACGCGCGGACACACTTTCGGCTGGGCGGATTTAATTTGCCTTTGCAACCAAATGAAAGCGTGAGATTGATGCGTGCGTTTAATGTCCTGCGTCAATACGAAGAAGCGGACTTCGCCCCATCCTATGAACGCCTTGCGGAATATGTTCTCCCCGGCGGCTTGATGATCGAAGGAACGTCCACGCCGTTTGGACAATTATGGGTGGCGAACCTCGCACGCATGACCACAGAACGCAAATGGAAAATGGAAGCGTTGGTCTTCAGCACCAACTTCCGTCTGGGATTCGACATCACCGATCTTCAAGCCGTGCTGCCGAAGAACTACATCCATCACATGGTGGCGGGTGAAGCCATTTACGAATTCATGGGAGCTTGGAAGCGCTCCGTTGCGGAAACATCCTCAGCGAAAGTATTTGGCTTGCAGCAATGGTTCGCTGCATCAATTGAGAATTTGGCGGCGAAGGGGTATAAAATTGATCTGAGAAAAAAGTGGCTGAACAAAGGCTGGCTGATCTGGTATCTATAAAAGGAAATGCAAGATGATTACATCTCATAAAAAATACTGGGCGCTGGTAATGGTTCTTACTGCCAGTTTTGCCTGTGCAATTCCATCCATCCCCGCATCCAACACGGATGAGGTCGGCACTGCCGTTGCACAAACTGCGCTCGCTGAATTGCAAGATGTCCCCTCTGCCACATTGGAAATCCTTCCAACATTTACCTTCACCCCCACTGTTACATCTGCTCCGCTGAATCTCGCAGCTACAGTTACGCCATCGCTCACATTTACACCATATTCCATCTTTGCAGCCACTACACCCACCTTCGTTACTTCAACAATGAGTGTTTCCGCTCCAACCAATTGCCGTAATGGGCCGGGCAAAGCATACGGAGTGGAAGGCACTTTGAAAGTCGGCGAAACGGCAGAAGTGTACGGGCGCGATCCCACCAGCGAGTATTTATACATCCGTAATCCTGACCCGGGTGTGGAGTTCTGCTGGGTTTGGGCAGAATACGCCACCATTAGCAGTTCGCTTTTTGCGCTTCCTATTCAGATGCCGCCACCTGTCCCCACTCCTACAATGACGGAAACACCTGTCCCATCATTTGACATGGAATTCATAGGCTACATCCAATGCGCTGGTTGGAGGATCAAGATCCAAATAACCAACACAAGCCCACAGGCCTTTAAGTCCGGCAAGGTGGTGGTAAAAGATGAAGTGACCGAAGTGGAATTAACCGCCAATTTAGATGATTTCACAGAGCTGAATGGATGCCTGCCAACTGCCACAAAGGAAATGATCAAATCGGGCGAAACATTCCTCATCAGTTCGCCGCAATTCGATACCAACCCAAGGAATCATCAATTTAGGGCGTTTATCACTCTTTGCACTGGAAAAGAACAAAGCGAAGGGTGCATTACCAGAAAGATCAATTTCAAGCCTTAACGAAGAACCTCCTGTAGAAATTTGGACAGGAGGTTCTTCATTGCCCCATGTGCCTAGGTGTAGGGGATAAAATTGGTCTGTGAAAAAACAGCAACTCTGGAACCAGCAAGGCGGATCTATCGTCTTTACTAGAGCCGCTATTTTACAGAAAGAAGGAAATCACCATGCAACACACTCATCGGACTTATTTATCGTTAGCCCTATTATTGGTCGCCAGTTTCGCTTGTTCACTCCCTGCCAGCCCATTTTCAGAAACAGACATCATCAGCACCAGAGTGGCACAAACCGTGAGCGCCCAGTTGACCCAAAATGCACCGCAAGAATTACCTTCCTCTGGAACTCCCCCAACGCTCACGCCTACAGTCACACTCGTACCGTTAAACACCACAGCCACGCTCATCCCTACGATCACATTGTCTCCGCAGCCTATATTTACAAATACTCCAGAGATTCCCTTGATGAGCGTCTCCGTATCAACCAATTGCCGCAGCGGGCCGGGGAAAGTTTACGATCTACAAGGTGCGCTGCTTGTCGGTGAAACTGCCGAAGTGTACGGGCGCGACCCAACAAATCGATATTGGTTCATCCGCAACCCGAATTCAGGGGCAGATTTTTGCTGGGCGTGGGGAGAATATGCCACCATCAGCGGTTCAACCGCGCTGTTGCCTGTTCTTACACCCCCACCCACTCCCACCCCGACAATGACCCCAACCCCGTCTCCAGGGTTTGACCTGGACTTTAGCCATCTGGATTCCTGCTCCGGCTGGTGGATGGATATTTCAGTAATAAACACCGGGCCGCAACCCTTCAAATCAGTAACGATTGAGATTCAAGATCAAGTGACCAAAGTGGAATTGACCGCCAATTCAGATGTCTTTACGAACCTTGATGGATGTCTGAAAACTACTACAACCGATACGCTCAATTCAGGCGGCTCACTCGTTATCAGTTCGCCAATCTTCAATTACGATCCAACCGGCCACGAGATGCGGGCATTTGTTACTTTCTGTACTGAGGACGGCCAAAAGGGGGCCTGTATTACAAAGAAGCTAAAGTTCAAGCCTTGATATATTCTCCCAAACTATAAAAAAGACATCCTGTGTGAATTTCGCACAGGATGTCTTTGATTCATTACTATATTCGTTCTTTACTCTTTCACTTCGCCGTCGATCACATCACCATCGCTCGGTCCAGCGGATGGGCCGCCTTCGGGTTGGGCTTGCTGCTGACCTTGCGCATACATCTGCTGACTGAGTGCGTGGAAAGTGTTCTGCAATTCCTCAGTGAGCTTCTTGATTTTTTCCACGTCATCGCCTTGAGCAGCCTGCTTCAACTCGCTGACTTTGGCTTCGATAGAACTGCGTTCGGCAGCGGGAACCTTGTCACCGAGTTCACGGAGTGACTTCTCGATCTGGTAGCCGAGGTTATCGGCATTGTTCTT
>CAZHOX010000199.1:3258-5753 GCA_964534345.1 uncultured Anaerolinea sp.
TCTTTGACTTCACCACCGAGCACGCCGCCTTGAATGGCTGCGCCAATGGCTACAACCTCATCGGGATTCACGCCCTTGTTCGGTTCTTTGCCGTTCGTCAGCTTGCGGACTAGGTCCTGAACCATTGGCATACGCGAGGAGCCGCCCACCAGAACAACTTCATCAAGCTTGCCTGCGTCCATGCCTGCATCTTTGAGCGCGGCTTCAAACGGGGTGCGGCAGCGTTGCAGCAGGTCTTCGGTCATCTGCTCAAATTTTGCGCGGCTGAGTTTAAGCTGTAAGTGTTTTGGTCCGCTGGCATCGGCTGTGATGTAAGGCAGGTTGATCTCTGTTTCCATCACGGTAGAGAGTTCGATCTTGGCTTTCTCCGCAGCTTCGCGCAAACGCTGCAACGCCTGACGATCCTGGCGCAGGTCGATACCTTGATCCTTCTTGAATTCGTCTGCGGCCCAGTTGGTGATCTTCTGATCCCAGTCATCGCCACCGAGATGGGTATCGCCATTCGTGGATTTCACTTCGATCACGCCTTCGCCCACTTCAAGGATGGATACGTCAAACGTACCACCGCCAAGGTCAAAGACGAGGATGGTTTCATTTTTCTTTTTATCGAGGCCGTATGCCAAAGCGGAGGCTGTCGGCTCGTTGATGATGCGCAGAACTTCGAGACCGGCAATGCGGCCTGCATCTTTGGTGGCCTGGCGCTGGCTGTCATTGAAATACGCAGGGACAGTGATGACTGCCTGAGTAACAGGTTGTCCCAAATACGCTTCGGCATCGGACTTTAACTTGCCGAGGATCATCGCGCTGATCTCCTGCGGAGAATATTCCTTGCC
This sequence comes from uncultured Anaerolinea sp., assembly GCA_964534345.1. GTDB lineage: Bacteria > Chloroflexota > Anaerolineae > Anaerolineales > Villigracilaceae > Villigracilis. Next base: position 4,092 of record CAZHOX010000199.1, read on the forward strand.
GGTCACAGGGACTTTCACGCGCACATCGTTGGTGGGTCCTTCCATTACTTGATAAGGGACCATTCCGCGTTCGGTGCCTGTTTCATTGAAGTGTCGCCCAATGAAACGCTTGATGGAATAGATGGTATTGTCTGCATTCACAACGGCCTGACGTTTGGCAGTTTGCCCCACCATGCGTTCACCATTTTTATTGAACGCCACAACAGACGGACATAAACGCCCGCCTTCTGCTGTGGTGATGACGGTAGCCGAGCCACCCTCCATGACGGAGACTACACTGTTTGTCGTACCGAGGTCAATTCCTATAATTTTGCCCATAGTTAAAACTCCTTACGGTTGGTATTCAATAGCTCTATATTAAACGAAGTTTGCAAGAATTCTGTTAACGGTATGTTGGTTTTAAATCAAAAAGAGCCGCTCCACATTGGAACGGCTCTTCTGTTATTGCTCGCTGACTTGTACCCATTCAAACAAGGCAGTCATTGGAGACTCTCGGTAGGTTGCAGCAGTGATGCCTATCTTACCTTCGGTAAGCCCATAATTGGTAACATCCAACCGCTTGAGCAAAGCACCATTTGCGTACAGGCTCAGAAGGTTTTCTTCACAAGAGAGTTGAAGCTCTGTGTTGACATTGCCCACGGGAAGTTGTCCGTTCTCACCTGAAGCTACGGGGATATATTTTGCAATATCTGGAGCAAGCCATCGCCCAAGCAGGAGGCTGTATGTTCCCTGGCTGTCAATGTTAAATTCATACCAGCCAGTTGATTCATCATAGCGGCAGATCAGGCCGACAGAGCCGGCAGCGCTGGCAGAAACCTTTGCGCGAACAATGATGTTGGAGTATGTATTGCCTGTATGAATCCCCATCGACCATGTATCAGCAGACGGGATGTCGATGTGGAGAGAGCCATTTGCAAAAAGTGTCTGTGGGGAACTGGGGCCGCCTGTTTGCAGAAATTCCCAAAATGCGGTTGGGGTATCAAACTCGTCTGTGAAGTAGCGCGGCGGGATCGGGGTGTTTGTAACAGTGGGGATAACTGTTGGGGTTGTTGTGGCAGGTGCGAGCGTAGGAGGAAGCGTTGCCAATGGCGTGGATTCAACTTGCGGCGTAGGGGAAGCCAGATTGCAGGCGGCTGTAAAGGCGAGGAATCCAATCAATAAAAATTGTTTTTTCATGAAGTCTCCGTTTAATAGTATTCGACCAGCAGTATAACTGCTGGCCGAATAAGTGTGGAGATGGCGGGAATTGAACCCGCGTCCGAAAGATTCGACCCTCGGAAATCTACGAGCGTAGTCTGCCGAAGTTAGTCATCACAGAGATCTCGGCGGACAGGTAACTCTGTGACCATCTGCTAAGTCTTTCGCACGATTAGCAGAATCACGTGCGGCACTCTACCTTTGTTTCGCCCGGTCCGTCACCCGGTAAAGGACGGTGCCGGCGGACGTGACATCCTAAGATGTCAGACTGTTACGCACTCACCTTAGGCGGCGAGGGGCATAGCAGCGTATGAAGTGCGATTGGCACTTAAAGTTTGCACTGATTTATCGAGGTCGGTGCGCGCTCGGCTCGCATTCCGGAACCAGCCTCTCCCGTCGAAGCCTGTCATCCCCAGATGACGGTGTGCGTTCCGTGCAAATTCATTATAGCATAGGGAAAAATTT
>CAZHOX010000200.1:0-5696 GCA_964534345.1 uncultured Anaerolinea sp.
CCTGAACCAGAAGCAATCGCCACACCACAAGGATAATTAAATCATGAATGAATTAATTCAACTCGGTACTATTAATGGATACCTCGCAAAACCGGCTGGCACTGGTCCTTTCCCTGCTGTGATCGTGATTCAAGAATGGTGGGGACTGGATGCACAGACAAAATCCATTGCAGATCGCTTTGCAAAGGAAGGCTACCTGGCCTTCGCGCCGGATGTATATCATGGCGAGCTTGCAAAGCTTGGCGATGGCGATACTGCCATGAAGCTCGTACAGAAATACGGGCCAAATGCCCCAAAGGAATTGGAAACGGTATTTGACGGTTTACGATCTCATGCAGATTGCAACGGAAAAATTGGCAGCGTTGGCTTTTGCTTTGGCGGACGCATGTCGCTTGCGTTGAGCACCGCTCGTCCTCTGGATGCAGTCTGCACATTCTACGGCGGCGGAATGCAGACGATTTTCGATCAACTGCGCACAAACCTCAAAGCTCCGGTGCTGGGATTCTTTGGCGATGCAGATGTCTCCATCCCCGCAGGGACAGTGGAGGAGTTTGATAAACTTCTCGACGACGTTGGCGTGGAACATGAGGTCATCATGTATCCAAACTCGGGTCACGCCTTCTTCCGTGATAGCGACCCGAATGTCTATATTCCTGAAGCCTCAAAAGATGCCTGGGAACGGGCAAAGAAATTCTTTGGGAAACATCTTGGGTAACAAAAAAGCTCCGTGCCGAACGCACGGAGCTTTTTTGTTGGTTATTTTTATATTGAATCGGCCAGCAACTTATTGTACGGAATAATAAGCTCAAAAATAAATACAGAGGCCATGCTCAAAATCCACAGGGCGGGAACCACCCAGCGGGTCCACAAATGGAGACGTTCAGCTTTTTCCTGCATCTCTGCATTTACATATACCATCATCACAACTGAAATCACAAGAGACAGGAACACAATGAGGTACGTCCAGATCATAAACTTATCAATAAAAGTTAGGTAGCCTGTGGCAGGAATCCCAGACACCAACGATATGTGATACAGAACGATTGCCACCAAAGTAGAAGAAACCAAGGCAAGGCGCTCTGTCGTAGCATCTGACTTCATTAAGTAAGACAGCATTCCGATCATTACGATCACGATCGCAGCGAAAATGGTCTTCATGAAAGCGCCAAACCAGTCTCTCTCAAGAAACAGCCACACATCCAACCGGTCATAAGTTGTAGAGGGGTCCCCATAAAAAATAGCATAGGTCTCGCCGCCGTCATAATTGCCATGATGGAACCAGCCAGCAGGGTTAAAAAGATTCGAGTCAACTGAAATGTTGTGATATTTATATGAGAGCTGGCTCGAGTTGTACGATTTATCTTCAATGAACACATCAATATATAAATAGTCAAATGGATAAAATTTATAATCCACTCTGGCGATCATATCAGCCTTTACACGATACTCATAATATTCAAAAGGCACACTCACGCCCTGATCTTGAACATCAAGCCCAGACGTGCTGTTCAACACATCCCATTCCGGTGCCCTTTCGCAGGGTTTGTCCTCACAGGTGAACATGAGGTAAAAATCCATAGAATAGGTGCCTGCGTTCAAATCAATATTAAACAAATTGAGGACAATGATATCCACAATATAGACATCCGCAGCAGATTGAGCAGCAGGTTCAAGATAAGTCCGCAACGCACCTTGCCCGCCAGCGGGTTCCTTCGCTGGGGCAAAAGCGGATATTGCAATCGCGACCAGAGCAACAAACAAAAAGGGAAAATAGCGAAAAGATTTTTTCATTGACGACTCCAATGATGAATATTTTAAGAGTATAGCATTCAGATGTCTATGACATCGCTTACAAATAGTTGACAAATCGCCCGCACTCCTGTACCCTAGCTAAATGGATCCGTTCACTCCCCGCCTCAGTCTGATTCAACAACAAGCAATCGAATCTCCCCTTGACATTAAGCTCTTCGTTCACGGCAAAGCTGGAACGGGGAAAACAACCACAGGCGTGGAAAGGATGCGCTACCTGCTTGATCAAGGCATCCCCGCCGACTCGATCCTCATGCTCACGCCACAACGGACGTTGCAAGAGCCATACCTCGACCTGCTGTACAGTCCCGAGCGGAGCGCAGGCGGCGAAGTCACATCCGCCACCATTGGCGGCCTTGCCAGACGCATGTGTGACCTGTTCTGGCCTATCGCCGCAGAAGCCGCTGGATTTAAAAACCCACAATTACCTCCTGCGTTCCTCACACTGGAAACCGCACAATACTACATGGCACATCTGGTGCGTCCTTTGATCGAAGAGAAGGGATATTTTCAATCCCTCACCATCAACCGCAACCGCTTGTACTCGCAGATCATCGACGGCCTAAACAAAGCAACTGTGGTCGGTTTTCCATACACAGAGATATCAGCCCGTTTGGATTCAGCCTGGTATGGCGACCCTGCCCAGCGCCGCATCTACGCAGATGTACAGGATTGCGCTTCGCTCTTTCGCGAATACTGCCTCGAAAATAATCTACTAGACTTCTCGCTTCAACTGGAAGTGTTTGCAAGTTTCCTCTGGCCGCAGCCGCAAGTGCGGGACTATCTTTCAAGCCAGTACCAGCATTTGATCTATGACAACGTGGAAGAAGACCTCCCCCGCTCCCATGACATCATCCACGAATGGATTCACGATTTCCAATCGGCATTATTGATCTACGATGATGCCGCAGGGTATCGAAATTTCCTCGGCGGAGATGCAGCTACCGGCGCAGCCCTGAGCGCGGATTGTGATCAAGTCATCTCGTTCGATGAAAGTTTCGTCTCATCCGAATCGATCATAGAATTATCTGATGGTCTCGTCAGCGCGATTCTATCGACCGAAAGACAACTTCCCATCACCGGCAATGAACGTGCCTTTGAAATTTCGACCTCGCGCTTCTACCCCGAAATGCTGGATGAAGTAGTGGGCAGAATCATGCAGCTTCTTGATGAAGGCGTTCCGCCCGCAGAGATCGTTGTGCTTGCGCCTTATCTTTCGGATGCGCTGCGTTTCTCGATCACGAACCGTTTGGAAGAAAAGAAAATCCCGTGGCGGACAAATCGTCCTTCGCGCTCGCTGCGAGACGAAACCGCCAGCCAAACCTTGTTGACACTTTCCGCTCTGGCGCACCCGCATTGGAATGTTCATCCCAATAAATACGACATTGCTCACGCATTCATGTTCGCCCTGAACACAGACCTTGTGCGCGCTCAACTGCTGACCGATATTGTCTATCGTCAAAAAGATCTTCGGCTTTCGACTTTTGACGAGATCAAACCTGAAATGCAGGAGCGCATCACCTATGCGCTTGGGGAACGATACACCAACCTGCGCATGTGGTTGATGAACTATCGCGAAGACGCCCCGCTGCCGTTGGATTTTTACATGCGAAAATTATTCGGCGAGGTGATCTCACAGCCTGAGTACGGCTTCCACGAAAATATGGATGCCGTGCGCATTGCCTCTAGCCTGATCGAATCCATCAAAAAATTCCGCAATGCAATGGAGCCATCCTTCGCTCACATGAGCGGCGCAGAGTTTGACCTCGGCAGAGAATATCTCTCCATGCTGGCAGACGGTGTGATCGCCGCGCAATATTTGGAATCATGGCGTAGTGAAAATAAAGATGCTGTGCTGGTCGCACCCGCTTACACCTTCCTGATGATGAACCGCCCTGCCACTGTTCAATTCTGGATCGACCCAGGCTCCAGCGGATGGGTGGAACGCCTCTCGCAGCCGCTCACGCATCCGTATGTGCTTTCGCGCGAATGGGAATCGAATCAAGGCCGCCTGTGGACGGATACCGATGAAGTCACAAAAGAAACCGAGTCCCTTGCAAGGCTGGTCGGCGGGTTGCTTAGCAGGTGCAGAGAGCGGATCATTTTAGCGATGTCTGATCTCGGCGAATCAGGTTTCGAAGGACGCGGTGTGTTGTTAAGAGCATTCCAGAAGGTACTGCAAACTCAAGAAGAATAATGCGCTAAGTAGCCAACGGGATCTGTATTATTTTCCAAAAGAGAAATGGACATTCTTCTTATGAACTTTCGAAAACGCCCTCTCATCATCCTAAGCATCCTACTGGTTGCGCTTTCGTTCTTCCTGCGCTATCAAATCATAGGCCTCAAAAATGGCGACCTGCTCCTGATCCGTGAGTGGTACGATTTCCTGTTTCATAACGGGTACAAGGGACTCGCAAACGGCGAATTCTCGAATTACCCGCCTGCATATCTATACTTGTTATATTTCTCGACCCTGCTCCCAAAATGGGTCGATCCATTCGTTGCCCTAAAGCTCATCCCCACTGCATTCGACATTATATCCACCGTCACGATCTACAAAATTGCACGCACAAAGTATCAGGGAGATCAACCATATTTTGCTGCGTCGCTCTTCTTCCTATTGCCTACCATCATGTTCAACAGCACAGGCTGGGGACAGATCGACAGCTTGTATGGTTCATTCCTGCTCGTTTGTTTTTATTTACTTCTCACAAAACGACCCTTTTGGGCGCTGGTTGCTTTTGGGATCGGCTTCTCCTTTAAAGCACAGTCCATCTTTCTACTGCCTTTCCTTGGGATCATGTTCCTCAGAAAACGCATCCACTGGTATGACTTTTTCATTGTGCCAATAATCTATCTCGTATTCGCGCTGCCTGCTGTCTTGCTCGGTAGAAGCTGGGAAAGCATACTTCTTCTTTATGTAGGGCAGGCTGGTCAATTCAGCGAACTTGCTCGATACGTCCCGAACCTCTACTTGTTAATGCCAAACGAATATTTTCATCCCATTTTTGAAATTGGTATGGGCATCTTTGCGATCTGCATGCTGTCATGGGCGTGGGTCAATTGGAAGGCAAAACCGCCCATCACGCAGAATCAATTGGCGCTCACTGCGCTGGCAAGTGCGGCACTGGTTCCATTCCTGTTACCCAAAATGCTCGACCGCTATTTTTATCCCGCTGACTTGTTTTCTTTTGTAACGGCGATATTCATCCCTGAGTTATGGCTCATTGCCCTTTTCTTCCAGATCAGTTCTGGCATGGTCTACACGATCTTCACGCTTGGAACCCCTCCACTATTGGCTCTTCCCGGTGCACTGATCAACACAGCACTGGTGATTATCATCATACGCAATCAACTTCAGTCACTAAAGCAGCCTGCAAGTTCGATGACGGATCATAAGAGTCAATAGCCGTAAACAACAGCTTATTGCATACACACTCACCCATATGGGCTTTCCCGCGAATGGGAAACTTCACAAAGCCGCCTATGGATAGATACAGACGAAGTTACAAAAGAAACCGAATCCCTTAGCGGATAGCCTGACAGGTATAGAGAAAAAATTTATTCTGGCAATGTCTGACGGATTCGAAGGCTGAAGCGTATTGCCACAAGCTTTCAGAAAGATCAATTAGAGGTATGTATGAGCAGAAAATTAGCAGTATCCGTTGCCGTTTTATTTCTTGCCACACTTGCTTGTAATTTATTTACCCCCAAAGCAGGAGAACCTACCACGGAGCCCGTTACCGCCGAAGAAGAAACCCAAGCCGTTGAACCAACTGTACAAGAACAAATTGTAACTGAAGCAAACATTGCGAATTGCCCGATGTTCCCCGCAAACAATTACTGGAACACACCCATAGACTCGCTTCCCGTCCACCCGCAATCTG
>CAZHOX010000201.1:0-5672 GCA_964534345.1 uncultured Anaerolinea sp.
CCGAATTGAACGTACAAGGCGGGGAAAAATCCACGGGCAGAACCACGGCGGACAGTTTCTGCGGTGATGATTCCAGGAGGGGCGCAGAAGGAAATGGCAAGAACGAAGGAAGAAAAAAGGAGTGGAGTCATGGTTTGAGAAAAAAGTGACAGCTGGGTACAGGCCCATAGGTCTGCAACCAGCTGTCAGTGTACGCGAAGCGTGAAGCGGCTTACAGTCGGTTAGGCGTCAAAGTACATGACGTATTCGTGCGGAGTTGGGCGCAGGCGAATTGCATCCACTTCCTGAGTGCGCTTGTACTTAATGTATTCTTCGAGAAGGTCGGGAGTGAATACGCCGCCCTTGAGCAGGAAGTCGTGATCGGCTTCGAGAGCATCGAGCACTTCGCTGAGGCTGGAAGGAACCTGCTTGATGAGCTTCTTCTCTTCGGCGGGCAATTCGTACAAGTCGCGGTCTTGAGGCTGACCGGGATCGATCTTGTTCAAGACACCATCGAGACCTGCCATGAGGATGGCAGAGAACGCGAGGTACGGATTGGCAGTAGCATCGGGTGCGCGGAATTCAACACGCTTTGCCTTGGAAGACTTGTTGGCCGGAATACGGCAGATGGCCGAGCGATTGCGCTGTGAGTAAGCGATGTTGACGGGTGCTTCGTAACCGGGGACGAGGCGGCGGAAAGAGTTGGTGGTCGGCGAAGTGAGTGCGAGCAAAGCAGGAGCATGCTTGAGCAAACCGCCGATGTAGTAAATAGCAGTTTGGGAAAGACCCGCATACCCCTTTTCATCAAAGAAGACGTTCTTGCCATCTTTCCAAAGGGAGGAGTGAACGTGCATACCGGAGCCATTATCACCAAAGATGGGCTTGGGCATGAAGGTAACGGTCTTGCCGTTCTGGCGAGCTACATTCTTGATGATGTATTTGTAAAGCAGGAGATCATCGGCCATGCGGGTGAGCGTGGTGAAGTGCATGGACATTTCGCTCTGACCAGCGGTGGCGACTTCGTGATGATGCAAATCCATCGAAACGCCAGCGGCTTGCATGGCAAGCATGAACTTGTTGCGGAGTTCCTGAAGGGTGTCGGTTGGGGTGGTTGGGAAGTAACCGCGCTTCGGTTGGATCTGTCCGCCTTTGTTGCCTTCGCGGTTGCTGCTCCACCAGCCTTCTTCTGATTCGATGGAGAAAGCTGATTCGTGCGGTGTGGATGTGTAGCGGATGCCGTCGAAGACGAAGAACTCCGCCTCAGGCGCGAAATAAGCTGTTTCGGCGAGACCCGTGCTTTTTAAGTACGCTTCAGCTTTTTGTGCCACATAACGCGCATCGCGGGAATAGGGTTCTTCGGTAAACGGGTCGAAGACGTTACAGGAAATCACCAAAGTGGGAGTGATGGCTGTTGGGTCAACGAAAGCAGTCTCTGGGTCGGCCTTGAGGAGCATGTCTGATTCGTGAATTTCCTGAAAGCCGCGAATGGATGAGCCGTCGAAGGGAATGCCTTCGCTGAAGAAATCCTCTGTCAGGCGCTGAACAGGCATAGTGAAATGCTGCCAGGTACCGGGTAAGTCAATGAAGCGCAAGTCTACAACTTGAACGCCTTTTGCTAATTCCAAAACTTCCTTGATTGTCTTTGCCATAATTGCTTCTCCTTACAATGTGTTTGGTGTCTTATAGTGCGGGATTATATGGGTAGGGTTCGGGTAGGTCTATTACCCAAACGGGTACTTAAAAATAAAACATGGCGACTGGAACAAGTCAGCCGCCATGTACCCCCTCTGAAGGGGTCTACCAAGGAGATCGTTCGAGAAACAGCCCAGGACAAGGCTGATCCTGCTTACTTAGTTACTGCGTTGCCATAAGCAACGAACAGATTATAGACAGGAGACATGTTCAAGTCTATTCCCTAAATGGGTACTTATGTCTGCACAAAAAAACATGGCGACTGGAGCATTCCAATCGCCATGAGCTTCCCCATTCGGGGACTACCAAGGAGAGTATTAACAGCCGAAGAAGATGACTGATCTACCTAATCTGTTGCAGCAGGCTGTGCCGAGAAGCCAGGTTTGCTTACTTCAGGCGCATCCACATCCTGTGGTTCCCAATCTACGGGATACCCCACTGCGCCCATTTCGGGAATATCCAAGCCCTGCAATTCCACTTCGCGGGAAACACGCAAGACTTTGAAAGCAGCAAGTACTTTGAAAAAGACATAAGAAAGGCCAAAGACAAAAGCAAAGATGCTGACTACTTCGGCAAGTTGTGCAAGGATCTGTGTTGTGCCGCCATACAACAAGCCAGTGACAGCGGATTCAACTCCGTTCCACGCAGCGGTATCAGGGTTGCCATTAGCAAAGATACCCACCGCAAGCACACCCCATACGCCATTGAACAAGTGAACAGGCACAGCGCCCACGGGGTCATCGATCTTGAGTTTATCCAGCAAAGCAGTTGCCCAGCATACGATCACACCAGAGATCAGACCGATCACAACAGCAGCCCACGTATCCACAAAAGCACAAGGGGCAGTAATAGCAACCAAGCCAGCCAAAACCCCATTGACCGATAAAGCCGGGTCTGGTTTTTTTGTTGGGCCAATCAGCCATGCATATGTCATAGCCGAAACACCGCCCGCCGCACCTGCCATGAGCGTGTTGATGGCAGCGATCACCGCAAGATTACGGAACGCGCCGACAAATCCCAAGGACGAACCTGGGTTGAAGCCAAACCAACCGAAGAACAAAATGATCGTTCCCAAAACTCCAAGCGACAGGTTATGGCCAGGAATCGTATTGGCTGAACCGTCCTTATTGAATTTACCAATACGTGGGCCGATCACCATCGCGCCAGCCAAAGCAAGCGCACCGCCAATCATGTGAACCACACCAGAACCTGCAAAATCCACTGCGCCATTGCCAAGCCCGGCAGCACGCCCCAAATTTTGCAGCCAGCCGCCGCCCCATACCCATCCACCAGCAATGGGATAAATGAACATACTCACCCAAAGTCCCATGAACACGAACCCAAGAAACTTCAACCGCTCTGCCATCGAGCCTGTCGGAATGGTCGCGGCAGTATCCATGAAGACCATTTGGAAGAGAAAGAAAGCCAAAACACCTGCATTCGCGCCAAGGCCGCCCAACAGAAATCCGCTGCCGCCAAGGAAACCATATTGACCAAAGCGGATGAGAGGAGTCGCAAGCAAGCCTGACCAGTCACCGAGGGTAATGGGCGAATGAGCCCACTCGCCTCCAACCGCGCCGACAGTGGATACCGCGGGATACGCAGCATTCACGCCGCCGAATTGAAAGGCAAAACCAGTCAGCCAGTAACCCACTGCACCAATGCAGAAGACCATCATATTCATCATCATGGTGTGAGCCACATTCTTATTGCGGGTGAAGCCCGTCTCCACCAAGGCAAAGCCTGCCTGCATGAAAAAGACGAGGAAGCCACCAAGGATCATCCATAAAATGTTGATGCCCAGAGTCAGGTCAACGACTTCGTCCGATGGCGGCGTGCCATCCTGCGCAAAAGCAGGGGTGACGAAGACAAGCGTCAAAACCATCACCAATGAAAAAATCCATAACCAGCGTTGTTTCTTTATGAAGTTCATTTCTCTCTCCTAAAAAATTATTTCCAAGGTATTGGTAAATACCTTTATTCAAAAATTGAGTTAATACCAGCCCCAATGACCTTTGAGCATGACAGACAAAGAGGCAAATAGCATTGCGAGGATGGTGGGAGGAACTGCCACAACCAGCCAGCGCTTCCAACCAATGGAGCCGTGATTCCGCTCCATGAATGAGTAAGCCACCACATTTGCAGATGCGCCAATCGGAGTTAGGTTCCCGCCAATGTCAATTCCCAGCGCCAGCGACCAGACCATTAATCCAAGTGCAGGCATTCCAGGAATGGCAGCAAGGTCTTTGAGCACATAGCTCATTGCCAATGCCAGCGGGACGTTATCCACGATTCCGCTTGCCAAACCAGGCAGCCAATGCAATGCCATCACCAGTCCGCTGTGATTGGCTGTGGATACATCAGCCAGGCTATTTGCCATTTCTTCAAAAAGATTGATCTTTTCCAAACCGCCGATTAACACAAATAAACCAGCAAAGAAAAGGATGCTTTCTCCATCCACTTTGAGAACGGCCTTTTTTCGGTCAGCGTTTTTCATAACAAGAAGAGCAACACCCGCAGGGATCAGGGCAGCCATCGCGGCATTGATGTGAATCCCTGTTAATTCACTGAGCGGGATGTGAAGCACGAGCAGCATCACTGCCGCTAGAAAACCGACCAGCCCAACGCGAGTCAGATGCGCGTGCATGGGTTCATTGTGAAGAGTCTCAATTTCAGCAATGGTTTCGTTGGTTAACAGGCTGTGAGCATCCATCAATGCCTTGCGATTGGTCAGGTAGAACATGCCCAACAAAAGAAGCGCGGCAATCGCAGAGATCGGACCAGTGTGGGTAATGAAATCTGCAAAGTTAAATCCGAGGGTTGTGCCGAGAATTACGTTGGGAGGGTCGCCAACCAGTGTTGCGGCTCCGCCTGTGTTGGCCGCACAGACTTCTGCGATCACCAACGGGACAGGGTCAAGCTTGAGCAAACGACAGAGTTGCAGCGTGAGTGCAGAGAGGAATAACATGACCGTGATGCTATCCATGAACATAGCCATGCCCGCTGCAAAAATGATCAAGATAACGAAAAGGGCTACGGGGTGATAATTAACCTTCTTGAGCGAGGTCATTGCCAGCCAGGTGAAGAAACCGGCCTCCTGCAAAATTGAGACAAGGGTAAACATGCCCGCGAGAAGACCCAATGTTTCCCAGTTGATATAAGACAATGCTTCGATGGGACTGAGTATGCCAAAAACAACCAGCAAACCAGCGCCAATCAACGCCACATAATGACGGGGGAACTTTTCACTTGCAATTACGATGTAAGCTAGAACAAATATAGCTAAAGTGAAAAACATGGACGACCTCGCTTTCTAAAATCTGAAGAACGTTTTGTTGTTTTTATTTTATGGATTTGAGGCATTGCGCCTATTACCCCTACGGAGCATTTTGACTGGACAACCTGTTGAATTACGGGTTTCGCTCCAATAATTCCCTACCCAAATGGAGCATACAATGTGAAAAATAAAAAATACCCTGTGAATAAAAACTCACAAGGCATTGCATGATATTTAAAACACCTGATTTATTATCCACGAAGACACAAAGACGCTAAGACTCAGAGAGAAAAAACTTCGTGTTTTCGAGACTTTGTGGTTACTCCGTAGCGAATTTCTGCTCCTCCTGCAGCCCCAACGGAACCACGCGGACAAAGGTGCTCTTCCAATCCACGAGCAGGTCAAGAGCCTTTTGAGCTTCATCAGCTTGATGATTGTGTTTTAGTTCATCCGCATAGATCGTCAAAAGTTCACGCAGGTTGTGCAAGTCACTTTCGTCAACTTCCTGCACAGACACTTTCGCACCGCGCCCCAAACGACGCTGAATTGCCGCCTGATCAAAATTGAGATGCGGTTGCAGGCGGAGATACAGCACGCCGCCCGTCATGCCTGCACACATCCACGGGCCGGGGTCCCCCAAGACCAACACGCGGCCTGAAGTCATGTATTCACACAGGAAGCCCTTAACGTTGGAGCGCGCGCCGATAAAGCCAAGGCTGTCATT
>CAZHOX010000202.1:0-2217 GCA_964534345.1 uncultured Anaerolinea sp.
GAGGCGATGACCCAGCCTTTGGAAGGCTCGATGCGCCCCGGTCATTTCAAGGGAGTGACCACCGTCGTAGCGAAGCTATTCAACGCCACCCAGCCAGACAAAGCCTACTTCGGCCAAAAGGATGCACAGCAGGCGGCGGTCATCCGCCAGATGGTGAGGGATTTGAATTTCCCGCTTGAAGTTGTTGTTTGCCCGACCACCCGCGAGGCGGATGGGTTAGCCATGTCCAGCCGCAACAAGTACCTGAACGAAGCCGAGCGCAATGCGGCTACAGTGCTGTTCCGCTCGTTGAGCGCGGCGAAGGAATTGTACGAAGGCGGGGAGAGAGATGCGGAGAAGATACGCGGAAAGATGAAAGAAGTGCTGGCTGCCGAGCCGCTGGCGCAGATGCAGTACGTTTCCTGTGCCGATTACGACACGCTTGCAGAGTTGAGCGAGATTAAAGGGAAAACCCTGCTCTCGATGGCGGTCTTTCTCGGCAAGACAAGGTTGATCGATAATTTTGTGCTGGGGTAAAACGCAGGGGCGAGACGCTACGCAGCCTCGCCCCTACAGAAATCAGATTACGGTCCCCACTTCATGCTCATGGCAAACGGCACGAGCGGGACGGACGGTCTGCCATCCGTGTAATAAAGTTGGGCTGGGCCGCCTGCATAGACATCGGGTGCGGGATAGGTGGTGGCGATGAGGAAGCTGGCGTCAGGCGCCCAGAGGTATCCACTGGCGTTGCTGAATGATTCGGGGCGTAGGACGGTGCGGCCTGTTACGCCATCAGGTGCGGAGCGAACCATTTGCAAATCCACATTGACTGAAAAATTGTTTAACCCGATTTGGTTGGCATATATAAAATATAACTGCCCATCAGGTGCGAGGAAGGGAGCCGTCGCGAGGTTGAAGGTTTCAGCGACTTCGTCAGAAGTGAGCAAGGCTTCCATCTGTCCATTATTAGTATCTACTCGTGACATACCCGCGCTGGTGAATGGACTGAGGAAGGCGGTGCCTGTGTAAATGGATGCGCTGTCTGCCGACCAACTGAAGGAGCAGCAGGTGGAGCCAGATCCGCCGGTTGGGTTCTTTAATTCTACAAGCGTATTGTCGATGGGATGGTAGATGGCGCTGAAGGAGCCATCTGAGGCGATGGGGGCAATGGTGATGAGCAGTTTTGTGCTATCGGGAGAATAGCTTTGCGGATAATACATTTGCCCGAAACCCTGGCTGTCTATTTTGGAGGGTAACGCCAATGTGGATTGCCCTGCAACTACCGAGTAGAAGTTGATGCCCTTATGCCCAAAAGCAATTGTTTGTGCATCCAGCGACCAAAGCGGGTCACTGAGGAGAGTCGTTGCAGGGCTGTTTGGGTCGAGTGTGCCGCCATCCACGATCATGCTGCGGTTGCTTCCATCACGTTGGACGGTGAACAATTGATTATTTGTGGTGTATGCAAGGCTGCCATCCACCTGTGAGACGTCATACTGTTCCACACTGGCGGGTTCAAAGGTCAATTGCGTAACAGTGACTCCATCTCTTTCAAGGCGGTAGATTTGGTTATGGCCGGCGCTGTCAGCGTTGAGAAAATACATCGAAGCAGGCAGCAGGCTCTCGGTCGCAGGAGGAGGCGTAGCGCCCGCCTCAGGGGTGACTGGGGCAGTGAGTGCGGCAAATGTCGCAGCGACGATGGTCTCCACATTGGCGGGTTCAGCGGGCGCTGTTCCACCTAATGGATTCGCACATGCAAGGGTGACGATAAATAATGCAAGGATTGAAAAAAGAAGATTCAATTTTTTAGACATACACACCTCCAAATTAAATAAAACAAAGACGTTGCACAAACGTCTTTGTTGGATAACCTTGAAAAAATTAAACTTGTTCGAAATGCTGCACAGGGACAACGAAAATAGTAGCGCGCTTTTGGTCAGCTTTTGGCGGCAGGGAATCTCGTACGGTTTGGATGACCGCATCCACCTGGTCTTCTTCCACACCCAGCAGCATGGTGACAACTCCGCTGCGCAAAAAACCGCCGGTGGAAGCAACCCGCGTTACGCGGAAGCTGTTGGCTGTGAACGCCTGCGTAAGAATATCGGCGTCCGAATCTTTTACAATGACGATGATCATTTTCATGGCGGCTTCTCTCCTCAGAGATTAAATCTGTTCAAATCGTTCCACGGGCAAGGCAAATACCGTTGCGCCGCCCACTGTGACGGGCACAGGCGCGGGCAT
>CAZHOX010000202.1:2317-5664 GCA_964534345.1 uncultured Anaerolinea sp.
CTTTGATATTATCAGATGTCAGTGGATGATTCAACCTTACAGCCATCGGTAAAAGATCGCAAATAAAATACTGGCGATGGAACATGAGACCAGCATCACGGGCAAGCCGCGCTTGACCCACAAAGCAGACGTGATCGGTGTGCGCGTCTTTTCGGAAAGCGTCGCCACGATGATGTTCGCACTCGAACCGATGATCGTGCCGCTGCCACCAAAGCCTGCACCGAACGCAAGCGCCCACCATAACGGCCCAATATCCATGCCTGTCTCGCCCAATCCTTTAATGACGGGAATCAATGCAATGGTGATCGGCACATTGTCCACCACAGCAGAGAGAGCCGCCACGATCCAAATAACAAGAACACCGAACAGCACAGGGGAAATTCCAGTTGCATTATCGAATAACCTTACGATCATTTCCAGTACTCCTGAGTGTTCCAAACCTCCAACCATTACAAAAAGGGAACCGAAGAAGAGAAGCACACTCCATTCCACTTTCTTCAGCACTTCGTGAATATCGGGCTGTACCCAGAGCAAGGTAATTGCCGCAGCGCTCAACGCGACGAATGACGGTTCAATATGAAGCAGGTGATGTACAAAGAAAAATAAAATAGCTCCACCCAGTACGATCAAAATTTTACGTGCGGTTTCAGGATGATTAAGAGTCTCGGCAGGGTTAAGTTTCATCACTGCTTTGCTTCGGCGCGGACGTTTTGATAATTCCTTCTTGAAAAGATACTTTAAGAGGAATAATGCGCCAGCCCATGAAACAAGGACAATTGGCAGGGAATAAATAAGAAAGTCATTGAATGAGAGTCCGGCTGCGGAACCGATCAACACGTTGGGCGGGTCGCCCACGAGGGTTGCCACGCCGCCCGTATTGGACAAAAGCGCTTCCGTCACAAGGTATGGAAGCGCACTGACACCGAGAATTTCACTGATAAGAATGGTTACAGGCGCAATGAGCACTACCGTGGTCACGTTATCGAGAAACATGGAAAGGACGGTGGTAATGCTTCCGAGCAAAAAGAACAGACGCACGGGCTTGCCTTCTGATGCGCGTGCAGCCAGTACTGCAAGATACTCAAAGAAGCCAGTTGGCTCGAGCATGGCAACCAGGATCATCATGCCCATTAAGAGGCCGAGGGTGTTGAAGTCGATTGCTTCAATGGCGGCTTCCTCGGAATAGAAATTAAATATAGTCCCAACGCCGATCATCAACACAGATCCGGCAATGGCGACGATAGATCGGTTGATTTTTTCAGAGAAGATCAATACGAGGCTTCCGAAAAAAATGATGGTCGATAGAATGGCTGGAAGCAACGTCATTATTCCACCTTGGCCCAGGTGGAAAGAATGGCAACGCCAACATCCACACGTGAGGCGATTCCGATCAGTTTCCCGTCTTTTGAAACAACAGGAATATCGTGCAGGTTTTGTTGCAGCATCAATGCGTAGGCACGCAGCAAGCCAGCGCCCTCTTCCACGGTGATGATTGGACGCATGAGTGACTTAACTTTTTTATTTAACGTTCTTGCAGGAGGGCGTGTATCTTCCACTGCTCCAAAATCGTGGACGAAATCAACATCCACGACAAAATTGACGAAATCGGGAAGTTCGAGCTTTAGCAGGTCCCGCATCCCGATTACACCGATTGGCTTGTTGTCTTTATCTACAACAGGCAGCAATCCGATGTGTCTTTTAACAAAAATATCAGCAGCTTCATGGAGAGTGGTATCTGGCGTGATCGAAACGACATGGCGTTTCATACAAGAGGTTATATTCATACAGTCTCCCGACAATATCGAATTTGATCCATTTTTAATTTCATGGCTATATATTAATGTTCCGCCTGACGAATGTGGAACGAACGGCAAGCACGATCAGCGCTATGAATGTCAAAATGACAAAAACAGAAATAAACAATGTGACCCTGGGTAGGAATGGGCTATTGGCGGCCTGCATGATTATATAGACCACATACACAACATAATATGCCAGAAGCAAGCCGCCTTCCATGCGGGATATTTGATTATCTACATAAAAGACCGGCAGCGTAACCAAGGCCGCAAATACCATGACGAGCATATCAAATTGTAAAACATGCTCTTCCACCGCAATGCCATTCGGGGAAACAAGTGCGCCGATTCCCAGCACGCCGAGCAGGTTGAAAATATTGCTCCCGACCGCATTGCCGACTGCGATATCGCTTTCACCTTTGAGTGCGGCGATCACAGAGGTGGCAACTTCGGGCAGGGAAGTTCCTACTGCTACGATCGTCAATCCGATCACCAATTCGCTGATGCCAAGCACTCGGGCAATTTGGACAGCAGAATCCACCAGCCAGTTCGAGCCCAACACAAGCAGCCCCAGCCCGATCAAAATAAAAATGATGTTGACCACGGTGTTTCTTGTCGTTTGTGGTTCCTTCGGCGCGTATTCTTCAGCATATTCCTTTTGCACTTTTTTACTTTCGGAGCGGCTTTGTTTCAATGCAAAGATGATGTAGGCAGTCAGAAGTGCTCCAAGGATGATCCCGTCCATTGCGTTGAGGTTTCCGTCGAATGCCAGCGCAAATGTGAGCAGAGATACGCCCAACAGGATCGGCGCGTCCTTGCGAATTAATTGCTCGGCGATCACGATCGGCGCAACGATGGATGTAACCCCAAGAATAAAAAAAATGTTGAAGATATTGGAGCCAAGCACATTGCCAAGGGTCAGGTCTGCCTGTCCATTGGCGGCGGCTTGCAAGGACACAGCTATCTCCGGCGAAGCGGTTCCAATGGCTACAATGGTCAATCCAATTACCAGCGGAGAAACCCCAAACGCCGCAGCGAGACGGGATGCCCCGCGTACGAGCAAATCTGCACCGAGGATCAAAAGAATGAGGCCTGCAATAAAAAGTAGTATGGTGTTTGTCATGGTTATATTTCCGTGTTGAAGTTTCCTGAAATTTTTATACCATGACTTTTTCCGCCTGAGATTAATTCCGTTGTAAAAAGAGACAGTCACATCGCAGGTGACTGTCTCTTTGCTGTCATTTGACTCTTACTTTTTCCTCTCCAAATACTCCTTCACCTCGATCATCGGTGGGCGTTCATACTCGGCAATCTGCTCCACCTCCAGTGAGTAGCCTTTGCTGTCATGTCGAATTAATTTCATCGAGCGGTTCACATCCTCCAGCACAGCGCGCCCAAAGCGTTTTTCCAATTTGCGGAACACGGTCTGGATGATGGCGAAGGACATTTTGCTCAACGCCTCCAAATGCTGGTTGTGATGAATGCGTTCGAGCAAATCCACCTGCGCAATGGAACTCAATCCGTAACGCTCGTATACATCGATCAACAAGC